>NZ_CP032624.1:1215797-1519747 GCF_003627055.1 Gryllotalpicola protaetiae
CTGCTCGGTGAGCCGCTCCTGCAGCTGCGGACGCGCCGCCAGCGTGTCGACGAGCTGAGGCAGCCTGCCGAGGCCGACCACCTTCTCGGCCGGCAGGTAGGCGAGGTGCGCCCGCCCGAGGAACGGCAGCAAGTGGTGTTCGCACACCGAGCGGAACTCGAGGTCGCGCACGATGACGAGCTCCGGCTCGACGTCGCCGACCGGGATCGTCTCGCGCAACGGCGCGATCGGGTCCTCACCGAGCCCGGAGAAGAACTCGGCGTAGGCATCCGCCACCTTGCTCGGCGTCTCCCGCAGCCCAGGGCGCGCCGGGTCCTCGCCGATCGCAGCCAACAGCTCTGCGACGGCCGCCTCGACGCGTGCGCGGTCGATGCCGGTCACGCCCGCGGCCTCAGGCGGTCGCGGGGCGCGGGTTGATCCCGGGGCTGCGGCGCCGTGAGGAGCCGCTGTCGATTCCGCCGTCGGTCACACCCGGGTCGATCGGAGCCTTGGCAGCGGGCACTTCGATCGGGGGGATGTTCGGCAGCGGCCGGTTCGGGCTGGACACCCACTGCGGACGCTCGGGCAGCTTCTGCACGTCGGCGAAGATCTCGGCGATCTGGTTGTGGTCGAGCGTCTCCTTCTCGAGCAGCTCGGCGGCCAGACGGTCGAGGATCTCGCGGTTCTCGTTGATGACCTGGTAGGCCTCGTCGTGCGCCTTCTCGATCAGCGCGCGCACCTCGGAGTCCACCGTCTGCGCGATGTTCTCGGAGTAGTCCCTCTGATGGCCCATGTCACGCCCGAGGAACATCTCACCGGAGGACTGGCCGAGCTTCACCGAGCCGATGTTCGCGCTCATGCCGTAGTCGGTGACCATCTGGCGGGCGATGCCGGTGGCCTTCTCGATGTCGTTCGCAGCCCCCGAGGTCGGGTCGTGGAACACGATCTCCTCTGCCACACGGCCGCCCATCGCATAAGCGAGCTGGTCGAGCAGCTCCTCGCGGGTGACCGAGTACTTGTCCTCCAGCGGCAGCACCATCGTGTAGCCGAGAGCCCGGCCGCGCGGCAGGATCGTGATCTTCGTCACCGGGTCCGTGTGCCGCATCGCCGCCGCAGCGAGGGCGTGGCCGCCCTCGTGGTACGCCGTGATGAGCTTCTCCTTGTCCTTCATCACGCGGGTGCGGCGCTGGGGTCCTGCGACGACGCGGTCGATGGCCTCGTCGAGGGCCCGGTTGTCGATCAGCTGCGCGTTCGAGCGCGCGGTCAGCAGCGCGGCCTCGTTCAGCACGTTCGCGAGGTCGGCACCGGTGAACCCGGGCGTCTTGCGCGCGACGACCTCGAGGTCGACGGACTTCGCAAGCGGCTTGCCGCGCCCGTGCACCTCGAGGATGCGCTTGCGGCCGAGCAGGTCGGGCGCGTCCACGCCGATCTGGCGGTCGAAGCGGCCCGGGCGCAGCAGGGCGGGGTCGAGGATGTCGGGGCGGTTGGTCGCCGCGATCAGGATGACGTTCGTCTTGACGTCGAAGCCGTCCATCTCCACCAGCAGCTGGTTCAGGGTCTGCTCGCGCTCGTCGTGACCGCCGCCGAGGCCTGCGCCGCGGTGCCGGCCGACCGCATCGATCTCGTCGACGAAGATGATCGACGGGGCGTTCTGCTTGGCCTGGTCGAACAGGTCGCGCACGCGGCTCGCGCCGACGCCCACGAACATCTCGACGAAGTCCGAGCCCGAGATCGAGTAGAACGGCACACCCGCCTCACCCGCGACAGCGCGAGCGAGCAACGTCTTGCCGGTTCCCGGAGGGCCGTACAGCAGCACGCCCTTCGGGATCCGAGCGCCGACCGCCTGGAACTTGGCCGGCTCCTTCAGGAAGTCCTTGATCTCCTGCAGCTCCTCGATCGCCTCGTCAGCACCCGCGACGTCGTCGAAGGTGACCTTCGGGCTCTCCTTCGAGACCAACTTCGCCCGCGACTTACCGAACTGCATGACCTTGTTGCCACCGCCCTGCATGCCCGCGAGCATGAACCAGAACAGCGCGCCGATGGCGAGCACCGGAAGCAGGAAGCCGAGCAGCGAGCCCCAGATGCTGGGCTGCGGGACCTTGTCGTCGAAGCCCTTCGACAGGTCGGCGTTGTCGACCGCCTTCACGACGTCGGCGCCGCGCTGGTTCACGTAATAGAACTGCACGTGGTCGCCGTTGTCGCCGTCGGGCGAGTTGAGCACGAGGTCGACCCGCTGGTTGCCGTCGATGATCTGCGCCGACTGGACCTTGCCGTCGGCGAGCAGCTCAAGGCCCTTCTGCGTGGTGATCTCCTTGAAACCGGACATGGTGAAGACACTCATGCCGATCCACACGATGATGCCCGCGAGGACGATATACGGAATCGGCCCACGGAAGAGCTTCTTGAGATTCATGGTGCTAAGAGGTTACGCCCTGAGATCTGAGCGATGTCTCCCTGTTCGCCGAAGGCGTTCTATGAAGACGCAGTCTTACGAGTAGACGTGGGGGGCGAGCACAGCGACCCCGCGCACATTCCGGTAGCGCTCCGCGTAGTCGAGGCCGTAGCCGACGACGAAGTCGTTGGGGATGTCGAAGCCGACGTACTTCGCATCGATGTCGACCTTCAAGGCATCCGGCTTGCGCAGCAGCGCGCACACCTCGAGCGACGCAGGATTCCGCGACTGCAGGTTCCGCCGCAGCCAGTCGAGCGTCAGCCCAGAGTCGATGATGTCCTCGACGATGAGCACATTGCGGCCGGACAGGTCGACGTCGAGGTCCTTGACGATGCGCACGACCCCGCTCGAGTGCGTGCTCTTCCCATACGACGACACGGCCATGAAGTCGATCTCGACATGTCGCTGCAACTCGCGGGCGAGGTCGGCCATGACCATCACGGCGCCTTTCAGCACGGCGACGAGCAGCAGATCCCGGCCCTCGTAGTCCGCCTCGATCTGCCGGGCGATCTCGCGCAGCTTGGCGGTGATCTGCTCTTCGGTCAGCAGCACCTTGTCGATCTCGGACTCAACGTCTTCGGGCAGCATTCGAAAATCCTATTCCGACGCCCGGAACACCAGCAGTCCGCCTTCGCGCGCGGCCGAGAACCCCGGCAGGTCGAGCGGCTGCTGCCCGTGCCAATCGGTCACCAGCCGCAGCACCGCCTGGACGTGCACGCGCTCGAGCGCCACTCCGAACTCCGACTGGGCCACGAACCGCACGATGCGCCCACGCAGCGCGGCCGGATTCGCCTCGAGCGCGCTCACCGCGACGCCGATGCCGGCCTCGACGTGCTCGACGATGTCCTCGATCGTCTCGTCGATCATCTGCAGGAAGGCGTCGTTGTCTTCGCGCAGCTGCTCGGCGGTGCGGGCGAGTGCCTCGGAGACGCCGGGCCCGAGCTCGCGCTCGAGCACAGGCAGCACCCGCTCTCGCACGCGCACACGCGCATAAGAGGGGTCGAGATTCTGCGGGTCGTTCCACGGCTCGAGGCGCGAGTCGGCGCAGAACGCGCGGGTGACCGCCCGGCGGATGCCGAGCAGCGGGCGCCGGTAGATGCCCGACTCGGCAGCCATGCCCTGCAGGCTGGCCGCGCCCGACCCACGCGCGAGCCCCAGCAGGACGGTCTCGGCTTGGTCGTCGAGGGTGTGCGCGAGCAGCACGGCCGATGCGCTCAGGTCGGATGCCGCTGCCGCCAGCGCCGCATAGCGCGCCGTGCGCGCCGCAGCCTCCGGCCCTGCGGCGCTTTCTTCGTCGACAGCCACGCGCACGACCTGCACCGGATCGAGGCCGAGCTCGCGCGCCTGGTCTGCGGCGCGGGCGGCGACCTCGGCCGAGGCATCCTGCAGGCCGTGATCGACGACCACCGCACCGGCACGCAAGCCGGCGCGTGGCGCTTCGAACGCCGTGGCGGCCGCCAGCGCGAGCGAGTCGGCCCCACCGCTCACGGCGACGAGCACCAAGGCATCCGTCAGCCCGTCGATGCTCGCACGCACCGCCCGCCGCACGTCCGCGATGGCGGGCGTGAGCCGGGGTCGCCGCTCGTCCGGCTCAGAGGTCACTGACTAAAGTTAGCCGCATGACCAACAGCTACGACGCCGTGATCGAGATCCCCCGCGGCAGCCGCAACAAGTACGAGGTCGACCATGAGACCGGTCGCGTCTACCTCGACCGCGTGCTCTACACGAACTTCACCTACCCCACCGACTACGGCTTCTTCGAGAACACGCTCGGCGAAGACGGCGACCCGCTCGACGTGCTCGTGCTGCTCGACTACCCGCTGTTCCCCGGCGTCGGCGTGAAGGTGCGCCCCGTCGGCGTGCTGCACATGAGCGATGAGGCCGGCGGCGACGACAAGGTCATCGCCGTGCAGTACAAGGACCCGCGGTGGTCGTGGATCCAGGACGTCGACGACATCCCCGAGTACACCCGCAAGGAGATCCAGCACTTCTTCGAGCACTACAAGGACCTCGAGCCCGGCAAGTGGGTCAAGGTCGACGAATGGGGCTCAGCCGCCGACGCCGAGCGCCTCATCGAAGAGGCCGTCGAACGCCTCAAGGCCGAGGGCGAAGGCCACTAAGCACTCTCGCGCGTGTGCGCGGGTGAAACGACGTGTGCGCGGGAGAATCTTCTCCCGCGCACACGCGTTTTCACCCGCTCACGCGACGGTCAGGTCAGTGCCCGATCGAGGGGCGCGCCACCACCGCGAGCGGTGCGCCCCACACGGCCTGCTGCTTGACGTTCTCGCCGACCTGGGGCGCCGCGATCATCTGACCGCCGCCGATGTAGATGCCCACGTGATACACGTCGTTCGGCGCCGTGCCCCAGAAGATCAGGTCCCCGGGCTGCGCGTTGCTGCGCGCGACGAGCTGCCCGTGCGCGGCAGCGTACTGGTACTGCCAGGTCGAGCCGTGGCCGCCGATGTAGATGCCCGCCGCGGCATACGCCTGCATGGTGAGGCCTGAGCAGTCGTACCCGTTGGGTCCCGAGCCGTTGATGATGTACGGCTTGCCGATCTGCGCCCGCGCGTAGTTGATGGCGGTCTGAACGGCGGATGCTGAGGGCGGCGCCGTCGTCACCGGCGGGGGCGCCCCGTTCGAACCGCCGCCACTCGGTGGCTTCCCCTGCTGCTGTTGCTGCTGTTGTTGTTCGCGCAGCTTCTCGGCGGCGGCAGCAGCCGCGGCTTGCGCGGCCGCTGCCGCCTTCGCCGCCGCGATCGCCTGCTGACCCGCGACGTACTGCGCCGCCACCTGGGTCGAGGTGTTCTGAAGCGACGCCAGCTGCGCGGTCAGATCGGTCTGCTTCTGCTGCTGGGTCGCGACCGCCGCTTGGGCGGCATCCGCGGCGTCGTTCGCCGCCTGAAGCGCCTGCTGCGCGGCATCCGCCGCCTTCTGCCTGGCGTCCTGTGCGGCCTTCGCCTGCTCCGAGAGGGACTGCGCGGTATTGCGGTCGGCGATCGCCTGGTCGTAGACGCGCTTGGACTGCTCGGTGAGCTGGCTCATCGTGCCGAGCTGGTACAGCAGCTTGTCCGCCGCACCAGAGTCGCCCCCCTGCAGCAGCAGTCCGATCGAGCCGTCGGTGCCGGCGGTGCGCATGAGGTGCGAGGCGAGCAGCCCGGCGCGCACGGTCGACGTCTCCGCCGTCTTCTGCGCGGCATCCGCCTGCGTCTTGAGATCTGCGGCCTTCTGCGTCGCGTCGTCGAGCTGCTGCTGCGCCTGGTGGTAGGCCTCGACCGCCTGTTCGGATTTGATGCCCGCCGCCGTCGCCTGCTCCTGCAGCTGCCCGACCAGCGCGTTGATCTTGTCGACCATCGCCTGCTGGGTCTGGACATTCGCCTTCGCCTGCTGCACGTCACCCCAGGTCGGGTAGTCGACCGCGTTGGCAGGGGCCGGGTGGGCGATGATGCCGATCGAGGCCGTCAGCACGCCCATCGCGGCGGCGCTGATGGTGATGGCTGGGCGGCGGAAGCTCGCCCCGTCGTGTTCGGTCAAATCGCTGCTCCGTGCTGTGACATCCAGGGGGCCGGGTTGATCTGCACGCCGTTCTGACGCACCTCGAAGTGCAGGTGGCATCCAGTCGAGTTGCCTGTGGAGCCCACGTGCCCGATCACCTGCCCCGCGCTGACGTGCTGACCGGCCGACACGACGATGCCCCCGTTGATGTTGTGACCGTATGCCGTACCGATGCCGCCGCCGTTGTCGAGCAGGATGAAGTTGCCGTACCCGCCGTTCCAGCCGGCATACGTGACCGTTCCGGCGTGCGCCGCGTGGATCGGCGTGCCGCACGCGGCGCCGATGTCGTCGCCCTCGTGGTACGTCGTGCAGCCGGCGCACGGCGCTGGCCGTGCACCGAACGGCGAGGTGATCGCACCCTTGACCGGCACCGCCCACCCCTGCGCACCGACCTTGCCGGCCTGCGCGGCGGCGGCAGCGGCGGCAGCTGCAGCTGCCGCGCGCGCGGCGGCGGCGCGCGCCTCGACACCCGCCTGGTAGTCGGCGACGGTCTGCGTCGTCGTGTCCTTGAGAGCGGCGAGCATCGTGTTCAGCTCGTCGCTGTGCGCCTGCTCGGCGTCCACGGCCTGCTGCGCGGCGGCCGATGCCTGCTGCGCGGCCGTCAGCGCCGCCTGCGCCTGCTGCTGCAGTCGCGTGCGCTCGTCGAGCGCCGACTTCGCCTGGTCGGACGCCGCCTTCGCCGTGTTCTTCTTCTGCTGCGCCTCGGCCCACAGGTTCGAGGTGGACTCGGTGAGCTTGGTCATGGTGCCGAGGTCGTCGAGCAGGGCGCCCGGGTCGCTTCCGCTGCCCTTCGTGCTCGAGAACAGCAGCGAGACCGTCATGTTGTGGCCGCCCGAGCGGTACAGCTGGGCGGCGACCCGGCCTGCGCGCGTGCTGGCCGTGTCTGCCTCGGTGGTCAGCTGGTCGGACTCATTCTTGAGCCCCTGGTACTTCTGGTCGGCGGCGAACAGCGCGTCCTGCGCGTCGGCGAGCTTCTGCCCGGCGGCCTGGGCCGCGGCCTGAGCCTGCTGCGACTGCGTCTGCAGCGTCTTCAGAAGCGCCGTGACCTCGTCGACCTTCGCCTGTGCGGACGCCTGATTGGCCTTCGCCGCCTGCACATCCGCCCAGGTCGGGTACTGGTCGGCCCAGGCGGGCGGCGGCGCGGCGATCGCGCCGCTGACGATCAGGGCGACGGATGCCGCAAGCACCCCTGCCGCCCATGCAGCCCGCCCCCGTGCGCGCCGATTCAGGCGCAGACTCGAGGCGCCGCGGGGCGGCGTCAGCTGCATCGCCATGCGTCTCCTTGGTGGTCGGGGGTGAGCATGTCGTCTCGAACGTAACCTCGGTGCGGGCATCCGTCTCGGGTAACACGCCCGAGTGTCGCGAACCGGCCGTGCCGATTTGGCCAGCCGCACGCGCTCACGTATGCTTGGTCCTCGGTAGTCATGCGGGAAACCGCGCGACGGCCCCATCGTTTAGTGGCCTAGGACGCCGCCCTTTCACGGCGGTAGCACGGGTTCGAATCCCGTTGGGGTCACAATGACGACCAAACACAAATACACATGGCCCTGTAGCGCAGTTGGTTAGCGTGCCGCCCTGTCACGGCGGAGGTCGCGGGTTCAAGTCCCGTCAGGGTCGCGGAGATGAAAGGCCCCATCGAGAGGTGGGGCTTTTCTTCCGAATGGCTCTGTAGCTCAGTTGGTAGAGCGCACGACTGAAAATCGTGAGGTCACGGGATCGACGCCCGTCGGAGCCACCACTCAAAGACACGGATCAGGTTCGTCCGATCCACCGCTTCGTTTCTCGGCTAGGCCTGTTGGGTCCAGGCCATTCTTGGGACAGTTCTGCGGCCGGACGCGTCCTTGCACTTGGCCCCGAGACCTTACCGACCCCGCAGCCGAGAGCCTGGTCCAGCATGACCCCGGCACACTCTCGGGCACGAGTGCGCGCAGGGTGACAATCTGCTCCACCGTCCACGCCGTGCTGTGGGGCGACCAGATCGTAGGAGTCGGCCGCCTTATGGAGTTGGCCGCGCGTAGAGAGATGCGAACGACACGGCCGGGTCACACGACCGGGCTTCCGACCTGCCGTTGCGCGATCATGGGGCACTCGAACGGATCCTGGTGTCCCAGTCCGATCTTGTCGATGTATTCCGCGACGCTGCGAAAGGCAGCACGCACACCGGTTTGCGTGTAGGGCACGTCGCGCTGCATGCAGAACGCCTCGACGAGGGGCGCGGCATGGCGCAACTGTGGGCGCGCCATGGAGGGAAAGAGGTGATGCTCGATCTGGTAGTTGAGCCCGCCCATGGTGAAGGAAGTCAACTGGCCGCCGCGGATGTTGCGGCCGGTGACGACCTGTCGGCGGAAGAAGTCCAGCTTGAGGTCCTTCGGCACGATCGGCATGCCCATGTGGTTGATGGCGAACACGGCGCCGAGGTGGAAGCCGAAGACGGCGAGTTGGATGCCGAGGAACGCGGCGGCGCGGCCGGGGGTGAGCACGAGAAAGGCCAGTCCGGCGAAGCCGCCGAGGCGGATGAGGATGAGGCCGATCTCGATGCTGCGGTGCGGAACGCTCGTGCGCGCGCACAGCCGCTGGAAGCTCCAGATGTGTAGAAGGATGCCCTGGAAGAACAGGAATGGGAAGAATCCGACGCTCTGATGATCGAGCGTCCAGGCGACCGCGCGGCTGCGTCCGCGCAGCCGGGTGAACGAGTTGGGTCGGACGACGGGGATGTCGATGTCGGGGTCGTAGCCCACCCGGTTCGGGTTGGCGTGGTGACGATTGTGCTTGTTGTTCCACCAGCCGACGCTCATGCCGACGAAGAGGTTGCCGATGACCAGGCTGGCCCAGTTGTTCCAATGCCCAGACTGAAAGACCTGGCGGTGGGCGGCGTCATGGCCGAGGAAGGCCGCCTGGGTGAACACGAATGCGAAGGCGCCAGCGATCACCATCTGCCACCAGCTGTCGCCGACCCGGACGAATAGCATCACAAGGGCGGCAAGCGCCGCGGTGATCAGCCAGAACTTTGTCCAGTAATAGCCGCGGCGGCGGCGCAACAAGCCTGCTGCGCGAATCTTCTCGGATAGCTCGGCGAAATCGGTGCTCTGCCGAGGTTGGCCGGCCCTGTCGGAGGGCCGTCCTGTGGTTCGGATGGGACCGGGCCGGGTCGGCGGCGGTGACTGGTTGTTGCCAGTTGTGATGGCAGCGTCGGCCATGCTGTTCTGTCTCCTGCGTCGTTCGGTCACTTCTCTGAGACCTGCGCGGTATGGGACTCGACCGCACGGGTGTGAAGTGGGATTGCTATGGCGGGAACTGCGCAGAAGTCGCGCGCCCCGCGCGTATTCTGCGGCTCCGGATCGGCGAACCTTGATCGGGCATCGCCTCTGAGTCGGTGCGGATGTGGTCAGGCCTTGCGACGGCCTGTGGCGAGGCGGACGATCCAGACGACCAGGGCGATGACCAGAAGGACGATTCCGACCCAGAGCAGCCAGTGAATGGTCGCGACGAAGCCGCCGGTGATGAGAAGGACGATCGCGATGATCGCGATGAGGAGGAGAAGGAGGTTCATGAGGGTCGTGCCTTTCACGTGGCGATTCGGGTGCGGCGTTAGGCGCGTCTGGACGTGATCACGCCGACAACGAACGCTGCGATGACGACGCCCGCTGCGATCAGCGCGGTCCGGGCTGGGTGGCTCTTCACGTTGCGGGCCGCTTTGTCGCCGATCTCGGCGACCGTCTTGACGGCGTAGCCCAGGCCTGTCGACACGCCTTGCTGTGCGGTGTCGACCGCGTTGTTGGCTGTGTCGCGTGCGGAGTCAAGTGCGCCGGAGGCTGCCTCGGATGCTTTGCCGACGAGATCAGAGGCGGCGCTGCCGACCGTGTTCACCGCCTCGCGCGCATGTTCGGCGGCGCTATTGATGGGGTTCGGCGGCGTGTAGTTGTCGCTCATGGCGGTCATCGTCCGATCTGCTTGGCATGCTTGGTGGCCGATGCGACGGCCTTGTGTGCGCGTTTGAGGGCGCGGTTGCGGGCTTTCCTGACCTGCGGGTCGTGCCGGACCGCGTCGACGGCGGCTTTGATCTCCAGGTAGCGGCCCCGGCCGGCTTTCGCGCCGTAAGAGTAGGCGGCCAGGGCGAGGACGCCGAGACCGAGCCAGGTGACGAACTTGTGCATGTTGTCTCTTCTTTCGGTGGGTGGGATGACGGTTATCGGGTGCGCGAGACGCGGGTTCGGCGGACAAGGCTGGAGCGAAAGCCGCCGCTGATCTGGATCAGGGCCGGGATCTGCCGTCCGAGGAGGGTGTCCAGCGCAGCCAGTGTGTGCTCGACCTGCTGGGCGAGTTGCCGCGGCGACTCGCCTCGGCGGCAGGTGACTGAGATCTTGAGCACGGTCGTCCCGCGGACGTCGTAGGTCGAGATGTGGGAGGCGAGGATCTCGGCTCGGTCGTCGAGGTCATGCTGGATCGCTTGTTCTGCGACGCCGGCGCCGATGACGGTGGATCCGCTGGAGGTGGTGTCCTCGCGCAGGAGGACGTCGTAGTGGCCGTGGCCTTGGCGAAAGATGAAAGCCAGGAGAAGCACGACGATCAGCACGAGGGCAGCGACGACAAGAATCCATCCCCAGCTGGTTCCGGTTCCGAACAGCGGGGTGGTCCTGAACCAGCCCGTGATGCCTCCGTGAATCCGCGGCGCAGCGGTGCGGTAGCCGTCGCGGACCCCTGGGGCAGTCGCGATTGCGATGAGCGCAGCACCGACCAGGAGCGTCAGCAATCCGATCACGATGACCACGGCCCGGTTCAGGGCGCGGTTGGTGTTGTTCATCTCCCGACCCTCCCCTTCGCGTTGATGACGACCGAGGCGCGTATCGGCGGGTACAGTTCCAGTCCGGTCAGCTGTTCCTGCACGGCGCGTTCGACGGCGCCGCGTTGGACGGGCGTTCCGCTCGTGGGGGTCAGGCGCACGATCGCGTGGCGTGCCGACACGCTGACGACGGTGTTGTCCGGGTGCACGTTCCCCGCGTGCGCGGCGTGGCGCGCGAGGGCGGACGCGATGACCTCGTTGTCCACAAGGACCGCCGCGCGGCCGGAGGGTAGCTGATGGCGGGCGCGACGGCCCTGAGTAAGTGCGCCGATGAGCAGCAGGAGGCCGACGAGCGCCAGGAGAACACCGATCGTGACCGGAGCCGTGATCGGGGTCGACCCCAGCCTGCTGAGCGCAGTGAGCTGGTCCTGCGGTGCCGCCAGGAGCGCTCGACGATTCAGCAACATCAGGATGATCTCGGTGCCGACGTACAGGCACAGCAAGATCACCCCGATAGCGACGGCAATGGCCAGGACCGCGCGTGATGAATGCGTTTCGCGACGGAGGATCCGCCGATACGGGTAGGGAGCTGGCGCGCTCATGTGACCCTCTTCTCCCGATGGACCTCGATGCCGGTCAATTCGACCGTGATGTGCGCGATCTCAGCGCCGGTGAGGGCGGTGACTCGCGCATTGATGGTCTTCTGCCCGTTGGCTGCCTGCTGGAGCACGGTTCCGCCGCTCGTCTCAACGACGGCCGACACCTGCTTCACCCGTTCGAGGGACACGATCCGAATGGGTGTGCGAACCCGCATCGCGAGGAGCCCATCGCGGTCGGAAAGATCCACGTGCACCGTCCGCGCTGCGACACCGAAGGTGTCTGCGGTCACGGCGGCGACCACCCGGTCCAAGGCACGCGGCACGATCGTGGTGCGCCCGCGACCGGTGCTCGTACCCGGGTCCACGACCGGTGCGGCGGCAGCGAGGCTCATGATGAGGTGCGCTTGCCGCGGAAGGTGTCAACGAGTGAGCGCATGTCGAGCTTCCCGTCGATGATCCGGCCGACGAGCGCGCCCAGGATCATCGCGATGGCCGCGAAGAAGAACGCCCAGAACCCGAGTGCGAACCAGACGACGGCGAGGATCGCACCGACGAAGATCCCGACCTTGGTGGCGCTGATCACTGGATCCGCGCCCCAATGCCACTGCCGGTGTCAGCCGTGTCGTCGTCGGAGGGGATGTGCACATCGTTGACGGTGATGTTCACCTCGGTCACGTCCATCCCCACCAGGGTCTGAATCGCGGTCGTCACAGCGGCGCGGACTCGTTCAGCGACATCCTGGAGGGCCACGGGATAGTCGGCGACCAAGGTCACGTCGACCGCAACCTGCTTCTCGCCCACCTCCACACTGATGCCCTGTCCGAGATCGGTGGTATTGATCGCGTCGCGGATCGCACCGAATGCGCGAGCAGCTCCACCGCCGAGCGCATGCACGCCGGGAACTTCGCGGGCGGCGATGCCCGCAACCTTGGCGATGACGCCGTCGTTGATGACGGTCGTGCCGGATTCGGTCGTTGAGATGGTAGCGGTGACGGGGGTGACGGTTGCATTCGCCATGAGGCGGTCTCTCTTTCCTTCGCTGTTGTTGGGGAGACCCGATCGAGGCTCCTACTAGTGAGACGTGACCCGGAGTGCATTCGTCACGGAATAGGCTGAAAGAACTTCGGCGAGGGCTCGGCGGCGCCGCACTGTGAGCAACTGGGTAATCGCTGGAGATCCCATGCCGTCGCGTGAACAGGGCGGCATCCTTGTTCCGTCGATGCTGGCGGGCGGAAGGTGTAACGGTGAAGGACGAGAGCCACGCCCAGTCCCACCTCGACGGCCTGAGACCCAAGGACTCGCTCGCGGAAGCGCACGACCGTGTGGTCGCCGGCCGTGCCGCCGACGGCGACCCACGCGCGTTCGAGGTCCTGGTGCGCCGGTACAGCACCCTGATGCGCGTCTACGCCCGAAGTATCCTCGGCACCAACGATGAAGTCGACGACGTGGTGCAGGAAGCGTTCGTCACCGCATGGCAGCAGCTGGAATTGCTGGAGGACCCGGGAGCCGTCAAAGGCTGGCTGATGCGAATCGTGAGCCGACGCAGCATCGACCGGCTTCGCGCCCGCCACGAGCACGAGGACATCATCGACTACGACCCACCCGCCGAGGCGGCGGCGTCGCCAGCTCAGGTGGCGCAAGCCCGGTCCCTTGCCGACGCTGTGGGAGCGGCCCTCGCCTCCCTGCCCGCCGGGCAGCGACGTTGTTGGCTCTTGAAGGAAGTGGCCGAGTACAGTTACCGAGAGATCGCTGCCGACTTGGAGATCCCCGAGAGCACGGTCCGCGGGTTGATCTCCCGGGCTCGAGTGAACATGGCACGAGAAATGCAGGCCTGGCGATGACAGATCCGCAGTCCCCCTACGACCCCGGCGTCACCGATGCGTTGAATCCGGCGAATCTCGACGGTCACACCATCGAGGAGCTCAGCGCCTATCTCGACGCCGAGCGCACCCCCACCAACTTCTCCATCGAATCCTCGCCCGGCTGTCAGATCGCATTGACCGCGCTCGGACGGCTGCGCGAGCTGACAACGCACGTCCTCGAAGTCCAAGCCGCCGCAGAACCCGCACCCCCTGACAGCTGGGTGCGCAACATCATGGACCGCATCGCACTGGAGGCTCGAGCCGGACGCGACATCCCCATCGCCCACCCGGCGCCCACCGCGCATCTCACGATGACCGAAGGCGCTGTGCGTGGAATGGTGCGCGCCGCCGGAGACAGCGTTTCGGAAGTCATCGTGGGACGCTGCCAAATCGACGGCGATGTCACCACCCCCGGGGCTCCCATCACCATAACCGTCGATATCAGCGTCGCGTGGGGCCGCAGCATCCCGGAGGCCTCCGACCGCGCGCGGGAGGCAATCCACCTCCAGCTGGCCAAGCACACCGAACTGAACATCGACGCCATCCACATCACCGTCCAGGACGTCCGCTTCTCCCGCGCCGACCAGGCAGCAGGGGACACTCAGCCATGACCGCCACCACAACGCTCCAGGCCCGGTTGACTGCCGTGATCCTCGGCGACCCGGACGTCCACATCATCTACCCCACGCAGTCGACTCTGCGCAAGATCGGCGGCCGCGTTGCGGACACCCTGAAGGGCCAGGAAACCCAACCGCCGACTGTCATCGTCACGGAAACCAACGTGGGCACCACGGTCACCGTCTCCGTTGGGGTCACCGGAGAGCGTCCCGCCACGGCCGTCTGCCGGAATCTTCACGATCAGATCGCATCCGAACTAGCGGCCGCAAGCGTCAAGCTCCCCGCCACCATCTCCGTCAAGATCGCCAGCATCTCCTGATCGCTGTTGCGCAAGTCCGGGAACGACGCCGGGGTCACCCACAGCCAAGATCCGAACGTGTGGCCGAGGCTCGGCTGCCGCGTCCGACTGCGCCTTCGCTGAGCCTCGGGCTGATGCGCTAGGCGGCGATAGCGTCACTGAGTCGCGCGCCGGTCTCCGGGTCGAAGACGTGCACGTGGGCGGCTTGAGGCATGAAGTAGACCGTGTCGCCGGCATTGGGGTGCACCCGGCCGTCGACGCGGACGACGATGTCGGTCAGCGTGTTCACCTCTGCGACGTCGTCTGCGGCGTGGCCGTAGAGGTAGCCGTCGGCGCCGAGCTCCTCGACGAGGTCGACGATGACCGGCAGGCCGATGCTCTGCGTCGTCGAAACGATGACATTTTCGGGACGCACACCGATCGTGACCCGCGATCCAGCGCCGGCCAGCACCTGCCGTGACACAGGGATGACAGCGGTGCCGAATTTGACGCCGCCCTCGGTGACATCGGCGGCGAACAGGTTCATGGCGGGCGAGCCGATGAAGCCGGCGACGAAGACGTTCTTCGGGTCTGCGTACAGCTCGCGCGGGGTGCCGACCTGCTGCAGCACGCCGTCCTTCAGGACGGCGATGCGGTCGCCCATGGTCAGCGCCTCGGTCTGGTCGTGGGTGACGTAGACCGTGGTCACGCCGAGACGGCGGGTCAGCGAGGCGATCTGGGTGCGGGTCTGAACGCGCAGCTTGGCGTCGAGGTTCGACAGCGGCTCGTCCATGAGGAACACCTGGGGGCTGCGGACGATGGCGCGGCCCATCGCGACGCGCTGACGCTGACCACCCGAGAGGGCCTTCGGCTTGCGGTCCAGGTAGGGCTCGAGGTCCAGCATCTTCGCGGCCTCGCGGACACGCTGGTTGCGCTCCTCCTTCGCGACGCCGGCGATGCGCAGCGCGAAGCCCATGTTCTCCGCGACGGTCATGTGCGGGTACAGCGCGTAGTTCTGGAACACCATGGCGATGTCACGGTCCTTCGGCGGGACGTCGGTGACGTTGCGCTCCCCGATGAAGATGTTGCCGCTGTTGACCTCTTCGAGACCCGCCAACATGCGGAGCGACGTCGACTTGCCGCATCCGGAAGGGCCCACAAGGACCAGGAACTCGCCATCGGCGACGTCGATGCTCAGGGAGTCGACCGCTGGCGTGGTCGAGCCGGGGTAGACGCGGGTGGCGTCGTCAAAGGTCACTGTTGCCATGGGAAGTCTCTCGTTCGATGAAACCCCGATGGAATGCAACGACGCCTCCGCGCGTGGGAGACCACGGTCGCGACTGCGCTCATCAGTTCCTCCGGGAAAGGCGGGAACTGATGCAGTTCGGACCTCCGACGTCGGCATGGAACCGACCGCCTGAGCTCACAGTAAACCCGATCCGTCATCGGGCGAACGAATCCCGGCGTATGCACACCAACGTCGCGAGCCCAGGCTGTGAGGGCACACATCCCGAGCGCGTAGCTTCCGGTCATGAGTCAGACAACGCGGCCTGTGACAACGTCCCGGCCAGGCGACCCTGAAGCCTTAGGGCTGCGCAGCATCCTTACCGACCTCTTGCCCGGAACCGTGCACACAGCCGGCGGCCCGGAGCACTACACCGTCTCCGTCGTCTTCACACGCCGCCCGACCGCAGGCGAGATCGACGCGATCAACGGCCCCGAAACGCGCGCAGCACTGGAAAACGCCCACTACCCGCAGGTCACCCTCAAGGTCAGCGACCGACGGCTCGAGATCGGCAACACCAGCCTTGAGGAACTCGGGAACGGCTTGGCGAGGGTCGTAGCCGGGATGCTCGCACGCATCAGCGCCAACGACGAAGCACGCACGCACATGGCCGATGACGAAGTCATTGACCAGGACCAGCGCAACGCACAACGCGCGGCCTCGGTACGCGAGCTCGTCGATGCCATCTCGCTGAACCCGACCGGCACTGCGCAGCCGAGCGACGAACTGGGGTTGGCTCGCCTGGTCCCGGCACTCCTGCCTTCCGCGCTCGGCACGGAGTTCGCTTCCCGCCGCTACACCGTCACCGCTGAGTTCACCCGTCCGCCCACCCGGACCGAGCTGGCTCTGATCGACGGCCCCGCTGCCCGAGCCCGGATCGACGAAGCAGGCTACACGGCCGTGACCCTGAAGACGCGAGACCGCAGACTCGAGATCCACGACACGAACCTCGCCGAACTCGCCGAAGGGCTCGCCGCGGTCACGGTAGCCCTCCTCGCCGAGATCACCCACACCGCCACGGCGCATGACGCCGAAACGGCAGCGGAAGCGACGCGACTCGCCCAGCAGGAGCAGCAACGCGCGGAATACGTCCAGTCCGCGGCCGCAGCGATCAGCTTCTCCGCGCCTGCCGAGTCCGCACCCTCGGCAAGAGACCAGGAGAAGGACGCACCATCGCAGCCGTCGGAACTCGGCGAGTGGGAAGACGAGGGCGGTAGCGCCGCTGCCGGCCGCCAGGCCCGCACTCAGCCGTCAGGCTGAGCCACCGACGACACAGATCCACCTCGCGACCGCCGAGCGGTCGGCACAGAGCTGCGCGCGCCGATGGCCGGGCGACCACACCGGCCGGTCGAAGAGCCTCGCCTACCGATCTCGACGTACTCGGCCACACGGCATCGCGGCCGAGCTCCGGGTCGAAGGCGTCGACGACGGACAGAACGTGCGCTGTGAATGTCCGACTGCGTCGCGGCAGCCATAGCCGCCGGCGTCCAGATGGAGTCGCCTGCCCCGCACCAGCGAAGGATGCGACATAGCTGAACACATCGGCTGCGGTACGCAGCTTGACGCGGGGACAAGCGCACGACCCGTGCCTAGACTGCCGCACAATGCGCAGATGAGCAACGCACTCGGCAGTGGGATGACGATCTCACTCAGCGCCGCGATCAGATAGGCGCACACCGCTACTGCGCTCGGATTATCAGGAAGCGTCGCGCCCGCTGGCTGGGCGAGCTCCACCCCGGCGGGATGACGCTGCTATGCCACCTCCCGCCCGACACGGTGGTTGCTGTCGGTCGATGTTGCTGTCTCGCGTTCATCGACCAAGCCTTAATCGCGGCCAGACCGGCGGCTACGGGCTCGAATCCCGCTCGTCGCGCCGAGAACCGCGGCCGAACAAGCGGCTACGCGCAACATTGCGATTCCCCAGCTATCAATCTGCCTCGAAAATGAGCCGACGTCGGCCATTCCTTGACACTGCGCGCCCATTGTATACAGTCGTATGCGGACCCGGGTTGCAACAAGGAGGTTGTGATGGGTATGAGTGTGGGGCGCCGGTGGCGGCGCTGGGTGGTCGCGGGGATGCTGCCTGTGGCCGCGGCGGTGTTGGCGGCGTGCTCGCAGGCGGCCTCGACGCCGGCGGCGAGCTCGGCGGCGCCGAGCGTGTCGGCCACGCCGGACTCCGCGGCGGAGCAGGCGCTGATCGCGCAGGCCAAGCAGGGCGGGAAGGTGCAGCTGTACACCTCGGTGGACCCGACGACGGCCGCGACGCTCGCGAACCAGTTCCAGCAGCTCTACGGCATCCCGGTGCAGGTCACCCGCCTGGTCTCCGGCCCGCTGGTGGCCCGCTACACGGCCGAGGCGCAGGCCGGCAAACCGGTCGCGGACGTGGTGATCGCCGCGAACGAGCCGTTCTTCGCCGACGGGCTCAGCAAGGGCTGGCTGCTGCCGATGACGAGCGCGCAGGTGCCGAACATCGCCCAGCTGCCCAAGACGTTCCAGTACGACGGCTCGGTGGGAGTCGGCACCTCCCGGCTCAGCGGCCTGGCGGTGAACACCCAGCTGGTGACCTCCGGCGCCCCGACGACCTGGCAGCAGCTCACCGACGCGAAGTGGAAGGGCAAGATGGTCACCGACGACCCGCGCACCATCCCCGTCGTCCTGGCCCAGTGGCAGGCGCTGGACAAGAAGCTCGGCGACTCCTACCTGCAGAAGATCGCCCAGCAGGACGTGGAATGGGCCCCCTCCCTGGTCACCGGCGTCCAGGAGGTCGCCGCCGGGGAGAAGACCCTCGCGTTCGGCATCAACCAGGGCCACGTCTCGCCCCTGATCAGCACCGCCCCCAACGCGCCGGTCACCCAGCCGATCACCTACCTCAAACCCGTCGACGTCGGCTTCGCGTGGAACGCCGGAGTCTCCGCCCACTCCGGCAACCCCGCCGGCGGACGCCTGTTCATCAACTGGCTCCTGACCGACCAAGGCCAACAACTCTTCAACGGCGCCACCCTCTCCCCCTCCGTCCTACCCGCCGTCACCATCCCCGGCGCACCCCCCATCACCAAAGACTTCGTCGACCTCACCACCAACGAGAACATCCCCACCACCGAAGAAACCCGCATCCTCAACCTCCTCGGACTCAACAAATGACAACGCCCACCGCACTGCTCGATCGCCCGACCGCCGACCAGACCGACGCCGTCATCCGGATCCGAGGGCTCGCGAAGTCCTACACCAAAGCGCGAACCCCGCACAGCGGCGACGACTGGGCGCTGAAAGACATCGACCTGGATGTGCGCCAAGGCGAGTTCCTCGTCCTGCTCGGTCCCAGCGGGTGCGGGAAGACGACCCTGCTGCGGTCGATCGCAGGCCTCGAAGAGCCGGAGAGCGGCTCGATTCAGATCGCGGGCGAGGACGTCTACGACGCGAGCCGCCATCTAAGCACGGATGCGAAACGCCGGCCGGTCAGCATGATCTTCCAGTCGTACGCGCTCTGGCCGCACATGACGGCCGCGCGGAACGTCGCGTTCCCGTTGAAATGCGCGGGGGTGAAGCGCTCGGAGATCCCGGCTCGCGTCCGTGACATCCTCGAGAAAGTCGGCATCGGTCACCTCAGCGACCGCTACCCGGGCCAGATGAGCGGCGGCCAGCAGCAGCGCCTCGCCCTTGCGCGAGCCCTCGTCGTGGGGCGTCGGATCGTGCTGTTCGACGAGCCGCTCTCCAACGTCGACGCACAGGTTCGCGAGCGACTGCGACTGGAGCTGATCCGCATGCAGCGTGCGCTGGACTTCACAGCCATCTACGTCACCCACGACCAGGGCGAGGCGATGGAGCTCGCCGACAGGATCGCCGTGATGTCGCTTGGGCGCATCGCCCAACTCGGCCGCCCGTCCGAGATGTACCACCGCCCCGCGGACATCCATGTGGCGCGCTTCCTCGGCCAGAGCAACGAACTCCCGTTCACGGTGGAGGCCACACCCGACGGGACGATTGCCGGCGCAGGCACTTTCGGCGGTATCCGGCTGCACACGACACAGCGCGAGACCGGGTTGGGCGATGGCGAGAAAGCCGTCGCCTTCGGTCGCCCGGAGCACTTCACCGTCAGCGCGGGAAGGCCGGCACAGGAATCCGATCTCAACACCTGGGCGGGGACCCTCGAGGCGATCCGGTTCCTCGGCTCGCACACCGAGGCGGTCGTCCAGGTTGGCGCGATCAGGATGCGGGTCTGGGTGCACCCCGACCGCGATGGGAACCTGCCCGCCGGTCTCGAGGACGGCGCGCCCGTCACCGTGTTCATCGATCCCAGACACCTGACCGTGATGAGGGAGGCGTGATGGCTGCACCGCGCAGTTCGAGCGCGCTCACCGCCCACCTTCGACGGGTCAGCGGATTCCAGGTGGTGAGCCTCGTGGTCGCGGCCATCGTCGTCGGCACTCTGGCAGTCACGATCGTGCGTCTGGCCGTGTGGACCTGGCAGAAGTACGGACTGGGGATCGGCCACTTCTACGCCACGCAGGTGTTCGGCAACCCCGTGATGGTCAAGACGATCATCGACACCCTCGTGATCGTCGGCGTCTCGTGCGCGCTCGCGACGGTGATCGCCGGAATCCTGGCGTGGCTCAACGAGCGCACGGACGCCTCGATCGGAATCGTCGGTCGAGTGCTCCCCCTGGTGCCTTTCCTTATGCCGGCGATCTCATTCCCGCTCGGCTGGGTCTTCCTGACGGCGCCGTCGTCCGGCCTCATCAACGTTCTCCTGAGGCAGCTGCTCGGGAGTGTCGGCGTGAAGCTCATCACAGGCCCGATCAACATCTACTCCTGGTACGGGATGATCTTCCTCTACACGGTGTTCCTCAGCGGCTTCGCGTACCTGGTGCTCTCGAGCTCGATGCGCACGCTCGACCGCGGCCTCGAGGAAGCGGCTCGGATGGCGGGCGCCGGCCCCGTGAAGATCCTCTTCCGCATCACCCTTCCGGCTCTGCGACCGGCGATGGTCACGGCCTACTTCCTCTGCGCGATCGTCGGACTCATCATGGTCGCCGTGCCGGTGACGGTCAGCACCCATGCGAACATCCCGGTCCTGTCGGTGACGCTGGTGAATCTCGTCACCACGACAACACCGCCGGCGTACGCCGACGCTTTCCTGGTCGGTCTGCTGCTCCTGGTCCCGATCATCGGGCTCTGGCTGCTGCAGCGGAACAGCGCGGCCAACGGCCGCATTGCGGTCATCGGCGGAAAGGCGTCGGGCGAAGCGCGCCTTGCTCTCGGGCGCGGCGGCAAGTTCCTCGGCCGACTGATCTTCGTCGTCTACGTCGCGGTCACCGTCGCGTTCCCGCTGCTCGGACTGCTCTACGTCTCGGGCGTGAGCTTCTGGTCGCTTGTGCTGCCCCTGACGTGGAATCCGATCCCGAACGTGAAGCTCGTCTTCTCGAACCCGGTGGCGTCGCAGGCGATCCTGTGGTCGCTGCTGCTGGGCGTCGGCGGTGGCTTGATCATGATCGCGGTGGCGCATGTGCTCAGCTACAGCCAACGGCTGTTCCCGCGGGCCGGGCGGGTCGTTGACGCACTGGTCAAGAGCCCCGTCGTCATCGCGCAGATCCTTATCGCGGTCGCGATCCTCGTGACCTTCGGCGGCGCCCCCTTCCATCTGGAGGGCACGACCTGGATCATCCTGATCGGCTATCTGCTGGTGTTCCTGCCGTTCTCGTCCGTGTTGACGACCGGCGCACACCAAGAGATCGGGAGCGACGTCATCGAGGCCGCGACGATGGCCGGGTCGTCTGACGCCCGCACCTTCCGCAGCATCGTGACGCCGCTCACTCGGCCGGCGCTCGTTGCCGGATTCCTGCTGATGTTCGTGCTGGTGGCGGGCGAGAACAACATCTCGCTGATCCTCGCGAGCACCACGAGGCCGGTCGTCGGCTATGTGATGGTCGACCTGTTCAACTTCGGATCCTTCCCGCAGGTGGCGAGCATGGCGCTCGTCGTCACACTGGTGAACCTTGTGTTCGTCAGCCTGTTCATGCTGATCTTCGGCTCACGGCTGCCCTTCGCGCAGCGCTGGCCGATCCGCCTGCTTCGGCGCCGCGACAGGGTGGGCGAAGCGCCGGGGCGCGTGGCCCCGAAACAGGAAGCGGCCACGGTCACCCGCTGAGGGCGGGGCTCGCGGCCTCGGGCCAGGGGGCTCAGGCCGGCCGGAACCGCAGCAGCGCGGTGCCGGCGCCGGTGTCGGCGAAGACCGCCCGGACGGGGAGGTCGATCTCGACCGCATCGGGGTCGACGCCGACGATGTTGGTGAGCACCCGCGGGCCCTCATCGAGCTCGACGTATGCCAGCACGAACGGTGACGCCTCGCGGAAGGCTCCGTCGCCTCGACGGTTCACGCTGAAGCTGTAGATCCGCCCACTCCCCGTCGCCGTGAACCACTCGAGCCCACTGCTCGAACAGCTCGGACAGAGGCCGCGGGGGTACCACACGACCGTGCCGCATTGCCCGCAACGCTGCAGGCGCAGTTCGCCGCGAGCCGTCCCCTCCCAGAACGGCGCCGCTTCCGGCGAGATATCGGGCGTCGGAGCCGGGAGCTGCCCGCTCATGCGTCCTCACCTCCCAGAATGACGGTCGCGCTGCCCATTCGACTCCCGATCGAGCCCCCCGTGCCATGCGCAAGCGCGAGCTCGCAGTCGGGGACCTGCACCTCCGGCGCAGCTTCCCCGCGCAGTTGGCGCACCGCTTCGATCACTTTCGTCATCCCGCCGCGATTCGCCGGATGGTTGTTGCAGAGCCCGCCGCCATCGGTGTTGAACGGCAGCCGGCCGTATGGCGCCTGCAGCGCACCGTCTTCCACGAAGCGACCGCCGTCGCCCTTTTCGCAGAAGCCGAGATCCTCGATGGCTTCCAGTGCGGTGATCGTGAACGAGTCGTAGATCGAGGCGTAATCGATGTCAGCAGGCGAGAGCCCCGCTTCCTCGAATGCGCGTGGCCCGGAGAACCGTGCACCCGTGTAGCTCAGATCGATGCGTCCGTTGTCTGTGTGCTTCGCGGCTTCCCCGTGGCCAAGAACCTTCACGCTGCGTCGCGGCAGGTCCCGCGCGATCTCAGAGCTGACGACAACGAGCGCGCCGCCACCATCGGTGATGACGCAGCAGTCCAGCAAGTGCAGCGGGTCCGCGACCATGCGCGAGTCGAGCACCTCGTCGACGGTCACCGGCTTCCGGAGGAACGCGTTCGGGTTGTACTGAGCGTGGTGTGCCGCCGCGACCTTGATCTCGGCCAGCTGCCGCGACGTCGTTCCGTACTCGTACATGTGGCGCCGCGCCGCCATGGCGTACATCGACACCGTGGTCGGCCCGAACGGAAGCTCGAAGGGCGCCTCTGGGGCCGCGGGACCGCGCATGCTTCCTCCCGGAGGGGCACCGCCCGTTCGCGGCTTTCCCGCGAGCGAGATGACCGCGACCGAGCACTTCCCGGCGGCGATCGCTGCGGCGGCGTGCCCCACGTGAGAGACATAGGACGCGCCGCCCATCTCCGAGGTGTCGAGGAACGATGGGTGCAGCCCGATGTACTCGCACAAGGTCACGGCTCCGAAGCCCGGCGCGTCCATCGCGCAGAAGTATCCGTCGACGTCTGCCAACTCCAGACCCGCGTCGCGCAACGCACCCACGACGACCTCGGCATGGATCTGTGCGATCGACGCGCCTGGGATCTCGCGGAGCGGGTGCTCGAATGCGCCGACGATGTGCGCTTTGCCCCTGATCGACATCTGTCCCCTTCCGGAATCCATGCGTATACGTGAGTATACAGTCAAGCTGGATCGGTTCGACAAGGAGGCAGGATGCTGTCGACAGGGGAAATGGGCGCCCTCGCGACACCGCGGACCGTAGCCGTGGTCGGGGCGTCGCGGGATGAGACGAAGCTCTCGGGCAAGACGGTCGCCTACCTGCGCAGATTCGGCTTCTCCGGCCGCATCATTCCGGTCTCGCGGTCCGCCGGCGTCGTTGCCGGCATCCCCACGGTCCCCGCTCTGACCGCCTCGGACGGCGTGGAACTCGCCATCCTCGCCGTACCCGCCGATCATGTCGCCGACCAGCTCGAGATGTGCCGCACCGCCGGCGTCACGGCGACCGTCGTGTTTGCGGGCGGCTTCGGGGAGCTCGGCGAGCGCGGTGCGGCCAACGAGGCGGCGCTGCGCGGCATCCCCGGCATCGGCGTGGGCGGAATGCGTGTCGTGGGCCCCAACTGCCTGGGCTTCGTGCACCCGGAGACCGGGGTCATGGCGACCTTCGGCAGCGTCCTCGACGACTTCGAGCCGGCGCCGGGGAACGCCGCGCTCGTCACCCGCAGCGGCGGCTTCGGCTCCGGTGTGCTCGGCGCAGCCAATGCCGCCGGGCTCGGCTGCTCGTGGTGGGTCAGCACCGGGAACGAGTTCGACGTCACACTCGCCGAGATGCTCGAGTCGCTGGTCGAGCAGGACGATGTCGAGCGCCTGCTCGTGTGCAGCGAGGGGCTCACTGCGGGCGACGCCTTCGTCAGGGCGGCGCGGCGTGCACAGCAGCTGTCCAAACCGATCGTCATGCTCGACACGGGCCGGTCGACACACGGGGCGCGCGCGGCCGCTTCGCACACGGGCACGGCGGCGGGGCAGCACCGGGTATTCGAGTCCATCGCCGACGAGCTCGGGGTGATCAGGGTGCGCAGCCTGCAGAGCCTGCTCGACGCCGGCCGCGCACTCGCGGCACACCCGCATGGCGCCCGCGCGGGTGCCACGATCGTCACGGTTTCAGGCGGTTCGGGGGTGCTCGCCGCTGATGCGAGCGCGGATGCGGGGCTTGCACTCGCGAGTTGGGACGCGCCCTGGCGCGAACGGCTCGCCAGGGGCCTGCCCCCACTCGCCTCGACGGCCAACCCGGTAGACGTGACCGCAACATCGGACAGCAGGGCGTTCGAGCACGCGGTGCGCACCGCAGCCAGTCATCCCGACACCGGCGTCATCGTCGCGCTGCTCGCCAACCGACGACGCGACGAGGCAGAACGGGTGAAGATCCTCACGGAAGCACAGGCTGCGAGCGACACACCGATCGTCGTGTCATGGGTAGGCGCGTCGGCAGGCCTCGAGTCGCAGCTGGCCGCAGCGCACGTGCCCGCCTTCCCCGACCCGACCCGAGCGGTGGATGCGGCGGCCGTCCTGGTCACGGCAGGCGCCCTCGCGGCGCTCGGTGAGCGCGATGACGCCGAGGCGCATTCGCACGCGATCGACCGTCGTCGCGAGCTCGCCGCCGCCCAGGCACTCGCGGACAGGTCCCGGTGGGTCCCGCGTGCGGATGGGTCGCTGCTTCTCACGGACGAGGCCAGCCGAGAGCTGCTGGCGGCATACGGCGTCACCACTCCTCATGAGCGCACGGTCGACAACGCCGCCGAGGCGCTTCGCGCCGCGGAGCTGCTCGGCTACCCGGTCGTCCTCAAAGCCCGATCGACAGAGCTGCTCCATCGCAGCGCTGCCGGGCTGGTGCGAACGGGGATCAGCAATGGCGACGAACTGCGCTCCGCGATCGACGCGCTGCGCGGCCTGAGCAGCGGACGGCTGGGACGCGGCGGCCTCGTGGTCCAGCAGCAGGTGGGCGCCGGGTGCGAGCTGCTTGCAGGCATCACACGGGACCCTGCCTTCGGCACCGTCATGCTGATCGCGAGCGGCGGCGTGCTCACGGAGCTCATCGACGACGGGATGGCTCTCCTGCCGCCCGCGTCGCCCTCGCACGCCGAACGCGTCGCGGCCGAGTTGCGCGCCGTGAGGCATCCGCTCGACAGCTCGACTTCAGCCGCGGCGATCGCAAGCTCTGCAGCCGAGACGCTCGCCGCGATCTCACGGCTGGCCGCCGACTGTCGCGACATCGTCGCCGAAGCCGATTTCAATCCGCTGATCGTCTCGCCAGACGGAACGGGGCGGCTCATCGCGACCGCAGTCGACTGGGTGGTGCTCGGCGATCCGGCCGCAACAGGTTGACCTCTTGCGGTTTGTATACAGTCGTGTACAGTCATATTCAAGGCTGGATCAGACAGCCCCGGGAGACTCGATGACGAGCCCCGGAGGACCGGAGAATGAGGAACCGGGATGGACGAAGTCAAAGTCGACGTCGAGCAGGACGGGGCCGTCCGACGCATCACGATCAACCGCCCCGACAAGCGCAATGCGCTCTCACGCGCAATGTTCGCGGAGCTTGAGGGGCTGTTCCGTCAGCCGCCGCCCGCCGGCGAACGTGTGACGGTCATCCAGACCGTCGGGCACGTCTTCTGCTCAGGCATCGACTTGAACGAACGGCTCGCCCAAGGCGCCCCGCCGCTCGACGACCTGTGCGAGGCGATCTCCTCCTACCCGCTTCCCGTGGTCGCGATCATGCAGGGCGACGCGATCGCGGGCGGAGCGTTCCTCGCACTCGCCTGCGACTTCGTGGTCGCCGCAGAGAAAGCGCGGCTATGGGTCTCGCTCGTCCAGATCGGCCTCGCGCCGCCGTGGCCGCTGACGCGTCGGCTCGCCGAGCTGGCCGGCCCGGCATTCGCCCGCCAGCTCGTGCTGCTGGGCGATCCTGTGGAGGCGTCGCGGCTGGCCGCCGCCAACATGATCGCGTCTGCGGTGCCTGCCGAAGACCTCTCGGCCGAAGCCGAGCGCATCATCGGTCGCCTGGCCCAGAACGCACCGCTCTCCCTTCGAGCCATCAAGGCGACGCTGGCTGCGAAGGACTATGCAGAGCTCGACCACGACAACGTGGTCGAGCTGATTCACACGGCGCGTGACAGCGAGGACGGCCGCGAAGGCGTGAAGGCGCGGCTCGAACGACGGATGCCCGTGTATGCCGGCAAATGACCTGAACGGGCGCCGCGGCGACTTCGCCGCGGCGCCCGCCCTCAGCGGGATCCGCGTGCTGGATTTCACGCGCTTCGTTTCCGGACCGTACACGACGATGCTCATGGCTGACGCCGGCGCCGACGTCGTGAAGGTCGAGCCGATCGGCGGCGAGGCGACGCGGTTCCTCGACCCCAAGATCGAGACTCCCGATGGAGAGGCATCCGGCTACTTCCACCGCTTCAATCGCAGCAAGCGCAGCCTGTGCGTCGATTTCCGTTCCACGGAAGGCCGCGACCTGCTGCTGCGGATGATTCCCCAGTTCGACGTCATCGTCGAGAACTTCCGCCCCGGCGTGCTCGACGCGCTCGGCCTCGGCTACGACGTCGTCAGCGAGATCGCGCCGGGGCTCATCTATTGCTCGATCTCCGGTTTCGGCCAGACGGCGGGACCTCACCGCTCCGACCCGGCGTTCGCGATTCTCGCCGAGGTGTCTGCGGGCGTGGTCGGACGCACGAATCGCCTCGATGAGCCGCCGGTGCGCCTGTCCGCGCCGATCGGCGACCTCTACCCTGCGGCAATGGCGGTCGCCGGCGTCAGCATGGCGCTGTTCCGCCGCGAGCGCACCGGCGAGGGCGCGCACATCGACGTGGCCATGTTCGATGCCCTCGTGTCGCTCAACGAGAACGCGATCACGATGTCCGCGACGACTGGCCGCGAGGTGCGCCCGGCCGGGCGCCTGACGTATACGGCGCCCTTCGGCATCTTCGAGGCTGCGGACGGATACATCTGCATCGCTGTGCTCGGCGACAAGGTCTGGCACAGGTTCTGCGAGGCCATCGGGCGGCCGGAACTGGCCGAGGCATCCGACCTCGACACCGGAACCAAGCGCGCGGCCTCGATGGACGGGCGCCTCGGTACTGCCCTCGCCGACTGGCTGAGCTCGCGCACCCGGCAGCAGGCCGTCGACGAGCTGCTCGCCGGCGGAGTTCCTGCAGGGCCGGTGTCCACCCCGTTCGACATCATCGATTCCCCGCAGGCCGTCGCACGCGAGCTCATCTGGGATGTGCCCTCGTACACGGGTGCCGTCGTGCGGACGCCCGGCAGCCCGATCAGGATCGAGCCGGGCGGCTTCGCCACACCAGGCCGGGTACCAGCGGCGGGCGAGCACACCAGGGAGCTCCTCGAGTCGATCGCGGGGCTCGACGACGCCGAGATCGACCGGCTCGAGCGGGCCGGTGTCATCGCGTCGTGGTCGCCCAGCCGTCAGGAGAGCACGGTATGACGGCGGCCGCCGCGCTGCGGGTCGGCCTGGTCGGCTGCGGGAACATGGGCGCGGCCATCGCGGAGACCCTGGCCGCGAAATGTTCGCTGTCGGTGTTCGACCTCGACCGCGACCGGCGCGGGACCGTGTCTGAGAAGACCGGTGCAGCCGAGGTGTCGAGCCTGGTCGGGCTCGTCCCCGCAGCCGACTTCTTCGTCCTCTCGCTGCCATCGCCATCGATTTCCGCCGCGGTGATCGACGAGCTCCTGCCTGAGCTCGCTCCCGGCGCTGTGATCATCGAGACCAGCACCGTCTCGCCCTCAGACGTCGTCGCCGCACACACGCGCTGCGCGGCGCGGGGCATCCCGCTCGTCGACGCCGCGATCCTCTCCGGCGTCGCGCAGATGGCGCAGGGCGCGTCCACCCTGCTGATCGGTGGCGACGATGACGACGTGAGAGCAGCCGGACCGGTACTCGATGCCCTGACTGCCGATCAGCTTCGCTTCGGAGCCCCAGGTGGTGGCATGGCGGCGAAGATCGGCAACAATGCGGTGTCGCACGCCGTCATGGTGGTTCTCGTGGAGTCGGCGACCATGCTGGCCGCGTCAGGGGTTCCGCTCGAGTCCTTCGGTGCCCTGCTCGGTCGACCCGACGCCGGTCTTCTCCGACCGCTCACCCATCGGCTGATGGAGCGGGTGGCCGCAGGCGACTATGCAGGCGGGATGCCGATGGAGGCGGCGCGGAAGGATTCGACCCTGGCGCTTGCGCTCGCCCAGAAGAACGGCGTTCCTCTGTTCGGCGTCCAGGCAGCCCACACCGTGTACGAGATCGCCGTCTCGCACGGCCTGGGTCGTGACGACTATGCGGCGATCGCATCACTATGGGAGGGATGGACGGGAACGACCTTGCGCACGGGAGCGGCCAAGCCCGGGGAGCCCGCGTGAGCGCCGAGGTCCAGGCGACGCCGGTCGTGCAGACATCAGTTGGGACCGTGGAAGGGACCGTGCGTGACGGTGTCGCACAGTTCCTCGGCATCCCCTACGGCAGTCCGCCGGTCGGCGAGCTGCGCTTCCGCCCGCCCGAGCCTGCTCCCCCGTGGGGCGGCATTCGGTCGGCCACGACCTATGGGCCCTCGAGCTACCCGACGCTGACCGACGCCGACCGTGAATACTTCCCGAACTCGCGGCTGTGGAGCGTCTACGCCGGCTACGACGCCTCCATACCTTTCCACGAGGACTGCCTGCGACTCAACGTGTGGACATCGGCAGGCGGGACCTCGAACCGCCCGGTGCTGGTGTGGCTGCATGGCGGCGGATTCTCGTGGGGCTCCGGGTCGAGCCCGCTCACCACAGGAGACCGGCTCGCCCGCGACCACGGCCTGGTCGTCGTCACCGTCAACCATCGCTTGGGCGTGCTCGGGTACCTCCACGTCGACGGCGAGGACGACTCCGCGATCGCCGGCCTGCTGGATCTTCGCCTCGCCCTCGAGTGGGTCAGAGACAACATCGCCGCGTTCGGCGGCGACCCGCACAATGTCACGATCGCCGGCCATTCGGGCGGTGCATCCAAGGTCGCCTGCCTGCTTGCCCTCCCGGCCGCTCGTGGGCTGTTCCAGCGAGCGATCATCATGAGCGGCGTCGTGACGCTGCGCTCGATGACTTTGGAAGAGGCGCAGATTCAGGCCGATGCGCTCTGGGGGAAGGCGGGTCTCCCCACAGGCGACATCGGTGCTCTGAGACGGATGCCTGCCGCGGAACTGTGCCGCGTCGCTGGCGGCCTCCGCTTCCGGCCTGCGGTTGGTGAGCCCGGCATGCCAGTGCACCCGTTCGACGACGCCGCGGCACCGTCGGCCTCCGGCATCCCGCTGCTCACCGGAGTCGCGAAGGACGACGCCGCGACCTTCAAGTGGGATTCGGACCCGAGCTTCGCCGGGATCGGCGAGGCCGAGCTGCACCGAAGGGTGCTCGGCCTCCCCGGGGTCACCGGTGCGGTCCACGCCCGGACGCTGATCGATCACGCGCGCGCGCAGCGCCCCGGAGCCACTTCGGCGCGGCTGCTCGTCGACATCTCCACGCGCGGCCTGCGCGAGCGCACAGAGCGGATGCTGGAACTGAAAGACGCCCAGAGCCCCGCGGCCATCTGGGACTACGAGTTCGCGCACGACATCGTGATGCCCGCAGAGACCGCCTTCGCCGGTGAGCCGATGGCGCCGCACGGCGCTGAATTGCCGTTCATGTTCGACCTGCCCGGCCACGAGTGGCTGGTCGGCGCCGGACCCGCGCGCGAAGTGCTGTCGCGGGTGATGAGTGGGTACTGGTCGAACTTCGTCCGCACGGGCGACCCCAACGGCGCCGGCCTTCCGCCGTGGGACCAGTGGACCGCCGAGATCCCGCGGATCCAACTGCTGACCTGATGCGCCCGGAATTCGCTCAGCTGAGCTCGTTCTCCCACAGCTTGACGCGAACGTCACGCGCGTGCTCGAAGTGCTCTCTGGCGAGCCGCGAGGCCGCGTCGGAATCGCGATCGACGATCGCCTTGGTGATCTGGCGGTGCTCTTCCAACGACTCCTCCCACCGGCCCGGGTACGAGATCGTCGTCCCGGGGTAGCGGACGAGGTGCAGACGCAACTGTTCGAGGAGTCCGATGAAGGCCTCATTGTGGCTCGAGAGCCAGATCGCGCGATGGAAGGCGTCGTTCGCGGCGACCATCTTCTCGGGATGGCCGGTCGCTGCCTCGCACCCGCGCACGGCGTTCTCGATGCGCACGCGATCGAGCTGGGTGTGGCGCTTGGCCGCAGCCTCGACCACGGCCGCCTCGAGGACGAGCCGAGCCTCATAGATGTCCAGGATCTCTTCGGGGCTGCGCTCGCGCACGACAAGTCCTCGCGCCCCCCTGACCACGAGGCCGTCCTGCTCGAGGCGTGTCAGCGCTTCGCGGATAGGCGTGCGGCTGACCCCGTATTGCTTGGCGAGAACAAGCTCGACCAAGGGCGCTCCCGGCTCGTAGGTACCGTCAAGAACCGCGTCGCGGATGAGCGTGTATGTGCTCCCGGATGGACTCGTCATGGTCTGGCTCGGTTGTGCCTTGCTCGGCATAGGACCCCCATAGGTATGTGGCCGGATACCGAAGCATACCGAACGCGGTCACATACCTCTGTAGACCGGACTGCGACGCTCCTTGCGCGCGAGAACCCCCTCACGCGCGTCGTCGCTCAACTGGGCCGCGCGGATCGCGGCAAGCACTTCTGCGTGGTCCGAGTGCAGTCGATCGTCCGCGTTCAAAGTCGCCTTGATCGCCCGCAGAGACAGCGGGGCGTTGGCCGCGAGCCGCGCCGTCAGCGCGTCAGCCGTCGTCTGCAGCTGCGACGCATCGACGGCAGCCGCGATGAGATTCCGTGCTGCGAGGGTTGTCGCATCGATCAGGTCTCCAAGCAGCAACAGCTCCGCGGCCTTCGCGAACCTCGCGCGCTCCAGCACCGCACGCGCCACGGGCCACGCCGGAACGAGCCCCAGCTGAACCGCTGAGTTCCCGATGCGCGCGTCGGCGCTCGCGACCACGAAATCGCAGTGCAGCGCGATCATTCCGCCGCCGCCGATCGCATGACCCTGCAACACCGCGACAACCGGCAGCGGGTACGCGGCGATCGCCGCACAGAGCTGCTCGAGCGGGCTCGCGCCCTCAGGGTCGCCTCCCTCGGTGCGCTGGCCGAGGTCTACTCCGGCGCAGAAGACGGTGCCTCGGGCGTCGAGCACCGTCACTCGCTCGGCGGGATCGGGTGATCTCGTGAAGGCGTGGATGAGAGTGTCGAACATCTCGCGGGTCAGCGCGTTGCGCTTGTCCGGCCGGTTCAGCGTCAGTCGACGGATGCCGGCGGCATTCGTCTCGGAGACGATCACTTCTGGTTCCATGGTCACGATCCGATCGACGAAGTGGCGACGCGGTGCGGGAACGAGTCCTTGCGGAAGCTCGTGATGCTGTCGGGGTCGACGGGAACTGCGATCACCGTCGAGGTCGCTGCGTCAAGAGCGCCTCGAACGGCATCCTGCAGTTCCGCCACGGTCGTCGCCGTGACGCCGTGTGCGCCGTACGCCGCGGCGATCATGGCGAAGTCGGGGTTCGCGAGTTCCGAGCCCGTGTAGCGTCCCTCGAAGAAGTCGCGCTGATAGGCCTTCTCGGCGCCCCAGCTGCCGTTGTCAACCACCACGGTGATGGTGTGGATGCCGGCGTCAGCGGCCGTCGCAAGCTCGATGAGCGCCATGCTGAAGCCGCCGTCGCCGATGACGGTCAACACGGGCCGGGACGGCGCAGCGAGCTTGGCACCGAGCCCGGCCGCGTACGAGAAGCCCACGATTCCGAAGTCAAGCGGTGTGAGCAGCGCCGGCGGCAGGTAGACCTGCATGCCGTCAACCGCGTGCAGTGAGATGGTCCCGGTGTCGATCGTGACGATGGTGTCGCGTGGGAGCACCGCGTTCAGCGCCGCATAGACGACTGCCGGGGTGAGCGCGCCGCTGTGTTCCTCGGCCGATTGCACGCGCTGCGCCACCAGCTCAGCCCTGCGCGTGCGCGCGGACTGGATCCACTGCGCATCGCGCTGACCCTCGATGTCGGCCGAGCACAGCGCTTCAAGGAACGCGCGCGTGTCGGCTGGGACTGCCAGAGCGGTCGGGAAGTAGCGGGCGAGCGCCGTCGCCTCGACATCGGTCTGGATGATGCGCACGTCCGGCGCCAGGCTGCTGCGCTTGAAGAGCGTGGTGTTGTACGCGAGCCGTGTGCCCAGCGCGAGAACCACGTCGGCCTGCTCCAGCAGCTCGGTGGCGACCGGATTGCCCCGCGGGCCCACCTGTCCGACATACAGAGGGAAATCGTTCGGCAGCGCGTCGCCGTGGCCCGGCGATGCGGCGACCGGAGCGCCGAGCCGCTCCGCGAACGCGCGCAGCGCGTCGTTCCCTCGGCTCCACGTGACGCCCGCTCCGGCGAGGATCAACGGGCGACGGGCTTCCGAGAGCAGTCTCGCGGCCGACTCGACCGCAGCAGGGTCGGGCGCCGATGCGGCCTGCGCCGGCAGCTCGGGCAACTCGACGGACTCGACAGAGGCCGACAGCAGATCACTCGGGATATTGACGACGACCGGACCCATGCGTCCTGCGGTCGCGACGAGGAATGCCTCTCGGATGTACTCGCCGATGCGTGCGGCCGACGTGACGGTCACCGTGCGCTTCGTGACCGGGGCGAGGATCGACTTCTGGTCGACCTCCTGGAAGGTGTCGCGATCGACCTGCGCCGTCGAGGTGTCGCCGGCGATCACCACGACCGGTGAGAACGCGAGCCGCGCCTCGGCGAGCCCGCTGATCAGGTTCGTCACGCCCGGACCCGGCTGCCCCGCGAAGACGACACCGGGCCGCCCGGAGATGCGGGCATAGCCGTCGGCCATGTGCACGGCGTTCTGCTCGTGCCGTACGCCGACATAGCGGATGCCGCTCTCGTCGTGCAACGCGTCATAGACCTCGAGCATCGCCGTGCCGACGACTCCGAACACCTGCGTCACCCCGAGCGCCTTCAGCGCTCGCACGACCGCTTCGCCGCCGGTTATCGCCATTCCTTGCCTCCTTGTTCCTGATTCACACGTCTTCGCCGTTCCAGAGCCGGCGATACGGGATGCTCAACACGGTGCGCGAGATGCGCACGTCGAGCACATACGGCCGGGGGGCCGAGATGAAGTCGGCAAGCCCCGCTTCGACCTCGGCGATCGAGCGGGCCAGCTTCCCGTCGCCGCCGAGCGCACGAGCGACGAGCCCCAGATCCGGCGCGGGGATCAGCGTGAGCGACTCATCGAGTCCCGTTGCCTTCGACTTCTGGTACTCCGCGCCGATCGCCTCGTCGTTCATGACGATCACGAGGATCGGAACCCCATAACGCACGGCCGTGTCGAACTCGGCGAGATGCATCATGAAGCCGGCATCGCCTTCAAGCGTGAACACCGGCGCCTTGCCCCTAGCGAAGCTTGCGCCGATGCCGGTGGTGAGCGCCTGGCCGATGCAGCCGAAATGGTGCTGGGCGATCACAAACGGGCGCGGCCGGCGCAGGATCATCGTGGGGAACCTGGTCTGATGCCCGCTGCCGAGGACGAGGCCGAAGTCACCGGGCACCAGTCGATCAACGGACCGGCACACCTCACGCGGATCCACCGTGCCCTCGTCGAGCTCGACGGGCGAGCGGTCGTCGTCGGCGTCGGCGATGAGCGCCCTGGTCTCGTCCGTGCGGAATCCTTGCCGGCCCGAGCGCTCGGAAACGGCGGCCAGCAGCGCTTCGGCGGCAAGTGCGGCGTCGGCCCGGAGCACCGCGTCAGGAGCACGGCCGTCCCACAGGACTGGGTCGCTCTTCGTGTCGGCGAGGATGAACGCGGCGTCCGGAAACAAGTAGCCCTGCTCCGTCGTATAGGTGTTGAGACTCGCGCCGATGCCGATCACAAGATCGGCCTCCTGGCAGAGCTGGATGGCCGTGCGCGTCGCGTACAGCCCGACGATCCCGATGTTGAACGGGTCGTCCGCTGCGAATCCCTTCGCCAGCAGCGACGTGGCGAGCAGGGCCCCCGTCTTGTCGGCGAGCCGTGCGATCTCCGGCTCGGCGTCGGCCGCGCCGCGCCCCGCGACGATGATGATACGTTCGGACTCTTCGATCAGCGCCGCAGCGGCGGCGATGGCAGCGGCGTGTGGGGCGAGCGGCCACGGATCGCGGCGCTCGCGAGCGGGCACGTAGTCGTCCGAGTCGAGGTCGACCTCCAGGTTCTGAACGTCCAACGGCGCCGAGAGGATGACGGGGCGGGACTCGCTCGTGGCGAGCAGGAACGCGTCGGAGACAACTCGCAAGGCATCCTCGCCGCGCTCGAGGCGGACGAACCCGGCTTCCGTGGCCTCGGCGAAGCGCTTCTGGTCGAGGTACTGAGGCTCGTCGGTCGCGCCGCGCTCCACATCGCCGCAGAAGGCGACGAGCGGGGTTCGAGCCCGACTCGCGACGAGCATGGTCGTGGCCAGCTGCGAGGTTCCGGGTCCGCTCGTCGTCGTGCACACGCCGACCCGGCCGGATGCGCGCGCCTCGCCGTCCGCCATGGCGAGACCCGCGCCTTCGTGGCGTACGTTCACCACCTGAATGCCGCTCGCTGAGATCGCGTTCAACCACTTCATGTTGGCGTCGCCCATCAGGCCGTAGACAACGCCGACGCCTTCCCGCGCGAATCCAGCGGCCAGTGCCTCGTAGACCTTCACGACACTTCCCTCTCCTGACCGCACCTGGCGGCGACAGCCTTGGCGAAGTCGCGCGCCATGCCGGCGACGACGAACTGCGCGCCACGCTCGACGACCCCGACCAGAGGCCCTGAGAGCCGCACCTCGCCGTCGGCCGTTATCTCCGATGCCGCTTCGCCCGCTGGGACGACGGCGAAGACGCCCGACGCCGTCGTCTTGGTGGCTCCGCGGCGATCGCGCCCCTTTCCTTCAACCCGGCCGCTGCGCTCGCGCTCGTCGAAGTCCACGGTCCCGGATCCCGAAAAGCCGATCCGCATCGGGCCGAAGCGGACGGTGATCGCGACCTCGAACCCGTCCGGTCCGTCACCCAGCAGTTCGGCGCCGGGAATGCACGAAACCACCGTCGGCAGATCGGAGAGCACCTTCCACACCTCGTCGACCGAGGCGTCGACCGCGACGCGCTCGGCGATGCGGATCACGGCTTCGCTCCCGTGCTGGTCCCGAGGGACGCGACACCACGGTCGAGCACGACAGTGCCATCGGCCTTCGTCGCACGGAAACGTGCTCCGTAGGGCGTTCGCCATACCGAGACCGAGAGCCGCTCCCCCGGGATGACCGGTGCGCTGAACCTCGCTGAGGTGTCGCGCAGCAACGACGGGTCAGTGATATCGAGCGCGGAGACGACTGCACGAAGGGCGATCGCGAAAGTGCACAGGCCGTGGAGAATCGGCCGCTCGAAACCGGCTGCGGCGGCTACCTCAGGATTCCAGTGCAGCGGATTCTCATCGCCGAGCAGCGCGTAGAGGAGCGCTTGCTCGGGCCGGGTGTCGAGGGACACGACCGCGTCGGCATCGACCTCGACATGGGCCGCGGGAACGCTCGGCCCGCGTTCGCCTCCGAAACCGCCAGCACCGGGAGCAAAAGTCGCCGAGTTGTTGACGACGACGACTTTGTCGGTGACCGCGTCCCGCGAGACGGACTCGATCTCCACCAGGGCGCCGGAGCCTTTGTCCCACACTGCGGAGATGCGCGCCGTGGAGACGAGCCTGCCCTCACGGCGCAGGGGCTGAAGGATCCGGATCGACTGCCCGGCATGCACCGGCGTGCTCTCGCCCAGCTCGTGAAGGTCGAGCGAGCGCCTCGCGTCCGCGCCGGGAAGAACGGCGAAGCTTGGCAGCATCGCGTTCGAGGATGCATCGCCAGGAGCCGCGAAGACGAGTTCAGGGCCGGTCGGGTCGTCGGATGCTGCTCCCACGGCGAGGGAGTAGAGGCGCACCAACCTGTCGTCCCATACGAACTCGCGTTCCTCGCTGCTGCGTCCGACCAGCGTCGTGAGGTCTGAGCTCATGACAGCGCACTCGTCACCGATGTGGTGGAGGCGATCAGATCGGGGACCAGTTCGCCCAGCGCAGCGGGGTCCCACCTGCCGTCCGTGACGACTTCGGCGCCCTTGCGCCACCGCTCGGCGATCGCGACCGATGAGCCGCGCACAAGGAAGACCTGCCCGGTCACCGCCCGTGAGCGGGGGCTCGCCAGCCAGACGACGAGCGGGGAGATGTTCGCCGGGTCACGCGGATCGAACCCGTCGGCGCCGGGCGCGCCCTCAGGCAGGACACCGACGGTCATGCGCGTGTCGGCCCCGGGCGAAATGGCGTTCACGGTGACCCCATAGCGCTCGAGCTCGAGCGCCGCGATCACTGTGAAGCCCGCGATGCCGGCTTTCGCGGCGCCATAGTTCGCCTGGCCCGGATTCCCGAACAGCCCGGAATTTGAGGTCGTGTTGATGATCCGGGCATCTACCTCGTGGCCGGCCTTGCTCTGGCTTCGCCAGTGCGCCGCCGCCTGCTGAGCCATCGCGAAGGTGCCGCGAAGGTGAACGCGGATGACCGCATCCCACTCCTCCGGGGTCATGTTGACCAGCATCCGGTCACGCAGGATCCCGGCGTTGTTCACGACGACGTCGAGGCGCTCGAAAGCATCGAGTGCGCTCTGGATGACCCGGCCGGCCGCCTCGAAGTCCGAGATATCGTCCGTGTTGGCGACAGCTCGACCGCCCGCGGCCTCGATTTCGGCGACCACTTGGGCCGCCGGGCCGCCCGAACCGCCCGAGCCGTCGACCGCTGCACCGATGTCATTGACCACCACTCGCGCTCCCGCTCGAGCGAGCGCGAGAGCGTGCTCCCGCCCGATTCCACGCCCGGCACCGGTCACGACCGCGACACGCCCGTCACACAAGCCCATCGGCCGCCTCGCCGTCGTGTCGACCGCCGAGGTTCAGCGCCCCGATCATTTGTTGAGTCCGAGGAGGTTGAGGATGCGGGTTTCTTCGGTGGTGGGGATGTTCTCGTTGGTGGTGAGGTCGACGAAGTCTTTGGTGATGGGGGGTGCGCCGGGGATGGTGACGGCGGGTAGGACGGAGGGGGAGAGGGTGGCGCCGTTGAAGAGTTGTTGGCCTTGGTCGGTCAGGAGCCAGTTGATGAACAGGCGTCCGCCGGCGGGGTTGCCGGAGTGGGCGGAGACTCCGGCGTTCCACGCGAAGCCGACGTCGACGGGTTTGAGGTAGGTGATCGGCTGGGTGACCGGCGCGTTGGGGGCGGTGCTGATCAGGGGCGAGACGTGGCCCTGGTTGATGCCGAACGCGAGGGTCTTCTCCCCGGCGGCGACCTCCTGGACGCCGGTGACCAGGGAGGGGGCCCATTCCACGTCCTGCTGGGCGATCTTCTGCAGGTAGGAGTCGCCGAGCTTCTTGTCCAGCGCCTGCCACTGGGCCAGGACGACGGGGATGGTGCGCGGGTCGTCGGTGACCATCTTGCCCTTCCACTTCGCGTCGGTGAGCTGCTGCCAGGTCGTCGGGGCGCCGGAGGTCACCAGCTGGGTGTTCACCGCCAGGCCGCTGAGCCGGGAGGTGCCGACTCCCACCGAGCCGTCGTACTGGAACGTCTTGGGCAGCTGGGCGATGTTCGGCACCTGCGCGCTCGTCATCGGCAGCAGCCAGCCCTTGCTGAGCCCGTCGGCGAAGAACGGCTCGTTCGCGGCGATCACCACGTCCGCGACCGGTTTGCCGGCCTGCGCCTCGGCCGTGTAGCGGGCCACCAGCGGGCCGGAGACCAGGCGGGTGACCTGCACCGGGATGCCGTAGAGCTGCTGGAACTGGTTCGCGAGCGTCGCGGCCGTCGTCGGGTCCACCGAGGTGTACAGCTGCACCTTCCCGCCCTGCTTGGCCTGCGCGATCAGCGCCTGCTCCGCCGCGGAGTCCGGCGTGGCCGACACGCTCGGCGCCGCCGAGCTCGCCGCCGGCGTCGAGGCCGCCTGCGAGCACGCCGCCAACACCACCGCGGCCACAGGCAGCATCCCCGCGACCACCCAGCGCCGCCACCGGCGCCCCACACTCATACCCATCACAACCTCCTTGTTGCAACCCGGGTCCGCATACCTCACAAGCGATGGTATGCAACTGTATTCAATTGTCTTCTGCTGCACACCACATGTCAATCTTCGGATAGTCTGCGCCCGTGGAGCAGATCGACGATGGCGTCTGGAGTCTTGAGCAGCCCTTCTCAGGGACGATGCCGTTCACGGTCGCCTACCTGCTCGTGGGCCGCGACGGCGGCATCACCGTCATCGACCCCGGCGAGCGGAGCGACGGCAATCTGACGCGGCTCGAAAAGGCCTGCGAACGGCTCGGATACGCCCTGAGGGACATCCGTCTGGTCATCGGCACGCACCTTCATCGTGACCATGTGGCGCTCGTCGACGACCTCCGTGCCGCAGCGGGATGCGAGTTCGCGTTCGGCGCGGTCGAGTGGGGCGCCATGCAATCCCTCGTGTCAGGCGAGGCCGAGACCACGTGGCTTCGACGCTACGAAGACTGGGGAATCCCCGCTCGCGCTCGCGCAGAGCTCATCGAGCTGCCGGCCCCTGCAGTTCCGTTCTCACGGGAACCCGACCGGCTGCTCGCCGATGGGGAGACGATCGCGCTCACCGGCCGCCGACTGCGTGTGATCACGACACCGGGCCACACGCCTGGACATCTGTGCATGTGGGATCCCGACAGCCGCCTCGTGTTCACAGGCGACCACATCCTTCCCTTCACGTACTCGGGCCTTGGCCTCGGCGGGGTGTACTCACCGGGCGCCGTCAGCGACTATCTGAGCTCACTCGACGCCGTGGCACAGCTGCCGGCCCGATGTGGCCTGCCCGGCCACGAAGCGCCGTTCCCCAATGTCGCGGCTCGTGCCGGTGATCTCGCGCGACATCAATTGCAGCGCGGCGGCGAGGTCACGGCTGCCCTGGATGCCGGTCTCGAGTCGGTGTGGGCGATCGCCGCGACGCTGACGTGGAGCGCAGGGTGGGAGAACCTGCACGGCTTCCATCTCAGGTCGGCTCTCGCGCAGACTGCGATGCATCTCGAGTCGCTCCGACGGAACGACTGCGTCGACGCGGAGGCCCGATGAGCGGCTCCATGCAGGACCGGGTCTGGGACGTCGTGGTCATCGGGGGCGGGAACGCGGCCCTCGTCAGCGCGATGTCGGCTCGCGACGAAGGGGCGCAGGTGCTGGTCCTCGAGCGCTCGGATCGGCTCTTCCGCGGCGGCAACAGCCGGCACACGCGCAACATCCGTTGCGTCCACGGCGACGGGTCCGACTGGAACACCGGCGCGTACGCCCAGGAGGAGCTCTGGAAGGATCTCTGCAGCGTCGGCACCGGGCCGAGCAACCCTGAGCTCGCCATGCTCACGGTCGAAGCGTCGCGAAGCGTCCCCGACTGGATGGTCGCGCACGGCGCCCGCTTCCAGCGCCCACTGGCCGGCACACTGCACCTCGGCCGGACCAATACGTTCTTCCTCGGCGGCGGCAAGGCACTGCTCAACTCGTACTACCGCACGGCGGAGGCCCGCGGCATTCACGTCCTCTACGAGGCCAGGGTCACAGAGCTCGAGTTCCAGGGAACGCGCTGCGTCGCCCTGCGCGTCGACCGGGCCGACGGTGAGCAGGTCATCAAAGCGCGCAGCTTCGTGATGGCAAGCGGCGGATTCGAGGCGAACATCGATTGGCTGCGGCGGTACTGGGGGGATGCCGCACTCAACTACCTGATCCGCGGTCCTCGTACGAACGACGGCACGGTCCTGGCTGCGCTCCTCGCGTCGGGGGCGGCCACCGCGGGCGACGAGCGCGGATTCCACTCGGTGGCAGTGGACGCGCGCAGCCCCCGCTTCGACGGAGGGATCGCCACCAGAGTCGACTCGATCCCGTTCGGCGTGGTTCTGAACAATCGCGCCGAGCGCTTCTACGATGAGGGTGAGGACATCTGGCCGAAGCGCTATGCGATCTGGGGCAGGAACATCGCGATGCAGCCCGACCAAATCGCCTACGCGTTCTGGGACTCGCAGGTGCAGGGTCGATTCCTGCCGCCGATGTACGGATCGTTCTCGGCGCCGACGATCGCCGGCGTCGCCGACCAGCTCGGCATCGACGGCACCGCAGCCGAGGCCACGATCACCGCCTTCAACCGCTGCGTGTCCCCGGACGCGCGTGAGCGCGTCGACCCGGCCGGACTCGACGGCGTCTCGGCCGCAGCGACCCCCCCGAAATCGAACTGGGCGCTCCCCATCGACACCGCGCCCTTCTACGGGATCCCGCTTCGACCCGGCATCACCTTCACCTATCTCGGCGTGAAGGTCGACGCGAGCGCGCGAGTCCAGCGAGCTGACGGCGCCCCGTTCGACAACGTCTTCGCCGCGGGAGAGATCATGTCGGGCAACATCCTGTCCACCGGCTACATGGCCGGCTTCGGAATGACCATCGGAACAGTCTGGGGCCGGATCGCCGGCAGGAAGGCGGCGAGAAATGGCCGCGATTAATCTGGGGATGCCACAGCTCGGGCCATCATCATTCGACGAGGCGGCGCGGCAGTTGAACATCTGCAACTCGTGCAGATACTGCGCCGGCTATTGCCCCGTCTGGCCGGCACTCGAGCGCCGCGTCGATCTCACTCCGGCGGACGTCACACATCTGGCGAATCTCTGCCACGACTGCCGTGACTGCTACCTCGCATGCATGTACACGCCGCCGCACGAGTTCGGGGTCAACCCCCCCAAGATCTTCGCCGAAGAGCGCACCAGCACCTATCACCGTTTCATCTGGCCGGCCGCGCGCGTGCGTGACGCGTCCGGCACGGTCGTCGCGATCGTCGCGACGGCCGTTGTGGCCGCGCTTCTCGCCGTCTTGAGCTGGCTGAGCACCAACGGGACGGCGTTCGAGGCGACAGACGGCTCGGCATACGCCGTCATCCGTCACGACCTGCTTCTCGTCCTCGTGTCAGCACCGGCCGTCTATGCCCTCATCGTGCTGGCCGTCGCGGCGGCGCGATACTGGCGCTTCACACACGGACCGCTCGGCGCGCTGATGCACGGGCGGAGCTGGATCCGAGCGCTTCGGGAAGCACTCACCCTGAGGCACCAGACAGGGGCCGACGAGGGCTGCACCTATCCGGGTGACCGCCCGACGATGAGCCGGCGCGTGCTCCACCAGTTCGTTATGGTCGGGTTCTTCCTGACCTTCCTCTCGACGACCGCCGCGGCGTTCGAACAGTACTTTCTCGCCCTGCTCCCGCCGTATCCCTATGCGTCGGTCCCGGTGATCAGCGGTCTTGTCGGAGGAGTGGCGCAGATCGTCGGATGCATCGGGCTGCTGCGTCTCAAGCGCCTCAGCGATCCCGATCAGGGGACGTCGGTGATGAGGCGGGCGGACGTCTCGTTCCTCTGGTCGCTGATCGTCCTCAACGGCACGGGGCTCCTCGTGCTGTTCACGCGCACGACGCCCCTGTTCGGTGAGATCCTCGTCGTCCATCTGGCTGCGGTGATCGTCGCCTTCTCCGTCGCGCCGTACACGAAGTTCGTGCACTTCATCTTCCGAACGCTCGCGATCTACAAGAACGTGCTCGAGGGTCAGGCGCAGCAGACGGAACCCGCCCAGCGCGCGAGGTAGCAGGCGCCCTTCCGGGCGCGCGAGCGACCGCAAACCGTCATCGGTTGCCAGTGGCGCCAGTGCCCGCAAGCGAGTACAGAGGAAATCAATGCGCTCTCGTCCGCCACAAGGCGGCACGCAGATCGAGAGGAGCACGTGCATGCCCACGATCACCACCGGCGACGGGACCGAGATCTTCTACAAGGACTGGGGCTCGGGTCAGCCCATCGTCTTCAGCCATGGCTGGCCCCTGTCGGCCGACGACTGGGACGCCCAGCTCATGTTCTTCGTCGAGCACGGCTACCGCGTCGTCGCCCACGACCGCCGCGGGCACGGCCGCTCGGCGCAGGTCCCTGACGGGCACGACATGGACCACTACGCCGACGACCTCGCAGCCGTCGTCGAGCACCTCGACCTGCACGACGCGATCCACGTCGGCCACTCCACCGGCGGCGGCGAAGTCGCGCACTACCTCGCCCGCCACGGCGAGAGCCGCGCTGCCAAGGCCGTGCTGATCAGCGCCGTGCCGCCCCTCATGGTCCAGACCGACGCGAACCCCGGCGGCCTGCCCAAGGCGGTCTTCGACGATTTCCAGAAGCAGACGGCCGAGCGCCGCTCCGCGTTCTACTACGAGGTCGCGGCCGGACCGTTCTACGGCTTCAACCGCGAGGGCGTCGAGACGATCGAGCCCGTCGTCCTCAACTGGTGGCGCCAGGGCATGACCGGCAGCGCGAAGGCCCACTACGACGGCATCGTCGCGTTCTCGCAGACCGACTTCACCGAGGACCTCACGAAGATCACCATCCCGGTCCTCGTCATGCACGGCGACGACGACCAGATCGTCCCGTACGCCGATTCCGCGCCACTGACCGCGAAGCTGCTTCAGAACGGCACGCTGAAGACCTACGAGGGCTTCCCGCACGGCATGCCCACGACGCAGGCCGCCGTGATCAATGCCGACCTGCTCGCGTTCTTCACCAGCTGAGCGGATTCCCGCCGGGTCGGTACTGCGGAGATCTTGAGGTTTTCCCGCGCTTTCGGCGGTTGGACGCTCGGCAGTATGGGTAGTGGTCGCGCCTGCAACGCGATCAGCCCTCAACCCTGAAGAGGGGCGTGTCCAACCCGAGTGGAATCACGGCCCCGGCACGGGATGTTGGTCGGAACGTCCTGGGTCGGCACCGGGTCCGTCCGCAATCGAGATCTTCGAGGCGGTCGGGCCCGGTTCTTTGGTTTCCGGCCACGCGCCCGTTCTCGCATCCGTCGTCGCTGTGGCGATCAGTCGGCCGTCCTGGGTGAACTCGGTGTCGACGCCGTGCGTGCTGATCGCGGCCTCCACGACCGTCTCGGCGCGCAGCTCGCCGAACGCCGGGAACGCGACGGTCAGGAAGCGCGGCGGCGCCCCGTGCTCGCGCTCGTGCACCACGGCGGCCGAGTGCAGCAGCAGCATGCCCGGCAGGTGGTCGACAGGGTGATCGAAGAAGAACGGGTCGGATTCATCGACGCCGAGTCGCGCCGTCACATGATCGGCCTCGCGCGCGATCGGCTCGATGAGCTCGCCGCCGAACGCCCGCACCTCGTCGTCGAGGGCCGCGGCGTTGCGGCGGATGGCCCGGTAGTCGCGGTCGACCAGCACCCGAGCATCCACCCGGCCCGATGCGATGCCGGGCAGCTCGTATTCCACTTCGAGCACGTGCGGGATGCCCTTGCGGTGCTTCACGCCGGCGAAGCGCACGTCGAGCGTCCCCTCGAGGGCGCCGAACCGGGGGAAGCGCAGCGACTCGGGCACAACGCGCACCGTCATGCTCGAGACGACGAAGTGCACGGACTGCCCCATGCCCAGCCCGGCAACACAGATCGCCATGCCCGCCTGGCGGAACGCCTCGGCGAGCAGGGTCACGGGGACCCGGTCGGGTGTCGGGTGGCAGAGCCAGTGGCTGCGCGGGATCTCGACGTCGGCACGCCAACTCGTCTCGGAGACCGCCTCGATCGCCCACACGAGCGACTCGGACCGCGTCGAGCGGTGCGCGGCGCTGCGATCGATCAGAACCACGTCACCCGCCACTATCAAACAGTAATCAGGGGCCGGCGCCCGGTCACCCTGCAGCTCACGATGGGGTCCACCCCAATCAGGGTTGCATCGGCAAAGTCGGAAGCGGCGTGGAGTCAGGCCGCAGTGGCAGCCGAACCGTGAACGTGGAGCCGCGCCCGGGCTCGCTCGTCACCGAGATCGTGCCGCCGTGCGCGTCGACGATCGCCTTGACGATCGTGAGTCCGATGCCGACGCCTTGGATCGCCGCCTCACGCGCCTCACGCGTGCGGAAGAACCGGTCGAAGAGGCGCACCTGGTCCGTCTTGCTCACTCCGCGGCCGTTGTCGGCGACGGCGATGATGACGGATGCCGCGTCGCGGTCGAGCCTCACGGTGATGTCGCCGCCCTCAGGGGTGTACTTGACCGCGTTCGAGATCAGATTGTCGACGACTTGCTTGAGCCGGCCGCCGTCGACGTGCGCGAGCACAGCGCCGGCCGGCGCCTCCAGGCGCAGCTGCTGGTGCGATTCGACGAGCACCGGGCGGAACGCGGAGACGGACTGGGTGAGCAGGGCGGAGACATCCGTCGGCTCGATGCGCAGCGCGAGCTCGTGCGAGCTCGTGCTGAGCAGGTCGCGGATCAGCGTGAGCATCTGCTCCGCGCTGCGCTGGATCGTGCGGAACTCCTTGCCGAAACCGAGCGCGTCGACGTCGTAGCCGTCCTCGATGAGGTCGAGGTAGCCGACGATCGAGGTGAGCGGGGTGCGCAGCTCGTGCGAGACGGTCGCGAGGTACTCCTCGCGGATCTCGATGGCGTTCGCGAGGTCGGTGACGTCGTAGGTGACCACGGCAGAGCCGAGGCTCTCGCCGCCCGGCCGGGTGATGCCGTGCGCCTCGGTGACGATCGCGCGCTGCTCGCCCTCGGGGTCGCCGATCCAGTAGATGAGGCCGCGCTGATCGCCCTCGAGCGTCTCGGAGATGATGTTCTTGTCCTGTTTCACCCGCGTGCGCCGGTCGGAGGCGTACACGTGCCTGCTGCGGCCCGTCTGCGGATCGAAGCCCGTGAGCGCGAGAAGATCGTCGACCCTGCGGTTGTGCAGCTTCGGGCGGTTGTCGGTGTCGTAGAAGAGCACGCCGACGTTGACCGCGTCGGCGATCGATCGGATCACGACGCCGAGCTCGTCCATCTCATCGAGCAGCCTCTGCAGCTCTGCGGAGGTCTCGTGCAGCCGCCGTTGTGTGTCGCGCTCGCGATCGCGCAGCCAGAGCTCCGACGTCGCGCGGCCGATCTGGATGCCCAGATAGCCGAGCAGTGCCCGCTCGTACGCCGTGCGCCGTGCGTGCCCGATGGGGTCGGCGATGAGCAGTTCGCCGGCGATGTCGTTGTCGCAGTCGACGGGCAGGGCGGTCACCGTCTCGTCCTCGCCGGCGAACCGCGCACCATGCCGCGTGCTCACATGAACGCCGGGCCCCAGCTCGACGTCGCCGTCGCGCCACGCGGGAATCGTGAGAGCGACGCCTGCGGCGCCGAAGACCTCCCCGACACCGGCGACGACCGTGTCGGCGAGCGCGGCGACGCTGTCCGAGCCGTGGACGCGCCACGTCAGTGCCATGGTCTCCGAGCGCAGCCTCTCCGCCGAGTGATGCCTCGCCTGCCTGCGCGCGCTGCGCTGCCGCAGCAGCTCGACCCGCAGGGGAAGCTCGTGCGCGGCATCCGCCCGCAGTACATAGTCGCGGTCCACAGAGGCGACGAGTTCTTCCAGGGGCAGCTCGGCGACGGATTCCGCCACGAAGATGACGGCGACGTGCTCGGGCGCCGTGCCGCCGATCTCGACGGCGACGCCGTCGCGGTCGAACGCAGTGGCGTCGAGCGCCGCCTCGGCGGCCCGCGCGCACGCGACGTTCGCCGCGAGGATCACGAGGGGGAACGATGGCCTCGACATCCCGCGCCTTCCTCCTTCGGACGACCTGAGCAATTCTTGAGGCTTCCTAGCGTCGATTCCGCTGGGCTGAACGGCAGACTGTATCGCAGTTGCCCTCGCGGCGACACCACGCCCTCAACCCTGTGGGGCGCCCTCAAACCCGATTGAAGGCGCCCCTCCCCCTTTTTTTCCGAGCAGCCCTCAACCCGAATGCGGACTCTCGGCGCACAGGACGCCTCGCGGGCCAAGCCGCAGGTCCGTGCTGTGCGATTCTCCAAGGGTAACGGGCGCAGATGCCCCGTTCCACCTGAGACAGCGGCAGATTGGGAAGCGGGTACCCCGAAAACTGGGGGTGCGATGCCTTCCGGGCCGGGTGCGTCAGTCGCGCGGCGCCGCCAATCGGTACCCGACACCGCGCACCGTCTCGATCAGATTCGGGTTCGAAGCGCTGTCCGCGAGCTTCTTCCGCAGGTTGCCGATGTGCACTTCGACGCCCCTGCGGTCAGCCTCGCCGACATAGGGATTCGCGACGTAGTCCTCACCGCGAAGCAGCCGCGCGAGATCGTCCTTGCTGCGCACCGTGCGGCCCGTCTGAAGCAGGGCCTGCAACAGCTGGAACTCGCTGAAGGTGAGATCGAGCTCGCGGCCGTCGCGCCGGACGATGTGCGTGTCAGGGTTCAGGACGACGCCGTTGTGCGCGAGCAAGGGCCGCCCGGGCGCCGGCTGCGCGAGCTCGAGCGCGCCGCTTGCCGTCGCAGGGGCACCGCCTCCGGCATCCGCCTCACCCGCCTGCGCGCTGTCGAGAACGCGCGGACGCCGCAGCATCGCCTCGGCGCGTGCACGCAGCTCGCGCGGACGGAAGGGCTTCAGCACGTAGTCGTCGGCGCCCGCTCCGAGGCCCTGCAGGGCATCGATCTCCTCATCGCGCGCGGTGAGCATGATGATGTAGGCCGAGCTGATCGCACGGATCCGCTTCGCGGTCTCGAATCCGTCGATGCCCGGCATGTTCACGTCGACCGTGACCAGCACCGGCCGTCTCTCGGCGACGCGCGCGACTCCCTCGACGCCGCTGGCCGCGGAGATGACCTCGAGCCCGATCTGCTCGAGCACCGTCGCGATCAACGAACGGATGCCGTCATCGTCCTCGATGACGACAGCGCATTCCCCCGGGCCCGCTCCCATGAGATCGAAGCGTAGCAATGGCGCAACCGGGCGGTGGGCACCATGTCGCCTAGGCTGTGGTCACGATGACTCAGCAGCGCGCCACTGCACGACGTGACGAGATAATCAGAGCCGCCGCGGCGGAATTCGACGAGGTCGGCTACGCCGCCGCGTCGCTCTCCAGCATCGCCGCGCGCCTGGGGCGCACCAAGGGGGCGATGAGCTACCACTTCTCATCGAAGGCGTCGCTCGCCCAGGAGGTCGCCGAGTACCACTTCCGGCAGTGGGACGGCGTTCTCGCGGGCATCCGCGCCGATGGCTATGTCGGCCTCGAGACGATGATCGTCGTCTCGTTCGTGGTCGCGATCCGCTACCGCGACGATCTGCTGGTGCGCGCCAGCATCCGCCTGCAGCACGACGCGGGGCTGCGGGAGGTCAAGCTGCCGCCGCCGTACGTGTGGTGGACCGCGATGACGCGCTCACTGCTGGCCGAGGGCCAGGAGGCAGGGCAGATCGACGCCGATGTCGACCTCGACGCGGCTGCGGAGGTGCTGGTCGAGGCGTTCACGGGCGTGCAGCTCGTCGCCCACAGCATGAGCCACGCCCAGGACATCTTCGAGCGCGTCGAGCGCTACTGGCTGCTGCTGCTGCCCGGCATCGGCGTCGCTGACGGCCCGGCGCTCGTCAGCCGCCTGGGGGCCGCGTCCGCCGAGTACTGAGTGCCGCCCGGCCCCACGGTTTGGGGGAGCGCCCCGCTTTTGCATCACGCCAGACGCGCGTCTAGGGTGAGACGCACAAGGGTGGGGGCGACGAAAGGGGCCGATGAGACGGCATGCACTCCGGAGCGCCGTGGTCATCGAGGACGACGACGGCATTCGGGCGCTGATCAGTGCGGTCCTGGAGCGCGCCGGTCTGAGCGTGATCGAGGCGGCGAACGGGCACGACGGCATCGAGGCGGTGCACGGCTCAGACCCCGAGATCGTCACGGTCGATATTCGGATGCCGGGCATCGACGGGTTCGAGACCACACGCCGCATCCGCGAGATCAGCGATGCGGTCGTCATCGTGCTGAGCGCGCGGGCGGCTGACGCCGACGAGGTCGAGAGCCTGCGGGCCGGCGCCGACGTGTACGTCCAGAAACCGTTCCGGCCGCGCGAGCTCGGTGCCCTCATCGACGAGCGCCTGCGCGAGCGCGCCTGAGGCGGGCGCCTACGCCGTCGGCAGTGCTCGCGTGAGCTCTTCGAGCCACGCGAATCGGCCGTCTGCCGCGATCTCGCCGAAGAGATAGACCTCTTGGCTGCCCGTGGAGCCATCTCGGCCCGTGACGGTGATGACGTGCCGCTCGGCGTAGGACGCGCCCTGCGTGAGCTCGCCCTTCACCTCGATGTCGATGTGCTCGACGAACCCGCGCAGCTGGGTGAGCTGAGCGGCGAACGCGGCGCGGTCGATCCACGTTCCGTCCGTGGATTGGCGGTAGTCGTCGGCGACGTGCCGGGTGAGCGCGTCTTCGACCGTCAGATCCGTTGCGCCGAGCAGGTCACGCAAGGCTGCGGAGATCGATGGCATAGGGCTCTCCTTCGGGTAGAGAGATTGTGCGATGCCACCACGCTAGCGTGCGCCGATGCTGATCAGCGCCGGATTACGCGCGCGGTGCGAGCGGCTGGTCGATCGGCAGCACCGGCCAGCCGCGCTGCGCGGCCAGGTCGAGCATCACCGGATCGGAGCCGACCACGACCGGCGCCGCGACTCGCTCGAGGAGCGGCAGGTCGCTCGAGTGGTCGCCGTAGCCCCAGCTCGGGGTCGCCTCTGCGAAGTCGGCGAGGTACTCGCCGACGGCCGCGCTCTTGTCGTCGCCGATCATCGCTGCGCTGATCACCCCGGTGTACCGGCCGTCGGCGCCGACCTCGAGCTCTGTGCAGTAGAGCCCGTCCACGCCGAGCTCATCGGCGAGCGGCTGCAGCGGCGGCGCGAAAGAGCCGGAGACCAGCACGACGTGCGTGCCGTCTCGCTGATGCCCGCGCAGGAGCTCAAGCACGTTGGAGCGATAGAAGCCGGGCTGCTCGCTGAGCTCGGCGAACCACTCGCGCCCGGCCGCGTGGACCTGGTCGACCGGCTGGCCGGCCCAGATTCCGTAGTACAGGCGGTTGAACTCGCTGCGGTCGAGCGTCACGACCTGCCCGGCGAGCTCGCGGAGCCGCTCGGGGGAGATCATCGACGGCACGCGCTTCAGGTAGTAGAGCAGGAACGACTCAAGCGTGCGCACCGAGAGCAGGGTCTCGTCGACGTCGAAGAACGCGACGCCGGCAGGGTTCACTGCTCGCCCTGGCCCTGTGCCGCGACCTGCGCGCGCACCTCGTCCATGTCGAGGGCGCGGGCCTGCGCGATGAGGTCGTCGAGGGCGGGCTTGGGCAGCGCGCCGGCCTGCTGGAAGAGGCCGATGCCGTCGCGGAAGACCATCAGCGTCGGGATCGCCTGGATGCCGAGCGCCCCGGACAGCTCCGGCTCTGCGTCACTGTCGAGTTTGCCGAAGACGATGTCTGAGTTCTCTTCGGAGCTCGCGTCGAAGATCGGCGCGAACATCTTGCACGGGCCGCACCAGTCGGCCCAGACGTCGACCAGCACGATGCCGTCGCCGAGCACGGTGTTCTCGAAGGTGTCCTTGGTCAGTTCAACGGTGGCCATGGGTCAATCCTCCCCCGCGATGCGCAATTGCGTGTGGCGCTGCGCCAGGTCGACCGTCGCGTGCCGCTCGCGGCGCGCGCCGTCCGGGCGCCCGCCGACGTAGATCCAGCCGAGCAGCGCCTCGTCGACGGTGAGGCCGTGCAGCTGCGCGACCGGCGCCGTGCGCGTGAACGGCCCGGTGCGCCACATCGCGCCCCAGCCGGCGTCGTCGAGCAGAAGTGTGAGCAGGTGGGCGACGCCCGCAGCAGCGGCGTCCTGCTCCCAGCGCTCGGCCTTCCGGCTTTCGCGATAGCTCACGACGACGGCCAGCAGCAGCTCGGCGCGCAGGGGCTTGCGTCTCTGAGAGGCGGCGGCGTCGGCATCCGCCCCTGCCGCCGTCGCAGCCGCGGCGAGCGCATCGCCCAGCCGTTCGCGCGCCGCACCGCGCAGCTCGATCACCCGCCAGGGCGCGAGCCCGGCGTGATCGGCGGCGGTCGCCGCGGCCTCGAGCAGGCGCTCGATCTCTTCGGTGCTCGGGGTCTCTGCGGTGACCTTCGAGTACGAGCGGCGCGCGAGCACCGCGTCATAGACGGTCACTGCTCTGCCCCCAGGGCGCGTTCGAACACGAAGTCATCCTCCCAGCGATCGCCGAGGTGGAAGCGCTTCACCCCGACGCGCGCGAAGCCGCTCTTCTCGTAGAAGCGCTGGGCGCGCAGGTTCTCCTGATTGGTGCCCAGCCAGACGGATGCTGCGCCGCGCTCGGCCGCCTGCGCGACGGCCGCGGCCATCAGCGCCGCGGCGACGCCCGCGCCGTGGTGCTCGGGCGCCACATAGATCTTGCTGAGCTCTGCGGTCGGCCGACGTGCGAGCTGGGCCGCCACCTGCGGGTCGTAAGGCTCGCCGAAGACGAGCATCGCGTAGCCGGAGAGGCCGGAGCCGTCATCGGCGAGAAGCACCACGCGCTCGGCATCCGCGATGTATTCGGTGAATCTGGCGGACGTCAGATTGGCCGCGATGAAGGCGGCGACATCGGATGCCGGGGAATCAGGCGGGCACGCCAGTGGAAAGGTGAGCGCGGCGAGCTGCGCGACGCGCTCGGCGTCGGCACGGCCTGCTCGGGTGATCTGCACGGGCACCCATCCAGCCTATGGGCAGACTCCCAGCCGGCGACGACTCGTTCCGAATAACATAAATACATGTTGTACACGCGAGGTTTCGTACTGGCAGGGGTCCTGGCCACCGCACTGACTCTCGCCGCCATGGCCGAGCTGCCGGCAAGCGCCGAGGCGGCGCAGGCGCGGCGCGCCCTGGACTCCACCGACCGTGACGCGCTCGCCCGCCTGGGCCGCGCCGTCGACGCCCACACGTTCCTGCCCGAGCGGCTGCGCGAGCCCGACTTCGACATCGCCGGGCATGCACGGGACGCCGCGGACATCGCCGACGGCCGCACGCGCCAGGCGTTGCTCGTGCTCGCCGACTCCGCCTCGCGCAGCGCGCTCGAGTTCCTGGTCGACTACAACATGGCCGCCGGCGCTTGGGAGGCCGCGAGCGGCATCCGGATGCCTGCCGCGAGCCCTGCCGCCGCATGACCTGAGAGGCGGTGCGCCCACCACCTGAGGGCCGCCGCCCTACGGCGTGATCAGCTGCTGGATGGCGGCGCCGTAGAGGCGGGCGACCCTCGCACGGTTCTCGGGCGTCGCCGAGTCGCCGCCGACGGCGTCCCAGGAATGGATGAGCCCGACGAGCTGAGCGGAGACGAGCCATGCCCGCACGAGGGCGTCTTCGCCCTGCATCCGCTCGCTCAATTTCTTTACCAGCAGGCGGCTCATCGAACCGTCGAGCTCGACGCGGACGATTTCGTGGTCGCTGGCGCGCACCAAGGCGCGGAACGTCTGACGCAGGTGAGTATGGGCCGGGTCCAGCAAATAGGCGGCGAGCCTCTCGCCGACGGTCTCGAGCGGGCCGTCGAGGTGCGGGGCGAAGTGCTCGTCGAAGCCGATCACCCGTACGAAGAGCTCGTCCTTCGAGTGGTAGTGCCGGATGACGAGCGCAGGGTCGACCCCTGCCGCCGCCGCGATCTCGCGAATCGAGACCGCGGCATAGCCCTTCGCCTCGAACAGCTCACGCGCCGCGTGCGCGATCGCCTGCTTCGTGGGCGTCTCCGTCGCTGCTGCAGCCATGCCTTCAGTCAACACTGTTGACAAGCATCCGTCAACGGTGTTGACTAGATCAATCGTCAACAGTGTTGACATTCACGTACACACAGCGAAGGAGACGGGGATGCAGGTCGCAGAAGCAGAGGCCGAAGAGCAGCTGGAGGTGGAGGCCGAGCACATCAGCGGCGGCAAGGCGACGCTCTGGCTGATCATCGTGGGCCTCGGCGCACTTGTCGTGTCACTCGCGCAGACCCTGCTGGTGCCGGTGCTCGCAGATCTCCCCGAGACGCTGCACTCGGACACCGCGACGGTCAACTGGCTGCTGACCTCGACGCTCCTGGCGGGCGCGGTCGCCATCCCCTTCCTGGGCCGCTTGGCGGACATGTGGGGAAAGCGCCTCATGCTGCTCGTCGCCCTCGGAGCGATGGTGGTCGGCTCGCTCGTCACCGCTCTCTCCGACAACATCACGATCCTCATCGTCGGCCGCGCGATCCAGGGCGTGGCCGGGGCGGCGATCCCGCTCGGCATCAGCCTGCTCGCGACGCTGCTGCCCAAGAGGCGCCGTGCGAGCGCCATCGCCACCATCTCGGCCATGCTCGGCGTCGGTGGCGCACTCGGCCTGCCCTTCGCCGGGCTCATCGTCCAGCACTGGGACTTCCACATGCTGTTCTGGATCACGGCCGTCGGCGCCGCGGTCGCTGTGCTCGGCATTCTCATCTGGGTGCCCGAATCGCACGACCGCCAGGGCGGCCGTGTCGACGTGGCGGGCGCGCTGCTTCTCGCCGGGGCGCTCGTCGCCCTGCTGCTGCCGCTGTCAGAGGGCTCGGACTGGGGTTGGGGCTCCGCTCGAGTGATCTGGCTCTTCGCCGCCGCCGCCGTGCTCTTCGCCGCGTTCGGCCTCTGGGAGGCGCGGCACAAGGCGCCGCTGGTCGACCTGTCGTCACTGGCTCGACGGCCCGTGCTGCTCACCAACATCGCGTCGATGTTCATCGGCTTCGCGCTCTTCGCCTCGATGATCGGCACGGCGACCTACGTCGAGATGCCGAAGGAGACCGGTTACGGATTCGCCGCCTCGACGCTCACCGCGGGCCTCACGATGCTGCCCTCCGGCCTGTGCATGCTGATCTTCGCGCCGATCGCGGCGCGTCTGATCAACTCGATCGGCGCGGGCCGCACGCTGTCGATCGGCGCGTTCATCGTTGCAATCGGCTGGGTGCTGCGCATCTTCGTGCACGCCGAACTGTGGCACGTGGTCCTCGGCTCGACCGTGGTGGGGATCGGAACCGGCATCGGCTACGCCGCGATGCCCGCGCTGATCAGCGCGTTCACGCCGCACAATGAGCTGGCCTCTGCGAATTCCGTCAACACCGTGGTGCGCACCCTGGGGTCGTCGCTCGCGACCGCCATCGGCGGCACGATCCTCGCGACCTTCACCATCACTCTCGGCAGCTACGAGTTCCCGTCGCTGGGCGGCTACCGGGTGCTGTTCGCGATCTGCGCCGGCGCGGCACTGCTCGCATCCGTGCTGGCGCTGTTCACGTCGGGCCGCGGGCGCGCGGCCGCGGTGAGTGCCTAGAGCCGTCGCAGCCCAACCACCTCGCTGGTTGGGCTGCGACGGCTCGCCGCGGTGACGCGCCGCCGGTCCCGCGTAATAGGGAGTTGATCTTTCCTCATATTATAGGGACACTCGTCGGTGACAACCGGTTGAGCGGGCCCGAAGACTTGAGGAGGCGGCGTTGCCGGAGCGCGACGGAGTGGAGACCAAAGCAGGCGCAAGTCCTGGAGGAACAACGGTAGCCGGCTCTCCATTTCGCGTGCCCGCACTGGACGGCATTCGCGCCATTGCCGCAATATTCGTGGTGCTGTTCCATCTTCACGTGGGCTTCTCACGGGGCGACTCGGGCGTCGACATCTTCTTCGTCTTGAGCGGCTTCCTGATCACAAGCATCCTCATGCGCGGCGCTCGTCAGGGGCGCATCGACTTTGCCAAGTTCTATTGGGGCCGAGCGCTCAGGCTGCTGCCCGTGTACTTCGCTGTCATGGCCGTCGCCGTCGCCATCGCCGTCGCCTGGCACCTCGGAGGCAGCACATTGCGCGGCGCGTTGTTCTCCTTCCTCTACGTCTCGAACTGGGCCGCGGGTTCCGGGGAAGGGCTCGGACTGCTGACCCACACCTGGTCTCTGTCGATCGAGGAGCAGTTCTATCTTGTTTGGCCCCTTGCGCTGATCGGGATCGTCACGGTGTCCCGCGGAAATGGCCGCAAGGCCGCGATTGGTGTCGGCGTGCTCACCGTCCTCGCATACCTCGCGCTTCTTGCGTGCTGGTTCGGGGGCACTTCGACGACCTTTGCGTGGAATTTCACGCCTGCGCGCGGCATGGAGTTGCTCGTCGGGTGTTCCCTTGCGCTGGTGGTTTCGGAATTCAAGGGTGTCCGGCTCCCGGGGGCGGCATGGCATCTGCCTGACATCCTGGGCCTGGCATCCGTCGCCGGTCTCATTGCGATCGCCAATGTGCAGCCGCACAGCGAATGGTTCGAAATGCTCGTCGAGTGGCCTCTAGTGGCGGGCGTCACGGCGCTCCTCATACTCGTGTGTCTCAACCGGGATGCCAAGGTCACCCAGCGGGCGCTCTCTCTGGGCCCGCTCACCACGGTGGGAAAGATGTCGTACGGACTTTACTTGTGGCACTTCCCTGTGTTCTTCGTCATCGACGCGAGCATTGGACTTGAGCATTGGAGTGCGAAGTTGCTGGCGATGGGGATCGTCGCGGCCATCGTGCCGCTGTCGTACCGATTCATCGAGCAGCCGTTCCTCAGGCTCAAATCGAGCGGGACTCCCAATGCGGTGCGGCAACGCATGGCCGCGGTTCTCGGCCGGACCGGGCTGCGCCACGTTCCGACGGAGTAGCTCTCTGGGCACCTGCGCCGCGTAACCCTGCGATTCGCTCGGGCGCTTCCGACATGGAAGCCACCGGCTCGCTACCACCGAACTGTTCGCGGGATTGAGCGGCATCCGCCACACAGGAATAGGTTTGAGCCTGTGAGTGCACACTTTGACGTCGTTGTTCTCGGTGCAGGGCCTGGCGGCTATGTCGCGGCCATCCGCGCCGCTCAGCTCGGTCTCAAGACCGCCATCATCGAAGAGAAGTACTGGGGCGGCATCTGCCTCAACGTGGGCTGCATCCCGTCCAAGGCGCTGCTGCGCAACGCGGAGCTCGCCCACATCTTCCACAACGACGCGAAGACCTTCGGCATCTCGGGCGAGGTGAGCTTCGACTACGGAGTCGCGTTCGACCGCAGCCGCTCCGTCGCGGATGGGCGCGTCAAGGGCGTGCACTTCCTGATGAAGAAGAACGGCATCACCGAGTTCAACGGCCGCGGCCACTTCCTCGACGCGAACACCATCGAGGTCGCGAAGGCCGATGGCTCGACCGAGATCGTCTCGTTCAACAACGCCATCATCTCGACCGGCTCGACCGTGCGCCTCCTGCCCGGCGTGCAGCTTTCGGACAACGTCGTCACCTTCGAATCACAGATCCTCACTCGCGAGTTGCCGAAGTCGATCGTCATCGTCGGCGCGGGCGCGATCGGCATGGAGTTCGCGTATGTCCTCAAGAACTACGGCGTCGACGTCACGATCATCGAGTTCCTGCCGCGTGCGCTGCCGAATGAGGACACGGATGTCTCGAAGGAGATCCAGAAGCAGTACAAGAAGCTCGGTGTGAACATCCTGGTCGACACCAAGGTCGAGACCGTCGTCGACAACGGCTCGGCCGTCACGGTCAGCTACGTCGGCAACAAGGACGGCGCAGCCGGTTCGATCACCGCAGACAAGGTGCTCATGTCGATCGGCTTCGCGCCGAACGTCACCGGCTACGGCCTCGAGTCGACCGGCGTCGCCCTGACCGACCGCGGGGCGATCGCGATCGACGACCACATGCGCACCAATGTGCCGCACATCTACGCCATCGGCGACGTCACCGCCAAGCTCCAGCTCGCCCACGTGGCGGAGGCGCAGGGTGTCGTCGCGGCCGAGACCATCGGCGGTGCCGAGACCATGACGCTTGGCGATTACCGCATGATGCCGCGCGCGACCTTCTGCCAGCCGCAGGTCGCCTCGTTCGGCCTCACCGAAGAGCAGGCGCGCGCCGAGGGCCACGACGTCGTCGTCGCCCAGTTCCCGTTCACCGCCAACGGCAAGGCGCACGGCCTCGCCGACCCGACCGGCTTTGTCAAGGTCATCGCCGACAAGGAGCACCTCGAGCTGCTCGGCGCGCACATGATCGGACCGGATGTCTCCGAGCTTCTGCCCGAGCTGACGCTCGCGCAGAAGTGGGACCTCGGGGCTTACGAGCTCGCGCGCAATGTGCACACGCACCCGACGCTGTCGGAGGCACTGCAGGAGGCGTTCCACGGGCTCACAGGGCACATGATCAACTTCTAGGCGCGCACCTCAGGCCCTGACAGGGGCAGCTTCGACCGTGATCTGTTCAGGTTGCGCTGCCAGCAAGTGGGCGAGCCTCACTGCGAGTGTCGCCGCGAGGAACGTTGGGTTCGCCTCTGCCGAGGTCGGGAAGACCCCGCTGGTCGCGAGGTAGAGATTGGACGTCCCGTGAACGCGGCAATCACGGTCGACCACCCCATCGGTCGGATTGTTGCTCATCCGAGTCGTACCGATGCTATGGAAGCCGTCAGTGGACTGCTCCCAGGCCATGGCCCGCACGCTCGCCGCGTCGGGTGCGAGGTATTCGAGCCTGCCGATGCCCGCGGAGCGAAGCTCCTGATCCAACAACTCATGACAACGCAGCAGAGAGTCGATGTCCTTTTCGAGGTAGCGGTAGTCCACCTCGAGCTTCGAAACGCCGTCGGCCTGCGATAGCCGAAGCCTGCTCTCCGCATTGGGCAGCTGCTCCGCGTGATAGTGCAGGGCGTATCGTCCCCCGTCGTTGCGAAGGATGAATCCCGGCTTGCGCACTGGCGAGACGTAGCGGCGAAGAATGACGTCGCTCACGTCCGTCACGGCACGCAATGGGCGACGTAGGATGTTGCGGATGTGCGCACCGATACGGTACGGACGGGGGCCAATGTGACGGAGCCGAATCCCCTCTGCGAGGATCGCTCGACCCACCGGCGGAATCACCAAACCAAGAAAGACGAGAGAAAGCGTGGCGTTCCGATGCTGGTACTCGTAGAACGGAGGGTTGTCGAGGTAAAAGCTCGTGTTTAGAACGCGATGACGCCGCTGCGCCTCTTCGGACAGAGTGAATCGTCGTCGGATGTATGTGTCGAACTCGTCGCGCACGAAGTCGAGGTCGGCCGCCCGAGTGGGGTCGTCAAGCACGATCTCAGCGATGCTGCCAGTCGCGTGCCCCATATAGTACCGACCGAGCGGGCCGTCGACTCCGCCGAAGGATCCGGGCCTCTCGTGCTGCACGCCGAGAAGAAATCGGGCGATTTCGAGCCCGCCCATGGCAAGCACGTACGACTTCGCCCTCAGGCGGGCGGGGGCGCCCTCGCGGTTGACGACGAGCGCCGCAACCGAGCCATCGGCAGCGAAGTCGATCCGCTCGAGCCGGGTGCTCATCAGCGTGCTCACCGAAGGGTGCGCAACGACGCGAGCCCCGAGTCGCGGACCCAACTTCGGTCGGCGAGCCCAGCGCTCGAGGTTCGACATCGTGAAGTCGTTAAGCCCCTCCCAATCGGGCTTGTCCGACCGGAACACCGCTGAGCCGCAATCGAGGTGGCTCGCGGCCGCCGCGTACCACGGGGCGACATCATCGATGGTGATAGGCCACTCTCCTTCTGGGACGAAATCGCGCACCTCGAAGTCGATCGGCTCGAATGCGACGCACCTTCCGCCCCAGAGCCACGACGTGCCACCGATGCCTTGACGGGTTGTCAACTCCAGCGGCGCGTGGCGCGCCGCATCCACGATTTCCGTCCGCTGGGTTGACGGTGCGACCACGTTGCGCTTCCCGGACTCGAGGTCACCGGCGTCCACGAGAAGCACTGTGCGATCCAATTGCGCCATCTCCATCGCGAAGGCGAGGCCCACGGGCCCAGCCCCGACAACCACACAGTCGTATTCCGCAGCCAGCGCCTCACTTGAAGCTACAACAGCCATGATGTCCCCTCAGCCCGGTCGAGCAGCAGTTCAGTTGAATGGGTCGCGTCATCGCGTCGGCCGCATGCCGATGACGCGGGCGGGAACCCCGGCAGCGATGCACTGAGGCGGCAAGTCTTTGGTGACAACGGCGCCGGCGGCGACGACCGCGCCGTCGCCGATCGTGACCCCGGCGAGCACGACGACGTTTGCGCCCAGCCAGACTCCATCGCCAATGACGATGTCGCGCTCGATCTTGGGTTGGTCGATCGGATAAGTGCCCTGGACAGTCCCGTAGTTCGATGCGGTGATGGTGACGTGTGGCGCGAGCAGGCAGTATGCGCCGAGCGTCACGCGCCCTGTGGAATTCCCGGCCCACACGATGTCGAATTCCCCGATGCGCGTGCCCTCACCCAGGCGAATCCGTTCACCGTTGTGGAACGAGGCGTTCGGAGCGATTCGCACGCCATCACCCCGGTCGAGCTTGCCCACTTCCCGAACGTGCGAGTACGACGCGAAGTGGAGCAGTCGGAGCGCATGCAGCCAGGTGCGGATGTCGAGCACCGAACGCGCTGCACCGCCGGTCTTGCTCAAAGTCGTCTCGCCGCCATGCCCGACTCGCGCCGGCTGTGCCGCTGCCTCTGATCGAATTGCCGTCATCACGGACGTGACGATATCTCATCTATGCTGAAGGTGCCGCCCCCACTAAACGGGGCGCACGCCCGACGTGCCAGCGCCCTAGGCTGGCGACCCAGCAGACTGCAAACCATCCGAGAGGCCAGACCATGGTTGACGGCGTCAGCGTGATCATTCCGGCGCACAACGAGGCGCACGTGATCGGCGGCACCCTTCGCCGACTTGTCGACACCGACATCGAAGGGCGACTTGAGTTGATCGTGGCGACCAACGGGTGCACCGACCGCACCGGCGAGATCGCCGCATCTGTGTCACCGCGGGTTCGAGTGATCGAAGTGGATGCCGCTTCCAAGATCGCTGCGCTCAATGCCGGCGACGAAGCATCGACCTGGTCGACGCGCGCCTATCTCGACGCGGACATCGACATCACCGCAGACGCACTGTTGGCCTCGGCTGATGCACTGGGCGATGGCCCGATGCTCGTCTCAGCACCGCGCATGCTTGTCGACACTGCGGGCTCAAGCGCCCCTGTGCGGATGTACTACAGGGTTTGGGAACTCACGGACTACCGCCTGCACGGCATGGTCGGTTCCGGCATCTACATTGTCTCAGGCATCGGCCGTGCACGGTGGGGCAGTTTTCCCGATGTCATCGCCGACGACCTGTTCGCGCAACGCCAGTTCGCGGAGCACGAGCGTCTCGAGTTCAATGGGGCCACCTTCACGATGCGCGCCCCGCGCGACCTTCGCACCTTCCTTCACCGCCAGACGCGGATTGTCGCCGGAAACCGTGAGGCCGCAGCGCACTATCCGGAACTGGAGCGCATGACGGTAGCGCCGGGCGTGTGGGCACTGATCGGCCGGCTGCTTCGCCGCCCATGGCTCTGGCCTGCGGCGCTCGTCTATACGTATGCCTCCCTCGAGCCGCGCCGCCGCGCCGCCGTGGTGCGCGCACGCGGCGCGGCGCAGAGCTGGAACCGCGATGAGACCCGACGGGTGTCTGCAGTCCAGAACTGACTCGGATCAGGGCGACTGATCGGCGGGCTATGGCCCGGTCGGGCGACCCCGCTTCGCAACGGCCCGGAAGGGGTCAGGGGCGCGCTTGTGATAGCGCCGCGTCGTCGCCATGGGGAGGTGCGCGTGCGATGACCTTCAGATCCTTGCGTTTTCATAACTGAATATTGCTCACCCCTCAGATTGGGGGACGTGAGGATCCCTCAGTGCAGGTTAGCGTCTCAGTAGTCGAGCAATTCTCACCCCCGAGACGAGACGATGACTACCGACGCACACCCTCTACTTCCCGTCGCGAGGACGGTCTCAACCCCCCCCTCCCCCCGCGCTGAGACCAGACGCTCCCCCGAGGCGCGTCTGTCCCGGCGCTACCTCTCCCGACTGCGCGTCACCGATGCCGCGGTCATCGCCCTCGCGATGGGGACAACCTTCGTACTGCGCCTCGCCGGCAACGGCGCCGACGGGCGCGGTGCGGTCATCATGCAGGCCGCGATCTGTCTAGCCGTCGGCGCGTGCTGGTATCTGCTGCTGGGCGTGATCGGCTGCCGTGACCGCCGGCAGCTCGGCGTCGGCGCCACCGAATACAAGAACCTGCTGACCGGCAGCGTGATCCTGTTCGGCGCGGTCGGCATCGCCGACCTCCTAATCGGAGCCCACCTCGGCCGCGAATACGCAGTCGCTTTCCCCATCGGTGTCATCGGGCTCGCGCTTACCCGGTGGGGCTGGCGCAATTGGCTCGCCGCCACAGGCAAAGAACGCCGCTACCTGCGCCGCGCCCTCGTCGTCGGCTCACGTGACGATGTGCGCTATGTGATGCGTCAGATCCAAGCATCCGGAAGCCCGGCCTACAACGTGATCGGAGCAGCGGTCGCAGAGTTGGGCGACCCCTACCTCCGGGAGGGCGAGCAGCGCATCCCGGTGCTCGCCGGCTATGCGAACGTCGCAGAGGCCGCGACGGCAGCGGAGGTCGATGAGGTCATCGTTGCGAGCCAACCGCACGACGGCGGCGAGTTCGTACGCAACCTGAGCTGGAGCCTGGAAGGATGCGGCGCCGACTTGGTGCTGGCCTCCCGCCTGGTGGATGTCGCGGGGCCGCGCGTGCACTTCACTCCGGTGCAAGGCCTGCCCCTGATCCACGTCGAGATCCCGCGGTTCGACGGCGGCAAGCACGTGTTGAAGCGGTTCGTGGACATCATCGGCGCATCCCTCGCACTGGTCATGCTCTCACCCGTCTTCGTCGTCGTCGCCGCCCTGATCCAGCTCGACGACCACGGTCCGGTCTTCTTCCGGCAGACGCGCGTCGGCAAGGACGGCACACAGTTCCGAATGGTCAAGTTCCGATCGATGGTGACGGATGCCGAGGCCAGACTCGCATCGCTGCGCACCGCGTCGGACGACGGCAACGGAATGCTGTTCAAGCTGAAGGTGGACCCTCGCGTGACGCGAGTCGGCCGGTTGCTGCGCAAGTACTCGATCGACGAGTTCCCGCAGTTCTGGAACATCCTCATCGGCGAGATGAGCCTGGTCGGGCCGCGCCCGCCGCTCCCTGCCGAGGTTGCCGAGTATGCCAACCCCGTGCACCGCCGGCTGTACATCAAGCCGGGCCTCACGGGCCTGTGGCAGATCAGCGGACGCAGCGACCTCAGCTGGGACGAGAGCGTTCGGCTCGACCTCTACTACGTCGAGAACTGGTCACTCGCCGGCGACCTGATGATCCTGTGGCGCACCGTACGTGTGCTGCTCAGCCCGGTCGGAGCCTACTGATGTCGATCTCAGCCGAACCCGCCGCAGACCCGTCGGCACCGCGTATCGAGCCGACCGCCGACGTCGACCCACGGGCCTCGATCGGCGACGGCACCCAGGTGTGGCACCTCGCGCAGGTGCGCGAGCACGCCCACGTCGGGGCACATTGCGTGCTCGGGCGGGGGGCATATGTCGGGCCGAGTGTCATCGTCGGACAGAACTGCAAGCTGCAGAACTACTCGCTCGTATACGAGCCGGCCCTGCTCGAAGACGGGGTCTTCATCGGCCCAGGGGCTGTTCTGACCAATGATCTGCACCCGCGCGCGATCACCGTCGACGGCGGACTCAAGACGGAAGACGACTGGAACATGGTCGGCGTCATCGTGCGCCGCGGAGCGGCCGTCGGTGCTCGCGCCGTCTGCGTCGCGCCGGTCACCATCGGCCGCTGGGCGATGGTCGCCGCTGGTTCCGTCGTGACCCGCGACGTGCCCGACTTCGCGCTCGTCGCCGGCGTGCCTGCCAAACAGATCGGCTGGGTCGGCCGCGCCGGTGTCAAGCTCGCGCAGCAGCCCGACGGCAGCTGGCGCTGCCCCGAGACGGCCGAGATCTACCGCGAGGCCGACGGCGCTCTGAGCCGCGTGGAGGAGTCATGAAGCTACGTCGCATCGTGATCGCCGCGATCGCCGCGGCATCCGTCATCGTCGCCGCCGGCGTGGTCGTCTCGTTCCTTCCGACGAAGTCGGGGCACAGCGTCGCGCAGACCGTGCTCGGCGGCGCGCCGACACCGCGCACGACGGATGCCGGCAGCGGAAGCAGTCTGCACGCGCCCGGCCTCTCATCCCCGCAGCCCTCCGCACCATCGAAGTCGAAGTCGTCGAAGAAGCAGGACAACTCGCTGATCGCGGGCGTCGGCCACGGCGGCTCCGAGCAGATCCCAACGGCAACGCCGACGCCCTATCGGCTGCACCCGACCCCGGTGCCCACCAAGATCGCCGCGGACGATGTCACGATCGCACCGAACTCCAAGGTCGCCTCCAAGTCGGTCAAGACGACGGACGGCACGACGCAGGTGCTCATCGACGCGACCACCACGAGCAAGCCCGCCGACACGGTCGCCTTCTACCAAGGCGTGTTCACCTCGCTCGGCATGACCGGACAACCGGTTCCAGCCGTCGGCGGCGCGACGGCGATTGCGTTCAGCAAGGGCCCGAGCGCCCTCACCCTGACTGTCAGCCCGCACGACAAGGGCAGCAGCTACCTCATTCACGGCGTACTTCGCACGGGCGCCTAGAGAACCACCCACCTGAATCCCGACCCAGGAGCTCACCGTGTACATCACCCTTTCCGACCGAGGGGCCAAGACCGACCCGACGACGAAGGGTCGCGTCGCGACCCGCGTCTCGTCCACCGTCATTGCGATGGGCGTCGTCAGTATGTTCACCGACATCTCGAGCGAATCGGTGGCTGCTGTCCTTCCCCTGTACATCACCGCGGCGATGGGCATGTCGACGATCGCCTATGGCTTCATCGACGGCCTCTATCAGGGAGTCAGCGCCGTGGTGCGCATCGGCGGCGGCTGGGCGGCCGACCGCAGCGACCAGCCGAAATGGGTGGCGTTCCTCGGCTACGGTGTTTCCGCGCTCGCCCGCATCTGGCTGCTGTTCGCAACCGGTTTCGCCGCGGTGACCTCGGTCGTCGCGATCGATCGCATCGGCAAAGGCATCCGCACCGCGCCGCGTGACGCGCTGATCACCGCGTCCAGCCAGCCGGACAATCTCGGCCGCTCCTTCGGCGTGCACCGCATGCTCGACACGATCGGCGCGGCCGTCGGGCCGTTGCTCGCCTTCGTGATCCTGTGGGTGCTGCCCGGCGGGTACCGCGCGATCTTCGTGCTGTCGCTCGCATTCGCCATCGTCGGCGTGCTGATCCTCGGGGTGATCGTGCGCAACGGCCACCCCGCGCGCGAGGCCGGCCGCCGTCCCGCTCGACGGTTCTGGAGCGCCAAAGACCTCAAGCTTCCCGGCATGCCCCGGCTGCTCGTCGCAACCGGCGCTCTCGGGCTGATCACGGTCGGCGACGGATTCATCTACCTGGTGCTGCAAGCACGCTCGTCGTTCGCGGCCGAGTGGTTCCCGCTGCTCTACGTCGGCACGAACGTCGTGTTCCTCGCCCTCGCGATTCCGCTCGGTCGCTGGGCCGACCGCATCGGCCGCGGCCGCGTGTTCATCATCGGCCACTGCGCGTTGTTCGCCGTATACCTGATCACGACGATTCCCGTCGGCGGGATCGCGATCACCCTCATCTGCCTCGCCCTGCTCGGCGCGTTCTACGCAGCCACCGACGGCGTCCTCTCGGCGCTGACCGCGCAGCTCACGCCGCCTGAGAGCACAGCGAGCGGCATCGCGGCGACCCAGACCGTGACGGCCATTGCGCGCCTGATCGCCTCGACCGGCTTCGGCGTGCTGTGGTTCGCGATGGGACGGCAGAATGCGATGGCTCTCGTCGCCGGTCTCGCGGTGCTTGCCGTCATCGCCTCGGTCTACCTGCTGCGCCCGATGCTCGGTGTGCTGCACCGCGAGGTCGAGCTCTCACCGGAGTTCGACGAGTGAGCCCCCGGCAGAGAATGATCGCCGTCATCACCGCCTGCGCCCTGATTCTGGGCGGCGCCGTGTCGTACGGCATGGTCGCGTTCGCCGCATATCAGAAGCAGCAGAACGCGCCGAGCGACGTGGCTGCCAGGCATGCGACGGATGCGTCAGCCGAGGCGGCTGGCGAGCGCATCGTCTTCCGCGACACGGCCCCTGGCCAGGACTACGGTCACGTGGCATCCGTGCCGCTTGCAAGCCCCAAAGGCACACGCACCGTCACCCCACTCGTCTGCGATCGCGTCTACGAGACCGAGAAATACGAGTCCTGCCTGCAGACGGACGCGGGCGTCGTGACCACCTACACCGCCACGCTGTTCGACAAGTCCGGCGGCGTCGTCAAGAAGTGGGGCCTGCCCGGCCTGCCGAGCCGCACGCGGATCTCCCACGACGACAAGCTCGTGGCCTTCACCTCGTTCGTGACGGGCTCCGCCTACGCGACGGTCGGATTCTCGACCGCGACTGATATCTACTCGATCGCCGACGGCCACGACTACGGCAACATCGAGCAGTTCACGCTCTACATCGACGGCGCCGTGAACACCGCGGCCGATCGGAACATCTGGGGCGTCACCTTCGTGCCGGGCGACGACAACGCGTTCTATGCGACGGCGGCGACCGCCGGTCACACCTACCTCGTGCGCGGCTCACTGTCTGCGCGCACGCTCACCGAGGTGCACGAGACGGCCGAGTGCCCGTCGGTGTCACCCGACGGCACTCGGGTCGCGTTCAAGGTGAACATCTCGAAGACGAGCACGGCCTACTGGAGCGTCGCGGTGATGGACATCGCGACCGGCAAGGTCACGCTCATGCCCGACAAGCGCGACATCGACGACCAGGTCGAGTGGCTCGACGACTCGACGCTGCTCTACGGGGTGCCGCATGCCGGAACGCCCGGCGACTACGACGTATGGGAGACAGCCGCCGATGGCTCTGGCTCCCCTTCCCTCCTCATTCCCCACGCATGGAGCCCGGCGGTGATCGCGCAATGACACTCGATACCTCACGCATCAAACTCGGCGGCGCACCCGTCGACCTGCTCGAGTTCGACCAAGCGGTCGACCTCATCGCAGGCCGGGCGCTCGCGTCCAGCCAGCCGCCGCTCGGGGTGGTGTCGATCAACCTCGATCACATCCACCACTTCGGCGAGCGCTCGTCTCTCTACGGCGACTTCGGGCTGCGCTCAGGCCCCGTCGGCGACATCGAGTGGCTCAACCTCGCCGACGGCGCGCCGCTCGTCGAGCAGGCACGCCGGCTCACCGCGCACCAGTGGCCGCGGCTCGCGGGCTCCGACCTCATCGGTGCGCTGCTCGCGCGCGCAGAACGGGACGGCAGCAGCGTCGGATTCCTCGGCGGGCTGCCCTCGACAGCGACCGAGCTCAGCCGCCGGCTGCTCACCGAGTACCCGGCGCTCGAGCTCGCCGGGTGCTGGACGCCGTCGCGCGAGGAACTCGCCGACGCAGGCTACTCGTGCGAGCTCGCCGGCGAGATCCGAGACGTCGGCGTCGATGTGCTCGTTGTCTGCCTCGGCAAGCCGCGTCAGGAGCTCTGGATCGACCACTACGGCGTCCGCACCGGCGCGCACGTCCTGCTCGCGTTCGGCGCGGTCGTCGACTTCCTCGCGGGGCGGGTCGATCGCGCGCCGCGCTGGGCGGCGGACAACGGGTTCGAGTGGGCATGGCGGCTCTCGAAGGAACCGAAGCGGCTGTTCCGCCGCTACATCGTCGAGGGGCCGTCGGCGTACCGCGCCGTGCGGCGGAGTCCTGCCGTCATCTCGACCGAGGTCGCGGAATCATGACGCTCGTCGCTGATGAAGCGGCCGCCGAAGGCTTGGGCGGCTTCGTCTCAGCTGATGCCGAAGCCCTCGTGAACGTCGTGATCGTGACTTACAACAATCGCGACAGCATCGGGCCGCTCATGGATTCGCTGCGCCACGAGGCGCGGACACTGACGATGCGCGTCGTGGTCGTCGACAACAGCTCGGCGGACGACACAGCAGGACGCGTCCGCGAGGCATACCGCGACGTCAAGGTTGTGCACGCGGGCGGGAACCTGGGATACGCGGCGGGCATCAACATCGGCATGCGTGCGTTGCCGAGCGCCGAATTCACGTTCGTGGTCAACCCGGACGCGCTCATCGACGCCGGATGTATAGGTGCACTCGTCGCCCGAGCCCGCGAGACCGCTGCCGGTGTCGTCGCGCCCAAGCTGCTGGGAGCAGACGGGCGACTCGCTGTTTCTCTCTTCCGCGAGCCCACCGTACTTGGAACGCTCGGCGACGGCGTCTTCGGCTCGCGCTGGTCGAACCGACCGGGTTGGCTGAGCGAAATCGTCTACGACTCGGAGGACTATCAGTTCGCGCATGTGGTCGACTGGGCTGCGGGCGCAGCGATGCTGATCTCTCGGCAGGCATCCGACGCGGTCGGCGAGTGGGACGAACGCTACTTCCTGTATTCGGAGGAGACAGACTTCCAGCGCCGACTGCGGCAGTCCGGAATGTCCGTCTGGTACGAGCCGAACGCCGTGGTCCGACACACCCAGGGCGGCTCGGGCGGCTCGCCCGACCAGTACGCACTGCTCGCGGTCAACCGTGTGCGCTACGTGCGCCGCTATCGCGGCCGGGCGTACGCGGCGACGTTCCGCGGCGCTGCGATCGTGTGGGAGCTGATGCGCGCCAAGAGGCCATGGAATGCCCGTGCCCTGCGCGCTCTCCTGTCGGAGCAGAGTTGGAGTTCGCTTCCAAACGGCACAGGGCGGCCGGCGGGGGGCAGCGGCTCATGACGCGCCTGACGGTGATGACACCGAGCTACGCACCGGACTTCGACAGCTTCGTGCGGCTGCATCGCTCGGTGCAGCGGTTCACGAACGCAGATGTGCAGCACATCGCCATCGTCCCGTCAGCCGACCGCGATCTGTTCGCATCGATCGATGATTCCCGCCTCCAGGTCGTGGACTATCGCGAGCTACTGCCGCGGTCGGTCGTGCAGACAGGCTGGATCGCACACGCCGCCGCGCGAGTGCCCCGCCTGCCCCGCGGCGCGCGAATCGCGGCGATCAATCTGCGCCGGCCCTGGCCACCGCTGCGCGGATGGGTCATCCAGCAACTCGCCAAACTCGCAGCCGCATCGGCGGTCGAAGACGGCGTCATCGTCTTCCTCGATTCAGACGCCGAGCTGATTCGCCCGATCGACGCGTCCACTTTTTCGCGCACCGACGGGACGGTCAGGTTCTACCGGAAGCCAGACGCCGTGACCGACGAGACGTCGCGCCATATGGGATGGCATCGCGTCGCGCGCGAGCTGATCGGAACCCAACCATTGCCGGGCCCGCGCCCTGACTTCATCGCAGGATTAGTCACCTGGAACCCTGCGATCGTCCGCGCGTGCTTGGCTGAAATCGAAAACGTCACGGGGAGGCGCTGGGTAGAGGCCGTCGGAGGCCGCCGCGACTTCTCCGAGTACCAGCTCTACGGCGAGTTCCTCGATGAGTTCGGCACCTCTGCGCAAACCGCGTTCACCAGCGATGACCCGCTTTGTCACAGCCACTGGGAACCGCGCCCGATGACGCAACTCGAGGCGCGCGCATTCGTCGATTCGATCCGCCCCGACGACGTGGCCATTCACGTGCAGTCGAACTCGGATACGTCGGCAGACGTCATTCGATACGTGCGAACTGCGCTGGCGCTAGCCTGAGGCTTCTACGAATGTCCGGGACACCGTCGCGGCAGCCATTCGTGTTGCGGTCGTCAGTGCACCGCACAAACCGACCAAGAGAAAGAGCACTGCCCCGGACATCGGGAATGACAGACCGTCAAAGCCGGCGAACGTGACCGCCCCTGTCGCAATGGCCGCAGTGAAGGCCTGGGCCAACGCGCGCGCCTCTGTCGATCCGACCTGCCGAGCACGCTGAGCCGACCAGATCCCAGTCACGAGAAGAAGCCCGAAGCAGACGACTCCGACGATGCCCAGCTCAACCGTCAGCAGCAACCACTCGTCATCGAAGATGTAGTACCGGGACGAGAACGTGCCGTAGCCCGTTCCGAGTACGGGAGAGGCCGCGATGAAACCGGGCGCGGCCGCCAGCCCGTTGGTTCGCGAGAGGGCGCTCGGGTCGTCCGAAACACCCGTGAACAGCCCCTGCATCGTTGCGAGCATGCTGGGCACAGCGACCATCACGACCCCGGCCGCAATGACGACGGCGCCAGCCAGCAGAATCCGGAGCCGCGCCGACAACACAGGAAGCATCAGCACCACAGCCGTCGCCATCCCAAGCAGTGCCGACCTAGACGTGGCAACTAGCAGGCTCAACGTCAGGAAGACCGCGGGTGCCCATGCGAGCAACACCGCAAGCGTCCCGTGCCGTTCACGGCCGGTACCCGGCGCGACGGCGAGCGCAATGGCAATCGGAAGGCACATGCATAGCAAGGCCGCATATTCCAGCGGATTCGTCGCTGTGCCGGCTGCTCGCAAGAGGTCGCCCCTGACCTGAGCTCCAGTCGACCCGTTCGAAGCCATTCCTGGAATACTCAGCCGATCGACCCAGCCTTGCTTGGTGAGAAACTGAACCGCTCCTAGTGCAGCTTCGAAGATAGCGAAGCCGACGAGCCGGCGCGCCAAGGTCCGGAGGCTGGACATGTCGCGAATGCCGTCAAGCGCGACCAGAAGAACGCCGCCCCATGACACGATTTCGAGTGTGCCGGTGAAGGCAGGGCTGACCTGGTCAGCAGGCTGACCGCGCAGCATCGCGAGCGCAAAACTGGTCAACGATGACACGATCAACAGGGCGAATACAACCCGGACCGGCTGTCTGGTCCGCGGCTCGTTCGCCGAGTGGCTCTCAAGCTGGTAGATAATCCACCAGAAGAGCAGCACCAATCCCCATAGGAATGACGGTCTGCCCAGTGAGCCCAGCGCAGAGATTCGCAGATTCGAAGGAATCAGGCACAAGAGCACGAGATACACGGTCAGCATCCCGACGGCCCCGGCGCGTCCCTCGCCTTTGCTGACTGCCGAGGTAGACGGAGAGGCCTTGGCACTTCGCTCTGTCGCCGCGGCGAATGAGTCGGTCATGCGTGCGCTTCCGACGCGGCGCTCCCTGCACTTACGCGCGCGCCAGCCTCGACGCGAACCCGCTTTCTGACCTTTCGTGCGGCGAGAAGACTGTCACCGACAGCTGCAGCGATGAGCGTCACAACCAATCCGCCAACCCCTGCTCCCGCCGCGAACAACATCGGCTGCTTGAGCTTGATGGTGCTCTTGTCATCGACGGTAAGCGGTTCGAGTGTGATGCGATTCTTGTCGGTGATCCCCTCACGCTCCTGGAGCTGGGCGAGTGACTTACCGGTGTCAGTGACCAGTTGCTTCAGAATTGTTGCGGTCGCGGCGTCTGAGGGCGATTCAACGTCGATCACGACGACCGGGGTGACGGTACTCGCGTCGCGGGCGATCGTCACTTTCGCGTCCGGGTGCTTCTCGCGAATCGGCCCAACCACCTCTTCCGACCCCGCGGATCGGACGAGTACGTCGGCGGCCTGTGACAGGCCGGAAATGTAGAGATACGGGTTTCCGCCCTCCGGCAGACTCAAAGCGCCGGGGAGCAGAAGCACGCTTGCTGAGCGTTCGTACGCGGGCGGGGTCCTGGTGAACGCGCCAAATGCAAGGGCGCCTGCCAGAATCAGCCCGGGTAGCGTGATGTACCAACGCCGTAGGAGCATACGAATCGAGTCACTGACGTTCATTTCGTCGCGACCTTTCTTTTCTTTGCCGGACGGAATTCGGCGTTCCGGCGCCGATTCTTGCGGGCGAGCAGCGCGCGATCCAGCAGCACTGCGCCCCCGAGCGCGCTGACGGCAGCGGCTGCCGCTAGCGCGAGCGCAGCCATGGCAGTAGCGGTATGGCCGCTCGAGATCCATTCGATCTGAGTGGACAAAGGGACCACGCGGGAAGTGATGTGTTCGGTCGGCGCCGCACTGGTCTCTGCCTGCGCCTGTGAGGAGACGGCCGAGACCTGCTGAAGCAACGACTTCTGCTGCGCCTCTACCCATCCGCGGTCGCGCCCGACGATCTGAATCGTGATCTCGGCTGCCGAATAGCTTGCCGACCACTGACCACCGACGCTGGGCACGCCGATGCGAACGCCTTGCCGCACTCCGGCCCCGTAAAGCGGTGCGTCGTCGGAGGCGTAGCGTTCCACCGGCCTGCCTTGGTTGAGTTCCTGCGCGACAGTGAGCGCAAAACCGATGACGTTGTCATTGTCGATTCCACTGTTCGGAAGAAAGGACTTTCCACCAGGGGCTGAGAACGCGACGACAGGCGTGGTGGTGTAAACACCCCCCATGCGCTCAGCCGAGACGAACATGGCGGCCGCTATCACCGCAATGAAGACGGTGACGTACCACCGACGCAGCAGGACTCGAAGTGTGCTGTACGCGCTCATTCGAGCCGCCGCCCGCCCACTCCTGAATCGGCTACGGCTGCCATGACCGCGTGCGCCCGAACGGTCCAGCTGTGAGACGCAGCCTCATGCTTTCGTTGGCCGACCAAACCCGAATCGAATGAGGCGACCAGCGCCCGATTCACTGCGGTGGCGAACTGTCCGGGCTCCGCACAAATGGAAACGTGAGCTGACGCGAGCCAGCGCGAGGCTTCGAGATCGGTCGACACCGCAGGAATCCCAGCGGCCAGGTACTCGAGTGTCTTGAGCGGAAAGCTCGACTGGTTGAACTCGTCAGCCGAGTAGGGCGTCAAGCCCACCGCCAATTGGGCGAGATGGCGTGGCACTTCTTCGGCTGGCACGGCGCCGATCCACTCAACGCCGTCGCGGGCCGTCAATCGCTCGAAGTCAGCAATGAATGCCGAATCGGTGGCCGTACGCGGGCCGATGATCTTGAGCCGGATTCCGCGATCGACGACCGCATGCAGATAGGCGAGGTCGAGCCGCTCGTTGATCTGTCCGACCAATCCGGCTACGGAGGCGTCATTGTGGGGACGCACGGGATTCGGCTTCACACCATTGGGCACCACCGCCCACAGCTTGTCGCCGCCGGACCCGGTCGCCGGCAGGAGTCGGCGGACGTTCTCCAGCAGTCGCGGCGTCACTGCGAGGACTACGTCGGCGGCCTCGAGGTTGCGGCGCAGCGTGCGCCGCACCCAGTTTCGATCGAGCCCCATGAGTCCGGCGCCTTCGACCCAATCGTCGGTCACGAAGAGCACCCGAGGTATCCGGCTCGTCGCCGGCATGGGGGTGATCGGGTTGGCCACTACGACGGCCTGCACGGTCCGCCGCACCGCGAGACCGACGTGCGCAGAACGCATCGCATTGGTCACGGCCCGCATCGGTCGCCTGGTCACCGCAGGCGGAGCCGGCACTCGGATCCGCGCAACAGGCTCGTTGTCCGTGACGCTTCCCCGCCAGGATTTCCGTAGTGCGCCCCAACCGGACTTGTTCGGCGGGTCGACCCAGAGCACGTCACGCTCCTCTGCCAGCGCCGTTACGATTCGACGATCGGTGCCTTCGGTCTCATCCCATCCGACCCCCGCGTACCACAGGACGACGCCATCCGTTCCGAAGTTCATGACACGCTCACAACCGACTCCGGTCGTGCCATCGCGCGCATCTTTGCTGGCGCATTGAAGTCCTCGCCGGCTGGGCGATGGGCGATCTTCCGCAGTTCATCGCGGAACTGATAGCGAGCGAACACTGACGCGCACCTGATCGCCTCAACCGCTTGGCGCGAGCTCCGCGGTCGCCGCGTTCCGGCGGCAAGCGAGTATCTCTCGATGAGCTCTTGCGCTGCGCGATCGAGCGAGAACGCGTGGGCATTGGCGAGGCTGAAGCGAGCCGCTCGATCACGCTCGCGCTCGTCGATGAGCAATGGAAGGAGCTCTGCCCTGAGAGCCTCGGGGCCAGATGCGCCGGATTCGCCGATGCCGTACCAACCGCTCCAGCGGAAGTCTTCGATCGAGTTCTCGTCAAGCCGTCGCCAATAGCCGTGCTCTCCCTGGACGACCAGCGGTTTCCCGAACGCCACCGCACGCAATGCAGATCCGCCCATTCCCAGCACGACTTCTGCGGCTGAATACGCGGCGCGCGGGTCCGCCATCTCGCCGGTCATCGTCACAACCTCGCGGCCGCTGCGAGAGTTCGCCGCAGCTGCCGCCCGTTCGAGTTGATCGCGAGCCTCGCCATCGCCGACGATGACGAGGCGTGCAGCCTGACTCGCTCCGAGCTCGCCGAACAGTTCGACTGCCGCCAGGAGCCCCTCGAGCTTCAGCGCGCGGGCCAGCCTGCTGACCGACACCACGAGAAGCTCATCATTGCGCGCCCCGATACCCGTGCGGAATCCGGCAGCCTCGGTCACCCCGGGCGCATTGGCCTCGGTGTCGACCGGTGGCTCGAGAACGCTTACGCTAGATCGCCCGAATTCCCGCTCGGCTGCTTCAATCTGTCGAGTTCCGACCGTCAGCGGCAGATCTCTTGGGATGAACGGTGCGACCGCCATCGACATGACGCTTCCGAACGGTACGGCTGGGGTACCGCGCGCAGCCAGCACGCCTTCGATGATCGGTGGCCACTCCCAGCCGTGAATCACGTCGATCCGACGAGCGCGGATCTCTCGGCGCAATGCCGCCACGACGCCAACATCCGGGCGACGGTGGGGCCTTGGCGACGAGATGAACTCGAGACCAAGCGATTCTGCGTACTCGACGAGCGGTCCACGGTGACCGAACAGGACGACGTCGTGCCCATCCGTTTGGAGCCGGGCAGCGAGCTCGATGGCGTTGAGCTGGCTGCCACCCATCCCGAGATCGTGCGGGTACACCATGATTCTCATGCCACTACCGCCGTCGATCTCACGGATCGAATCGTCTGCACGCTGGAGCGCTCTCGCCAAGCCAGGGCGGCGGCCACCGCGAGCGCAATCACACCAGCGCCAATGCACGCGAGCAGTGGCGGCAGGCGCAGCGACGACATGCTCAAGGCGACAAGAGCCACGCCTACGCCGCCACCGACCGGTAGCACGACAGACGACAGCACCGTCCGGACCGGAATTCCGCCGCCTCGCAGCAGACCAAGGTAGGCGGGCAGCACGACGATGAGGGCGACGGCAACCTCTGCGGCGGCTACACCGACGAGGCCCCAGAAATGTGCGCCGACGATGAGCGCCGGTAGAAGCGCGAGCAGCCACACAAGCTGCAGAGTGAGAAGACGACCGGTTCGCCCCTGGACGACGAGATAGTCGTAGGCGAGCTCGAAGATGATTCGAAGCGCGGCGGCGCCGGCGAGAAAGCGCAACACGTCGGCCGCCGGTAGCCACGCGATTCCATAGACGAAGCGGACTATCGGATCAGCGGCCCCCGCGAGGAATCCGCACACGGGAAGAGCCGCAACCGTGAGCACACGGATGATCGAGCGGAAGGCCCCAAGGCGCTGAGTCGGGTCGTCTCGCAATCGCGCGAACGTCGCCGGAGCCACGCTGCGCATCGGCTGCGAGAAGATGCTCACCGGCCAACTCGCGATGTTGAAGGCGAGCACGAAGAAACCGAGAGACGTAGGACCCAGCATGCGCCCGACGACGAGCTGGTCCACGTTGCCCGCTGCGATCACGACAATGCTCGCGCCTGCCAGCGGGAGCCCGAATCGCAGCAGTTGACGTGCAATCGACGGGTCGAAACCGAATCGCAGCCGCACGGGCGAGATCGCGACGAGGACAACTGCCGCAACCAGAGAGCCGGAGATCCTGCCGACCGCGAGGCTCATCGCTCCCCAGTGCGCGAACGCGAGAATCACGGACACACCCGCCCCGACCCACACGTTGAGCTGATCGGCGAGCGCGCGCTTGTCCTGCCTGAACCCCCGTTCGAGCAAGGCAGCCGGTGATGAGGTGATGGCATCGATCACGACAGAGAACAGCAGGACCCGCAGCGGCCACACAGCGGCGGGGGCGCCCATCGCCTGCGCGAACGCCGGCGCTGCGCAATACCCGGCAACGTAGATGGCCACACTGACCGCTGTCGAAATCGTGCTCACGGTCGGCGCGATACGAGCGGGGTCCCCCGGCCAGCGCACGATCGCGAGGCTGACACCCAGCTCGTTGAAGCTGAGCACGATCGTCAAGGCGACGAGGGCGACCGCGAACGTGCCGAACGAGTGCGGGCCGAGCAGGCGTGCAAGCAGCACACCGATACCAAGCGTGGCCAGCTTGCTGAAGGCCGTGTTCCCGAAGCTCCACGCGAGCGCCGTGGCGGACGAGTGCGTCTTCATCTCAGTTCGTCGTCTGTGAAGTGCGTCACGCCACACCAGCCTCTGTCGCGCGCTCGAGCACGACCGCAAGCGCGTCCACGACCCGTCCCAGCGACACCTCCGACAGGTGCGGGAACATCGGGAGCGAAAGGATGCTGTCAGCTGCAGCTTCCACGACGGGAAAACTCCCGGCGCCGTAGCCGAGGTGCGCGAACGCGCCCGTGAGGTGCACCGGGGTCGGATAGTGGATCGCGGCACCGATGCCCGCTGCGTTCAAGTCCGCAAGAACCCGATCGCGATCGTCAGCCTGCACGACATAGAGATGCCAGACGTCTGTGCTGCCCGCGCGTGAACTCGGCAACGTGAGCACGCGCGAGTCCGCCAGCGGCGCGAGCAACCTGCCATAGTTGGCCGCGATCGCCCGACGGGCGATGTTCCAGTCTTCGAGCCGCTTGAGCTTCGCCCTCAAGACGACCGCCTGCATGGCATCCAGGCGGGAGTTGAATCCGGGACGATCGTGCACATACTTCTTGCTTGAGCCGTGCGCGGCGAGGTTACGAACGATCGACGCCAGTTCGCTGTCATTCGTAAGCACTGCGCCTGCGTCGCCGGCAGCGCCCAGGTTCTTCCCCGGGTAGAAGCTCGTCGCCGCGATTCGACCCATCGCTCCTGCTCGGCCGCGCAGGGAGTGCGCGCCCTGAGACTGCGCGGCGTCTTCGACGATCGGGATCGCTCGCGACACGACGGCCGGAATCACCTCGATCGCCTCGACCGGTGCGACCTGTCCGTAGAGATGCACCGGGATGATCGCGGCAGTCTTCTCCGTGATCGCGGCCTCGACCTTGGCCGGATCGATGAGCAGATGAGCCGCATCGACGTCGACCAGCACCGGCCGCGCTCCCGTGCGCCAGACGGCCTCGGCAGTCGCCACGAAGGTGTTGGCTGGAATGATGACTTCGTCGCCGGACCCCACTCCGAGCGCTCTCAGTGCAAGCTCGATGGCGTCGGTGCCGTTGCCGACTCCAATGCAGTGTTCGACGCCGATGTATTCGGCGTACTCGCGCTCGAATGCCTCGACCTGAGGTCCGCCGATGAAACCGGCCGAGTCGAGAACCGCCGTCCATCCTGCGAGCACCTCATCGCGGATCTCGGCGCTCTGCGCGCGAAGGTCGAGGAACGGCACGCCGGCGGCGGTGGGGGTGCTCATGAGAGGATCTCCTTGATTCGTTCGGAGAGTGGGCGCGCAGGCACACCCACCCAGGTCTCCCGCTCCGGCAGGTCGGCAAGCAGTGCAGCCCCCATGCCGAGCGTCGCGCCGGCGCCGACGCGCGTGTTCTCCCGCACGCTCGAGTTCATCCCGAGGTACGCGGCCTCACCGATCGAGACGCCGCCGCCGAGCGAGACGCCCGCACACAGCGTCGCGAAGTCGTCGACCTCATCGTCGTGCGTGAGCGTCACGTTCGGCATCGCGACGACGTGGCGCCCGACGAAAACGTTGGACGTCAGCACAACGCCCGGAAGCAGGACGCTTCCGATGCCGATCGAGCAGTCAGCCGGCACGCGCACGCTCGGCGCGATGAGTGTCGCGTAGTCGGCATCCGTCAGCCCGAATTCGCCGAGCCGGTTGACCAGACCACGCCGCGATGCGCCCTTTCCGGCGCACACCGCGACTTTCGCGTCGCCTCGGCGGTCGATCTTCTCGAGGCCACCGAGCACGGGTACACCGCCGAGGGTCGAGCCGACCTTGCTGTCGTCATCGTCCAGAACGCCGATGAAGCGGATGCCGCGCGGCGCTGCCGCGATGATCTCGCGGGCGAGGCCGCTGGCCGCGACCAGCAGCACCTCCTCGTTGAAGGCGAGGTGGGAGCTCATGCGATCACCTCTGCCGTCTGCCTCGCCGCTGTCGTCTCCGCTGCGCGCAGCAGCGCATCGACGACGCGGTCCTGCTCGCGATCGGTCATTTCGTGATAGACGGGCAGGATCAAAGTCGCATCCGTCAGCCTCTCGGTGATCGGGAGCCACGCACCGGGCCGGTTCGTATACGCCGGCTGCCGGTGTGCGGCCATGATGCCCCGACGAGCAGAGATGCCTGCTTCGGCGAGCGCGAGCATGGCACCGTCGCGGTCGAGCGGGAAGTCGCCTTGCACCTCCAGCCAGAACGACTGGAAGTTGCTGGTACCCCAGGCGGGGTCGCGCACGGGTCGCAGCCCGGGCACGCCGTCGAGCATCTTGACATAGCGAGCCACCAGCTCGCGCCGCCGTGCAACGATCTGCGGCAGACGGCCGAGCTGCACCAACCCGATCGCCGCCTGCACGTCGGTCATGCGGAAGTTGAATCCGATCTCCAGGTACTCCTCTGCCGGTGCGAGCAGGCTCGCCTGGCGGTCCGCCGCCGAGACGCTCATCGCGTGCTCGCGCAAACGCCGGGCCCGTTCAGCCCAGTCGGCGTGTGCGGTCGTGAGCATGCCTCCCTCGCCGGTCGTGAGCAGTTTGCGAGGGTGGAAGGACCAGGCGGCGATGTCGGCGCCGGCACCGACGGGCCTGCCCCGGTAGGTCGAGCCGGCCCCGCACGCGGCATCCTCGATCACGACGATGCCAAGCGGGTCGCACAGCCCGCGAATCGGGTCGAGGTCGACGGGGATGCCACCCTGATCGACGACGATGACGGCACGCGTCTTGGGCGTGAGTGCGAGCCGGACGGTCTCGGCGGTGACGTTGCCCGTCGTCGCATCGACGTCGGCGAAGACCGGGTTCGCGCCGACATACGTCGGAGCGTTCGCGGTCGCGATGAACGAGAACGACGGCACGATGACGTCGGCCCCGGGCCCGACGCCGGCGACCACGAGCGCGAGGTGGAGCGCCGTCGTGCAATTCGACGTCGCGACCGCGTGCTCCGCTTCCATCGCCTCGGCGAACGCGGCCTCGAACGCGGCGACCCGAGGGCCCTGCGCGACCCAGCCCGAGGAGATCGCGGCCGCGACCGCGTCGATCTCCTCCTGGCCGAGCCAGGGCTTCATGACGTTGATGCGCGGCTCGGCGCTCATGCCGTCACCGCCACGGATTGCGCGGCGACGAGCGAGTCCACCTCGAGGTTGTCCTTCTCAAGCCGCCACCAATCGACGAGCTCGCGCAGTCCACGCTCCAGGTCGATCTCGGCTGTGAACCCGAGGTCGCGCTGCGCGGCGCTGGTGTCGGCGAGGCGGCGGGTGACGCCGTTCACGGCGCGAGCGGGCCCGAATTCGATGCCAAGGTCGGAGTCCATGACCCGCAGCAGCGCCTGCGCCAGCTCGAGCAGGCTCGTCTCCTCGCCCCGGGCGATGTTGTAGACGCCCTCGACGATGTCGCTTTTCGCCGTGAGGATGTTCGCGCGTGCGATGTCGGGGACGCTGACGAAATCCATCGTCTGCAACCCGTCTCCGAAGATCAGCGGAGGCTTGCCGGCGACGATGCGCTCCATCCAGCGGACAAGCACCTCGGTGTAGACGCCGTGCACATCCATGCGCGGGCCGTACACGTTGAAATAGCGCAGCGTGACGTAGTCGATGCCGCGCATCGCCCGGAACGACTTCAGCAACCCTTCATTGAAGGTCTTCGCGGCTCCGTAGATCGTGTCGTTGTCATACGGATGCTGCGTCTCAGGCGTCGGGAATGATTCCGCCAGCCCGTAGACCGAGGCGCTCGAGGCCGTGATCAGCTTGTCCACGTGGTGATCTGCGGCTGCTTCGTAGACATTGAAGGTTCCATCGACGAGCACCTCGAGCGCGAGCCGCGGGTCCTCAGCGCACTGCGTGATGCGGATCGCGGCCTCGTGGAAGACAAGGTCCTTCCCGCGCGTCACCTCGTGCACGAGGTCGCGGTCGCGAATGTCGCCCTCGATGAGCGACACGCGCCCCGACGCCAGGGCGGGCGCCAGGTTCGCCCGACGGCCGCGGGTGAAGTTGTCGAGCACATCGATGTGAGCGATGCCTGCCTCGAGAAGCTGGTCGACGATGGTCGAGCCGATCGTGCCTGCGCCGCCTGTGACCAAGACGTCGGCGCCGATGAGGTCGGTCATTCGGGTTCTCCTGTTCGGGGTTGGATTCGGGAAGCCGCTACACGGCCGTTTCCGCGAGCGCGCCGCGCAGCGGGGTGAAGCTCTCGGAGGCTGCGAGGCTGCGGCTGGCTGCTTCGAGCACGTCGAGCACTCGCAACCCGGAGTAGCCGTCGGTGCGCGCCGAGCGCTCCTCCCGGATCGCCCCGGCGAATTCTTCGGTCATCGCCGAGAGCGCCTCGCGCTCGGACAGCGCGGGCGACCAGGTGTCGCCGAGTCGGTACGACACCGTTGCGGTCGCGCGATCGGTCTCGAACCCCGTCTGCCGCAGCAGGTCGACGCCGCGGTCGTACACGCTGATGCGCTGCTGCGGGTTGAGGTCGTCCCACACCAGCGTGCGGCGCGTGCCGCCGACCACCATCTGGCGGATCTTGGTGGGGCTCATCCAGTTGACGTGGACGTGGGCCATCCCGCCGTTCTGCAGGGGCATCATCAGGTACCCGACGCACGACTTGCCAGCGCCGATCGGGTCCGCCCCATACGCAGCCACCTGCCGCGGCGCGAGGCCGCCTGGCAGCACGAAGTCGATGATCGACAGATCGTGCGGTGCGAGGTCCCAGAACACGTCGACGTCGGGCTGCACGAGGCCGAGGTTGATGCGGGTGGAGTCGATGAAGAGGATGTCGCCGAGGGACCCGTCCGAAACGAGCTCGCGGATCTTCTGCACTGCCGGCGTGTAGCAGTAGGTGTGGTCGGTCATGAGGACCAGTCCGCGGCGCTGCGCCTCGTCGACCATCTCGCGGGCTTTATCGCTGGAGTCGGCGATCGGCTTCTCGACGACGACGTGCTTGCCAGCTGCGAGCGCCCGCATCGCGAGCGGGTGGTGGGTGCGCGCCGGCGTTGCAATGGCGACGGCGTCGATCGTGGAGTCCGCGAGCGCGTCCTCGACGTCGGTCAGCACGGGAACGCCGCCAACCGCATCGGCGACCTTCTGGGCGCGGACGCGATCGAGGTCGACGATCGCGGCGAGGTCCCAATCCGCCGATGAGCGGAAGTTGCGGGCCAGGTTCGGGCCCCAGTAGCCGGCGCCGATGACGGCAATACGCAGTCGTGTAGCCATGAGCGTGAGTTCTCCTTGGGATCGGTAGGGCCTTCTCCCTTAGCCCAAGCCAATAGTGACGATTTCTCACACAGGCCACACGTCCCACAACGGGGGTGAGCTTTTTTCACTTCTTTAGCGAGAATGGGGCGCCCGTGCACGCACTCGTTGCACCGGCGCCCCTGGCTGATCCCCGACCGGATCAGCGGCCTGCTAGCTGCTCGGAACGAATTCGACGTCGACCCAGAAGTTGTGCGTAGAGGTCGAGCTCGGCGCTGTTGTGCCATACACGTATGCACTTCCGAGTGCCGTCAGATGAGTTCCGGTCACACTCGAACTCAATCCATTGACGTCAACGGCGTAATGCTCGCTCGGCGAGTAGTACGTCGCCCGATACTCGGTTCCCGCCGTGATCGAGACAGGTGACGAGAAGGCGATGTACTGCCACCCCGAACCCACCGATGCCGGCACCGACGCTGAGGCGAGCTTCGTTCCGCTAGCACTCCATAGGTAGACCGTGTCCGCCGCGGTGTCGCCGGTCGCGCGGTAGTACCGAACCCCGGCGATCTGCCCGGCGACCGTGGATGTGACCCGTACCCCGACCTGAACCGGCGCTTGGTCCGTCCAGTTGGTCGATGCCGGAGCAGCGTTGGTCGCGAAGATCGTCTCGGCGCCAGTCGGCGGCGCGGTCGGCGTCGGGGTGGGAGTCGGCGTCGGGGTCGGCGTAGGGCTGCTCGTTCCGCCCGATGAGTCGGGTTGGAAGACGACGTCGACGTAGTAGTTCGACCCCTGCCAGGAATACATCGGCTCACCGCCGGTCGAGGTGTACAAGTACAGACCATTGCCGGACGCCGGCGCGCTCAGCGGGCCACTCGTGACGGGCGAGGAGAAGTAGCTGGTCGTATATGCGTAGTTGCCGTTGGGCGCCAGGTACGACACCACATATGTCGATCCGACGGTGAGTTCAACAGGCGTGGAGAACGATGCGGTCTGCCAGCCGCTCGCGCTCTCGCCCGCGAATGTGACGGTCGCGAGCAACGCGCCGGTCGGCGACCAGAGGTGCCCGACATGCGTCCCCGTGTTGGTCGCGCCTTTGTAGAAGCGGATCCCGGTCGCCGCGCCGCTCACCGACGCAGTGAACGCGGTGCCGACCTCAACAGGCGAGGGGTCGTCAGTCGCCGCAGGGACGCTCGGCGTCGCATTCCCGAACAGTGTGTACGTGGTCGGCGCCGAGCCTCCGGCTGTCGTGAAAGTCCAGCTCTGGTTGGGCAGCGAGCCCCCGTTGGTTCCGGATAGACCACTCACAGTTACTGAGATCGTCGCACCAGCCGGAAGGGACGCCGTTGGCGTGAACGTGACAGTGGTGCCGTCTGCGGACTTCGCGGTCGCGCCTGCAATCGTCGTGCTGCCGTTCTTGACGGAGAATGCGTATCCGCTTGCGAGAGGGGCGGATGCCGTGAGCGAAATCGTCGACGTCTGAGACACGCCCACGGCACCGGATGACGGAGCCTCCGACACGACGCTCAAGGACGGGCTCGCCGTCTGGAACACCACATCGACCAGATAGCTCGCAGATGAGGTGCTTCCGGGGAACGCGTCGTCGTAGCTGTACATCCCGGAATCAGCAGACAGGGGACCGACAGATACCGGGAAGGCGGCGGAAGTCACCGAGTACGCCCCGACCGTGGTCCGGTAGGCCGCGACATAAGTGGCCCCAGAGGTCACGGAGACCGGCGACGCGAAGGTGAGCGTCTGCCAGCCGCTCGTCGATTCGTTGCTGAAGGTTCCACTGGCGAGCAACTGGCCTGAGCTCGACCACAGCGAGCCCACGTGCGGACCTACGTTGTTGACGCCCTTGTAGAAGCTGACGCCGGTGACAGTGCCGCTCGAACTCGGAGTGAAGCGAACTCCCAGCGTGACCGCGCTGCTGTCGGCGTCCTGGAGCTCAGACGGGACAGTGCCGTCGCTGAAGAGGCCGCACGGGCACACGCCTGGCGTCGGGTCCGGCTTGACGGTTGTGAACGTCCAGGTTCCGCCTCCCGAGAGCGTTGCGCCTGTCGTCGCCGTCGCCGTGATCGTCACGCTGTAGGTGACGAATCCGTTGAGGGCGGTGGTCGGCGTGAAGCTCACGGTGTTGGTGGCCGCGGTGTAGTTCGTTGTTCCGGCGACCGCGACACCGTTCTGGTCCTTCACGCTCACGCTGACGGAACTCGGCGTCGCGGCGCGGGACAGGACGGCCGAGATCACGCTGTTCGTCGGAACGCTGGAAGACGCGGGCAATGGCCACTGGCTTGATGCGGTAAGCGGCGAGCTGTCAACTGGGCTGAATACCGCGTCCACGTAGTAGTCGGCGTCCTGGTATGAGGATGACGGGAACTCGTTCACGTTTCCGTACACGCCGGCCGCCGGGGCGCCGAATCCGCCGGCGATCGTCAGCGGGCCGGCGTCATTGCCTCGATAGTCCCATTGCGTGGTGTCGGCGGAATAGTGCCCCGTCGTCGTCGAATAGGACACGACATAGCTTTGACCGCCCGTCACCGAGATGGGCGTCGCGAACGTGGCGGTCTGCCAGCCGGAGCCGGATTCACCGCTGAACGCCACCGACCCAAGGAGCACGCCGTTGGCGTTCCACAGGTGGCCGACGTGCGCGCCTGTGTTTGCGGCGCTCTTGTAGAAACGGACACCTTGAATGACTCCGGACTGAGCCGCAGTGAACGCAAGGCCGAGTTCGACGGCGCTGCCGTCCCCGGAATCGGCAGTCTTGGGCACCACATTGCCGAGCGCGGTGTACGGCCCGGTCACGTTGTAGCTCGCCGATACCGGCGTCGGAGCGTAGTTCGCGCTGTCATCGACGGCGCGAACGAGAACCTGCTCGGTCCCGATTCCGTGTTGTACGTAGGTGTAGCTCCACGCAGTGGTGCCCGTCGCCATATGCCACGTCTCGCCGCCGTCGACGGAGATCTCCACCGCCGCAACGGTCCCGCCGACATCTGAGGCCGTGCCGCTCACGGTGACCGAGCTGCCGTTCGCGATTGACGAGCCTGGGGCAGGCGAGGTCACGGTCGCCACGGGCGGAGTGGTGTCAGTGGGCCCGGCACCCGTCGACAGTCCACTCATGAGCGATTGCGGCTGCACGCCCATGAGGGCCAACATGTTGACCTCGAACTGCTGCATCCGCGGGTCTGCAGCGGATTGCGCGCTGTCGCCGTCATGCTCCGCGTTGAGCCCCCAGTTCCAGCCGATGCTCCCTGCACTCATGACCAGCGCGCCGCTGGCCGCCTTGTACAGGGTCATGTGGTGGGTCGTGGTGCCCGGCTGGACGATGCTGCCGTAATCCTGCAGGTATTGATCAGTTGCGCCCACCGTGGTGGACAGGTAGAGGAGACCGGACTGGCGGAAGCCGTTGTCCACGTCCTCATCGGACTCATAGCCGATGGTGTGCTGGGCCAGGGCCGTCGACGCGCCTGTCATCGAGGAGAGCCCACTATTCGCCCAGAGTTTGTATTTGCCCTGCGCGTTCGTCACGGTGACTGGCAGATCGGTGTCGTTTGACATGTACATCGTGCCGGTGAGGGCCTCTTCCGGATAGCTGCCGCCGTTCGCTTCCGACGCGAACCGCGGATCACGCCACGTACCCGTCCACTGCGAACTCGGGTCGATCTTTGCGTTCGACCAGGTTTCCTTATAGGACGTGATCGTCCGGTTCTGCGTAGTCGGTCCAGCGATCGACGACGTCGGTCGAGTGTCCCAGTAGACCTCGTTGCCAGACAGGAATTCCATGTTGACGCCGGCGTCCCTGGCGGCCTCGACGTTCGCGCGTTCCTGGTTGAACCAGTACTCGTCGTGCCCGGATGAGATGAACACTTTGTGCTTCTCAATAGCGGCCGCACCGTTCAGCGCCGTGTCGATGTCCGTCGTGTAGCTGACGTCATAGCCGTTCTGCTCGAGGAATTCGACTAGGGGATACTCGGCGCTGAAGTAGAAGTCGCGGCCGGCGTTGTCCCCCCGCGTGTTGAACGGCCGGTTGTAGCTGACGGCGTAGGCGCGGCCGTTCTGGTTGCCTTGGTAGAAGTCGGCGCCACCGTATGTGTTGTATGCCTCCCACGTCGCGTCGGACGTCTTGACCAGGATGTTCGAGGTGCTGCTCGGGTTGGTCACGACGAAAGTGATCTGGCTCTCTCCCGAGGTGTCCGATCGCTCGATGTCCGCAACGTACACACCTGAGATCGCGGTCGACGGCACTGTCCAGCTTGCTGATTGGGCCCAATTTCCACAATCGGTCTCTTCGGTGTCGGAGTCCGTGATGCATGTCGGCTGACTCTGAGGCAAGGTCGCAGATGGGGTCACGGTCGCAATCTGACGCGCGCCATCACCGCCGTACCAACCCGTGCGGTAGATGGTGATCGAATAGCTTCGCGCGCCCGGAGCGTCGATCTTGAACCCGACGGTTCCGCCGACGGGCACGCTGATCGACGTGGCGAACCCTTGGATGTCGTCGTCCCCGGCCGTCGTTCCGATGTCCCAGACGTCGCGCGGTGTCCCGGGCTTGCTGTTCTCGCAGACGATCGGGTTCGAGTTCGTACCGCACGGGTCCGCGGCCAGTGACGCCTTCGCATCTCCGAGCACCAGGAACGCCGCGAGCATCGAGATGATCGCAATGAAAACAACCGTTATTCGGGAACGCGGAGCACCCAGCATGGTGCGCCGCCCGAGCACAGATCCTCGCAGCATGAGACAAATGTTGACATTTTCTCATGCAGATCTCGCGCCCCACTTAGGGGGTGAGGATCTCTCAATTAGCTATGAACGAGGCGCCTTCGCGCTCTTCTTCAGCTTCTTCTCGTCCACCGGCGCCTCGCCCGACGCACGCAGGTTCGCGGCATACGCCATCGCCTCGTCCTGCCGAATTCCCTCGGCCCCCGACGCAATCGGCGCACGCACGTGCTCCGGCTCGAAACCGAACGCTCCGATCAAGTCGAGCGTGTGCGGCCGCAGCCGCTCGAGCAGCCGGTTGATGTACGCGGACACCGCCTGACCGCGACGCGCCGAGATGCGCCCGTGCGTCAGATACCAGGCGAGGTGCTTCTCGAACAGCGAGAACGTGAAGAGCGAGTGCACCCAGCCCAGAACAGTCCGGGTGCCGGCATCCGTCACCCCGTCGAGCGCATCGGTGAACGCCTGCCACTGCTGCAACTCGCCCCAGGCGCGCGCCGCAGCGATCAGGTCGTCCTGGTTCGCGTTGAACGCGGCGGCCTGCTCAGCGGCCGGGGCACGGCGCACCTTGTTCAGCTCGGCTCCGATCGCGGCGATCATCGTGTCCACGCGATCCTGCAGCAGGGCGCGCTGCGTGTCGTGATCCTTCAGCGCCTCGATGCCGGCGCCCACGCCCGCAAGGTCGCGCAGGTTCTGACCGACACGGCGGATGCCGCCCTCGTTGTACGCCCGCCCGGCGACCTGTCCTGCGGCGAACTTCGCGAGGTCGACGCCCGTTGCGCCCTTGAACTGCGCGGCGTAGTCGGTCAGCAGGCGCTTGCCGACGAGCTGCAGCAGAACGTTGTTGTCGCCCTCGAAGGTGACGTAGATGTCGAGGTCGGCGCGCAGGCCGACGAGGCGGTTCTCCGCGAGGAATCCGCTGCCACCGCACGCCTCGCGCGCCTCCTGCAGGGTGTCGAGCGCATGCCAGGTCGACAGCGGCTTGAGCGCCGCGGCCAGGGTCTCGAGGTTCTGCCGGTTCTCGTCGGTGTCCGCCCGGCCCGAGAACACGTCATCGAAGGCGGTGAGCAGCACGTCGTGGCTGAAGTACTGCGCGTAGGTCTGCGCGAGGCGCGGCAGCAGCCGGCGCTGGTGGCGCTGGTAGTCGAGCAGCACGTGCTCCTGGCCGGGAACGGCGCTCGCGAACTGGCGGCGCTGGCTCGCGTAGGTCAGCGCGATGAACAGGCCGAGCGCGCTCGCGATCGTCGTCGACCCGTCGAGCGACACGCGGCCCTGCACCAGCGTGCCGAGCATGGTGAAGAAGCGGCGGCCGGGGCTGTCGATCGAGCTCGAGTAGGTGCCGTCCGCGGCGACGTCGCCATAACGGTTCAGCAGGTTGGTGCGCGGAATCCGCACGTTGTCGAAGTGCAGCCGGCCGTTGTCGACACCGTTGAGGCCGCCCTTATGGCCGTCGTCCTCACCCCCGACGCCGGGCAGGAACGCGCCCGTCGCCGCATCGCGAATCGGCACATAGAAGCAGTGCACGCCGTGGTTCACACCGTTCGTGATCAGCTGCGCGAACACGGTCGCAGCCGTGGCGTGCTTGGCCGCATTGCCGAGGTAGTCCTTCCACGCCGCACGGAAGGGCGTGTTGATCACGAACTCCTCGGTGGCGGGGTCGTAGGTGGCGGTGGTGCCGATGCTCGCGACGTCCGAACCGTGCCCCGTCTCGGTCATCGCGAACGCCCCGGGCACCTTGAGACTGATGGCGTCGGGCAGCAGCCGGTCGTGGTGCTCTGCGGTGCCGAGGTGCAGGATCGCGGCGCCGAACAGCCCCCACTGCACGCCGCCCTTGATCTGCAGGCTCGGGTCGGCGGTGACGAGCTCTTCGAAGGCGGCGAGGTTGCCGCCGGCATCCTCGAAGCCGCCCAGCCGCTCAGGGAAGGCGCGCAGCTGGAATCCGTTCGCGGCCTGCACCTTCATCTGCGCGAACGCACGCTCACGCTGCTCATCGAGGCTGAGCCCGTCGACCTTGTGGAACTGCGGGTCCTTCGCGACCTCGCGCGCCTCGAGGCGCACCTCGGGGTAGCTGCCACGCAGCATCCGCTCGACCAGCGCGACGTCGAGCTTGGCCTCGATTTCCGAGGGGGCGGATGCCGGGGCCGGCGCGCTCGCGGGCGCGGTGCGCTCGCTGGTTCGGGGGGCTGTGTCGACCATTGACGTACCTGCTTCCGAAATCATCGACTGCCGGCCGCACGGCATTGCTTGGACCGGGGATCTTGTTTGAACCGTATGTCCGGCCGCGGTCAGATCGCATCGAATGCGTACGGGGTCTACAAGCAACCTCGACCCGCGCAGCGCGCGTGATTGTCGAAACCATCACATTGCACGCGCGACTTCGCGCGTTCACAGAGGTGAGGTTTCATTGACTTGTGCTGGAAGAAGTCGAAACGCCCGCTCCGGCCACCCGGCCGCGGCAGCGCGCGCTCATGCGCTGGGTCGCCGCCGCGGTCAGCGCGATCGTGATCGTCGCTCTTGCTGGGCTTCCCGTCTACGTCTTCCCGCGCACCGACAGGCCCGAGAAGGCCGACGCCATCGTCGTGCTGGGCCCGGCGACGACGCAGCGCATGGCCCTCGGCACCCGGCTGATGCGCGAGGGCTACGCCTCGCATCTGTACGTCTCAGCGCCGAAGAACATGCGCATGTATGACCCCTGCTTCAACGCCGACACCAGCTGCTTCAGCCCGGAGCCCACGACGACCCGCGGCGAGGCGCGCTTCACCCTCGACGAGGCGCGTGTGAACGGCTGGTCGCGCGTGATCGTGATCACGGGCGGGTTCCACGTCAGCCGAGCGCGGTTCATCTTCGACCGCTGCAGCGGCGTCGACCCGATCATGCTCGGCGCCGACGAGCCGCGCAACGCGTACGGCTGGGTGTATCAGTACGCCTATCAGACGGCCGGCTTCGTCAAGGCCGTGATCGTCGGCTGCGCGGGCCCCACGCCGTAGCGGCTCTTTCGCGTCAAGCGGCGAGTGCGCGCAACTCGGCGAGCACAGCGACGGCGAGTTCGCCGAGGTCGGATTCCTCGCCGAGAGCGACCCAGCGCGCGAACGCCTGGTGGAACGACACCGTCGCGAGTTCCGCGGCGAGCGCGGCCGTCGCGGCCGAGACGCCGCGACCAGCCAGTGCGGCGGCGACCGCTTCGGTGAGATGCAGGCGCTTCACCTGCTCGCGCTCCTGCAGAGCCGGGTTCGCGTCGATGACCGCCGCGCGGCGGCGGGCGTACGGATGCCTGCCCTCGAACCACTTGCCCGCCGCGCGCAGCGCCGCGGTGATCGCGTCGAGGGGGCTCGCGTCGGCGGGGGCGGCGGCCACGGCATCCGTGAACACCGCGTTGTACTCGATCGGGTCGCCGAACAGCACCTCGCGCTTGTCGCTGTACTGCCGGAAGAAGGTGCGCTCGGTGAGCCCCGCACGGGCCGCGATATCAGCCACCGTCGTCGCCTCGTAGCCGCGCTCGAGGAACAGTCCGAGCGCCGCATCTGCGAGGCGCTGGCGCGCGCCCGGCTCCCAACGACCCATGCCTCGATTCTAGGCGATGACAGCCACTGACATGGCGTGATACCGTCATGTCAGACTGTGACATCGGCGCAGCCTGATCTGGAGGAAGTCATGAAGGTTTTCGTCACCGGAGCGAGCGGCCACATCGGGCAGCTCGCGACCGCAGAGCTGATCACGGCAGGCCACGACGTGGTCGGCATGGCGCGCTCGGATGCCGGCGCCGAGCGCGTCTCGGCACTCGGCGCGACGCCGCTGCGCGCGACACTCGCCGAGCCCGCCCGCGTGGCTGAGGCGGCGGCCGGCGCCGACGCGGTGGTCCACCTCGCGTTCAGCCACGACTTCGAGAACTTCGCCAAGAACGCCGACGACGAGCGCACGGTGCTCGCGGCGATCGCTGACGCCCTAGAGGGCAGCGGGAAGCCGCTGCTCGCGGCCTCTGGCACGGCCTTCATCGCCGTCGAGCCCGGTGGCCCGGCCGTCACGGAGGAGCAACGCGCCGACCCCGCGCTCTCGCACAACCCGCGCGTGCCGATGGAGAACTGGCTGCTCGAGCTGCCCGCCCGCGGCATCCGTGCGACGCCGGTGCGATTCTCGCCCACCGTGCACGGCCCGACCGACCTGCACGGGTTCATCCCGGCGCTGATCGGGCTCGCGCGCGAGGTCGGCTTCTCGGGCTACGTCGGCGACGGCGCGAACCTCTGGCCGGCCGTGCACAACGTCGACGCCGCGCGACTGATCGCGCTCGGCCTCGAGAAGGCCCCGGGCGGGACCCCGCTGCACGCCGTCGCCGAGGAGGGCATCGCCTACCGTGACATCGCGGAGGCGATCGGCCGCGGTGCCGGCGTTCCGACGAAGCGGCTCACCCGTGAGGAAGCCGCCGCCCTCGGGTTCTTCGGAACCTTCATGGCGGTGAACAACCCCGCGTCGAGCTCGTGGACGCGCGAGGTCACGGGCTGGGTTCCCCGCGAGAACGGCCTGCTCGAGGACCTCGCCGAAGGGTTCTACTTCAGCCGCTAAGCCGCGTCTTGCGCGGTGGCGGCCACCACCTCGAGCAGCGCATCGCCGTACTGCTCGAGCTTCTTCGCCCCGATGCCTGTGATGCCCTCGAGCTCTTCGAGTCGGCCGGGACGGGCGGCCGCCACCGCGCGCAGCGTCGCGTCGCCGAACACGATGTAGGCGGGCACCGACTGCTCGCGCGCGGTGGCGGCGCGCCACTCGCGCAGCGCCTCGAACAGCGGGCGGGCCGCCTCGGGCAGCTCGGCGTCGCCGACCCGCATGCGTGGTGCGCGCGCCGCGGCGCGGCCGGCCGACTCGTGCACATCGCGGCGCAGCTCGACAGCGCGCTCGCCGCGCAGGACGGCGGTCGAGGCATCCGTGATCACCAGAGTGCCGTAGCCGTCGTCGCTCACCGCGAGCAGACCGGTCGCCAGCAGCTGGCGCACCACGCCCCGCCACTGCGCCTGGTTGAGCTCGTTCCCGATGCCCCAGGTCGCGAGCCGCTGGTGGCCGTTCTGCTCGACCCGTGGCGTGACCTTCCCCATCAGGATGTCGATCAGGTGCCCCGCGCCGAACTGCTGGTTCCGCTCGCGCTTGAGCCGCACGACGGTCGACAGAAGCTTCTGCGCGGGCACGGTGCCGTCGAAGGTCTCGGGCGGCGCGAGGCACGTGTCGCAGTTGCCGCACGGTTCCGAGGATTGCCCGAAATACGACAGCAGGTTCACCCGGCGGCATGAGACCGTCTCGCACAGTGCGAGCATCGCGTCGAGATGCTGGCCCATGCGCTGCTTGAATGCACGATCGCCGGGCGACTTGTCGATCAGCTGCCGCTGCTGCACGACGTCGGCGAGGCCATAGGCGAGCCAGGCGACGGATGCCTGCCCGTCGCGCCCCGCACGCCCCGTCTCTTGGTAGTACCCCTCGACGGACTTCGGCAGATCGACGTGGGCGACGAAGCGCACATCGGGCTTGTCGATGCCCATGCCGAAGGCGATCGTCGCGACGATCACCACCCCGTCTTCGCGCAGGAAGCGCGACTGCGTCTGCGCGCGCACGGAGGCGTCGAGGCCCGCGTGGTACGGCATGGCGTCGATGCCCTTCGAGCGCAGGAACTCGGCCGTCTTCTCGACGGTGGCGCGGCTCAGCGCGTAGACGATGCCGGCCGCGGGCACGGGGACGCCCGCGGCATCCACCGACGCCGCCTGCTGCTCGCGGATGAACGCCACCAACTGCTGCCGCACCTCGTCTTTCGGGGCGATGCGGTACTGGATGTTCGGCCGATCGAAGCTCGCGACGAAGTGCCTCGCGTTCTGCAGGCCGAGTCGCTCGGTGAGCTCGCGATGGGTCGCCTCGGTCGCGGTGGCGGTGAGCGCGATGCGCGGCACGGCGGGCCACAGCTTGGCGAGGTTCGACAGCCACAGGTAGTCGGGCCGGAAGTCGTGCCCCCACTGGCTCACGCAGTGGGCCTCGTCGATCGCGAACAGCGCGATCTCGCCCTGCTTCAAGAGCTCCTGCACGCGGGGGGTCGTGAGGCCCTCGGGCGCGACGTATAGCAGGTCGAGCGCCCCGGCCAGGAAATCGCGCTCGACCTGCCGCCGCTCGTCGAACGACTGGGTCGAGTTCAGGAACTCCGCGCGCACGCCGACGGCACGCAAAGCATCGACCTGATCCTGCATGAGCGCGATCAGCGGCGAGATCACCACGCCCGTGCCGGGCCGGATCAGCGAGGGAATCTGGTACGTCAGGCTCTTGCCGCCGCCCGTCGGCATCAGCACGACCGCGTCGCCGCCGGCCACGAGCTGATCGATGATCGCCGCCTGGTCGCCACGGAACTCGCCGTAGCCGAACACGCGGTGCAGTACGTCGAGAGGGGCCTGCGCTCGCGCATCAGTCTGGGGCATGCGCCCCAGAGTAATGAAGTCCTCCGACACTCAGCGGCGCGCCCCTAGTCTTGTGGATATGGACCGTCGGCAGCAGCGCGCCCTTCGTGGCGCAGGCGCTGCCGCGCTCGCGGTCTTCGTCGCGGCGTTCTTCCACGTCGCGGGCGGCGGCGCCGCGCCGAGCCCGCTCGCGCTCGGCGCCAGCTTCGTGCTCGCCGCCCCGGCCTGCGTTCTGCTCGCCGGCCGCCGCCCGGCGCTCTGGCGCCTCGCGCTCTCGGTCGCACTCAGTCAATTCGCCCTCCACTTCCTGTTCGGGCTCGGGCAGCCGAGCGATGTGCGCTTCGACGGCGACACGGCGATGGCCGGCATGCCCGGCATGCGCCTCGACGTCGCGGGTGGCGCTGGCGCGGCGGCCACGTCGTCGATGTGGGCGGGGCACGTCGCGGCTGCGCTGGTCACGATCGTCGCGATCCGACATGGCGAGAACCTGCTGCGGCGGATGCTTGAGCTCGCCGTCCGCTTCGTCGTGCGCGCCATCAGCCTGAGCTCGGTGCTCGTGTCGCCGCGGCGGCTGGTCGCCGCGCGCCGCGCGCTTCCCGCTGTGTTGGCGCCGCAGTTCCTCTCAGGCGCCTGGTCGCATCGCGGCCCCCCGGTTCGATTCGCCCTCTGACCAGCGAATCCGAACCGAAAGAACGCATACAGATGAACAGACGCTTCACCCTGCGCGCCGTCGCGGCCATCGTGGCCGGCGCCGCACTCGCCATCGCCGCACCCCTTGCGGCCAGCGCCCACGTGCGCATCGACCCCACGACCGCCGCGGCCGGCGGGTACTCCTACGTCAGCTTCCGTGTGCCGACCGAGTCGGCCACGGCCAGCACGGTCGGCCTCACGATCAACCTGCCGACCGACACCCCCTTCACCTCGGTGAGCTACCAGGCCGTGCCCGGCTGGACCGCGCAGGTCACCACCGGCACGCTTCCTAAGCCCGTGACGATCGGCGGGACCTCGGTCACGACCGCGCCCACCTCGGTCACGTTCACCGCGACCGGCAGCGGCATCGCACCCGGTCAGTTCGGCATCTTCACGCTGTCGCTCGGCAAGGTGCCCGACACAGGCAAGGTGCTGCTGCCCGCGACGCAGACGTATTCGGACGGCTCGGTCGTGAAGTGGGACCAGCCGACGCCCGCGAGCGGCGACGAGCCGGAGCACCCCGCGCCGACGCTCTACATCAACGATGCGCCGCCCGCCGGCGACTCGTCGATCGTGAGCACGACCTCCGCGCCGGACGCCTCGGCCGCGGCATCCGACCACCAGGGTCTCGACACAGCCGCCCTCGTGGTCGGCTTCGCCGGCCTGGTGGTCGGCGCGGCGGGCCTCATCGTGGCGGTCGTCGCGCTGACGCGGAAGCGCGCCTCATGACGCGCGCATCGAGAAGTGCCGAAACGCGGGAATCGCCCCGGCTGAAGCGCGTTTCGGCGCTTCTCGGCGCGGCAGCAGCAGTGCTCGGGGCGGCGGCGCTCGCGCTGCTGCCCGCGGGCGCGGCCAGCGCGCACGACTACCTCGTGAGCAGCAGCCCCGCCGCTAACTCGACCGTCACGGCCGCGACCCCGCAGATCACGCTCACCTTCGACGACATCGTGCTCGACGACGGCGGGCACGGCGCGCTCGTGCAGGTGACAGATGCCGCAGGCCGCAACTTCGAGACCGACTGCGCGAGCGTCGAGGCCCGCAACGTCACGGTTCCCGTGGCACTCGGCGCCCCCGGCACCTACCGCGTCACCTGGCAGATCGTCTCGGCCGACGGGCACCCGGTGAGCGACTCGATCCAGTTCACGTACAGCGGGCCGAAGGCCGGCGACGGCCGTGAGGGGCCGATCGCGAAGTGCGGCGCGACGGTCACGGCCCCGGCGGCCCAGGCGACGGATGCCCCCGCGCAGGCATCCGTCTCGAAATCGGTCGTGCTGATCATCTCGGTCGCGGGCGGCGTCGTGGTGCTCGCCGTCATCGCCGTGGTGCTCGTCATCGTGCTGAGCAGGCGGAGGAGCGGGCAGAGGGGGGAATAAAGACGCGCACAGCTGAGCTATAGTTAGTTAGCACACTACAACTAACTGCTTCTGGGGGCTCTCCCGTCGTGTCCAACACTCTGTTCAGCAAGGACCACCCGCGCTACAAGTGGGTCGCGCTCAGCAACACCACGCTCGGCATCCTGATGGCCACCATCAACTCGTCGATCGTGATCATCTCGCTGCCCGCGATCTTCACCGGCATCCACATCAACCCGCTCGACCCGGCGAACGTCAGCTATCTGCTGTGGATCCTGATGGGCTACCTGCTCGTCACCGCCGTGCTGGTGGTCACCTTCGGGCGCCTCGGCGACATGTTCGGGCGCGTGCGCATCTACAACCTCGGGTTCGTGGTGTTCACGATCGGGTCGATCGCGCTGGCGTTCAACCCGCTCGCGGGCGGACACGGCGCGATGTGGCTGATCATCTGGCGGTTCGTGCAGGGCATCGGCGGCGCCATGCTGTTCAGCAACTCGACGGCGATCATCACGGATGCCTTCCCGGCGAACCGCCGCGGCATGGCCCTCGGCATCAACCAGGTCGCGGCGATCGCCGGCTCGTTCATCGGCCTGCTGATCGGCGGTCTGCTCGCGAACCTGAGCTGGCACGTCGGAACCCTCGACGTCGAGTGGGTGTTCCTCGTCTCGGTGCCCGTCGGCATCATCGGCACGATCTGGTCGTACGTCTCGCTGCACGAGGTCGGCGCGACGTCGGCCGGGAAGATGGACTGGTGGGGCAACGCCCTGTTCGCCATCGGCCTCGCCTCGCTGCTCACGGCGATCACCTACGGCATCCAGCCCTACGGCACCTCGACAGAGGGCTGGGGCAACCCCTGGGTGCTCACCGGCCTCATCGGCGGCGCGGTCGTGCTGGTGGTCTTCGTGTTCGTCGAGCTCGCGCAGAAGTCGCCGATGTTCGAGATGCGCCTCTTCCGGATCCGTTCGTTCGCGATGGCGATGCTCGCCGGCCTGCTTTCGTCGATCGGCCGCGGCGGCATGCAGTTCATGCTGATCATCTGGCTGCAGGGCATCTGGCTGCCGCTGCACGGCGTCGCCTATGACAAGACGCCGCTGATGGCCGGGTTCGCGATGCTTCCGATCACGATCGGATTCCTGATCTCGGGCCCCCTCTCCGGCACGATCTCCGACCGGGTCGGCCCCCGCCTGTTCGCGACCACCGGCCTGCTGGTCGTCGCCGCGACCTTCGTGCTGCTGATCGTGCTGCCGATCGACTTCACCTACTGGCAGTTCGCGCTCATCACCTTCTTCAACGGCATCGGCTCCGGCATGTTCGCGGCGCCGAACCGCGCGGCGATCATGAACTCGGTGCCCGCCAACATGCGCGGCTCGGCATCGGGCATGGCCGGCACGGTGCAGAACTCGGGCACGAGCCTCTCGATGGGCATCTTCTTCTCGCTGCTCATCGCCGGCCTGTCCTCGTCGCTGCCGAAGGCGCTGTTCTCGGGCCTCACCGCCCAGGGCGTGTCGACGCAGGTCGCGACGAACATCTCGCACCTTCCCCCGGTGTCGAGCGTGTTCGCCGCCTTCCTCGGCTACAACCCGATGGACACCCTGCTGGGCTCGGGCGGGCTCGACATCCTGAAGACCCTGCCGGAGGCCGCGCACAAGACGCTCATCGGCAACGAGTTCTTCCCGCACCTCATCTCGGGCGCGTTCCACGACGGCCTCGTCGTCGTGTTCATCGCCGCGGCCGCGATGTCTGTCATCGCTGCTGTCGCATCGCTGATTCGCGGCAAGCATTACGTTCACGAGCTGCAGGTCGTGGAAGAATCCATCGAAATGCACGAGGCCGAACCCGTGAAGGCCTCCTGATCGAAAGCGTGGAGATGGCCCGGACGGATCAGACCGCAAGCCCGAGCACCGCGTTGCCCGAGCCGACCGAGAACGACTTCGCCACCCGGCTCGCCGTCGCGATCGGTCGGATCAACCGCCGCATTCGGCCCACGCGCGACGGCATCAGCCATGGGCTGGTGTCGGCGCTCGGCAGCGTCGTGCGGGTCGGCGAGATCCGCCCGGGCGATCTCGCCCGCCTCGAGGCGGTCGCCGCCCCGACCATGACCCGGCTGGTCGCCGACCTCGAGGCGCGCGGGCTGGTCACCCGGAAGCCCGATCCGACCGACGGCCGCTCGTTCTTCGTCGTCGCGACCGACGCGGGAATCGACGCGATCCGGCGCGCCCGCTTCGAGCGCGCAGAGCGCGTCGCCGCACTGCTCGACGGGCTGCCGCCCGAGCAGCTCGCTGCGGTCAAGGCGGCGATCGACGGGCTCGAGACGGTGTCGCAGAGCGCGGTCTGACCCGGCCCCGTGAGGAGCCGCTTGCCGCGCCCTTACAGCGTGATCGTCACCGTCTGGCCCGGGTCGCGGGCGTCGGACGCCGCGCGGATCGTGTAGACGCCCGACGGCGTGATCCACTGCTGAGCGGCGACGCTCCACACCTGGAAGGCACGGCGCGGGATGCGCAGCGTGACGGCCACGACCCGGCCCGCGAGCACCTCCTGCGCGGCGTGGCCCACCAGCCACCGGGCTGGTCGGTCCCAGCCGCCATCGCCGTCGCCATCCCTCGGACCCGACAGATAGAACTGCACGACGCCACGCGCATCACGCTCGCCGTCGTTGGTCAGCGCGACGGTGACGGGCAGGGCGTCGTCCGCGCCCCACTCCTCTGCGGCGATCGGAACGCCGAGCTTCCACACCGAATAGCCGAGGCCGAACCCGAAGGGACGCGCGGGCACCCGGCCGAGCCGCTCCCAGCCGCGATAGCCGACGTGCACGCCCTCTGTGTACTCGACGACCCCGTCGACCGGCAGAGCGTGCGGGACCGGGACGTCCGCCTCGGCTGCGGGCAGCGTCCAGGGCAGGCGCCCGCTCGGCTCGGTCGCACCGGTGAGCGCGTCGGCGAGGCCGTTGCCGGCCTCCTGCCCGGGCAGCCACCACCACAGCGTCGCGGGCACCTCGTCGAGCCACGGCAGGATCACGGGAGCGCCCGCGTTCACGACCACGACCGTGCGGGGGTTCGCGGCGGCGACGCGGCGCACGAGCTCGTCCTGCCGGCCGGGCAGCGCGAGGCTCTGCCGGTCCCAGCCCTCTGACTCGACCTCTTCATTGGTGCCGATGATCACGACCGCGACGTCGGCGGCGGATGCCGCGGCGATGGCCGCCTCGAGGTCGACATCGTCGGTGCTTGTCTGTTCGCCCGTCCCCGCTGGGCGAACCCGCGAATTCGCCGTCGTGGCCACCGAATTCGCTGGCGCCACCTCGGAGTCGTGCCGCAGTTCGAACCGCACGAAGCGGCTGTACGCACCGGCATCCACCACCTGGCATTCGACCGAGATCTCGACGACCCGGGTCTCGCCCTCTGCCACCTCGAACACGGCGCTCGGGCCGGCGGGGTGGTTGGCCGACGAGTTCAGGATCACGTTGGAGTCGGCGAAATCGCCGGATTCGCTGACGAGCTCGCCGTCGAACCACGCCGTGTGGATGCCGACCAGACCCACCTCGACCCGATGCGCACCCGGCTCGCCGAGCGTCACGCGAGCGGTCACGCGCGCCGCCTGCGCGCCCGCGACGATGCCGCGGTTCCAGCCCTCGCTCGCGGCGATCACCTGGGGCTCGCCGACCGCGCCGCCGTCGGCGTCGAGGAGCTCGAGGGTATAGCCCGGCGTGCCATCGGCCGTCGTCACGAGCTCCGGGTCGATCACGTGCGCGAAGCGGCGCGATGCCACGCCGCGGTGGACCGTCACCTCGGCGTCGGGGAACGCCTCGCGCAGGCCTGCCTCGGGAGTGACGAGGTACGGCGCGTTGACGAACGCGCTGCCGCCGCCCTGCACGAACGGCTCGACGGCGTTCGGTCCGATCAGCGCGATTCTCGAGACCTCTGCCGGGTCGAGCGGCAGCAGCTCGCTCTCATTGCGCAGCACGACGGATGCTCGCGCGACGGCTTCCCGCAGCAGCGCCGCCGCCTCCGCTGGTCGAGCGTTCGACGCCTGGGACGTCTCGAGACCATCGCCCTCACGCGGCTCGGCTCGAGACGCGCCTTCTGCGCTCTTCAGCGAGCGGGGCTCTTCTGCGGCGGGATCGTGGAGCTTGCCGACGCGCTTCGCCAGTCTCAGCAGGCGCACGACCTTGTCGTCGATGACTGACTCCGGCACGTCGCCCGTAGCGACGGCGGCGAGCAGCTTCTGCTCCCACGGGCCGCCGGGGCCAGGCATCACGAGGTCGAGCCCGCCGAGGGCCGACTCGATCGTGGTCTTCGTCGCGAGCCAGTCTGAGACGACGACGCCGTCGAAGCCCCACTCGCCCTTGAGCACGTCGTTGATCAGGTATCCGTGATCGGTGGCCTGCGCGATCTCGCCGCCTGCCTCGACGCGGTTGTAGGCGGCCATGATCGACCACGCGCCCGCCTTTTTGACCGCGGCCTCAAACGGGGCGAGGTACACCTCGCGCAGAGCCTGTTCGGGAATCCGCGCCAGGTATTCGGTGCGCTCGGTCTCCGACTCGTTGCCGACGAAGTGCTTGACGCACACGCCGACGCCCTCGGCCTGCACTGCCTTCACGAACGCGACCATCGTGTCGACGGTCAACGCGGGGTCTTCGCTGTAGGTCTCGAAGTGACGGCCGCCGACCGGCGTCCGCTGGATGTTCACGATCGGCGCGAGCACCACGTCGATGCCGAGGCGCTTCGCCTCGTGCCCGATCAACGTGCCGAGGCGCGCGGTGAGCTCGAGATCCCACGTCGCCGCGACCGCGGTCGGGTTGGGCAGCTGCGCGGCGACCGGCGGCGGGTCGGCGACGCCACGGATGCCGATGGGGCCGTCACTGAGCGCCATCGGCTCGACGCCGAGGCTTTCGACCGCATAGGTGGTGAATGAGGTCTCACCGGTCAGCAGGCGGACCTTCTCTTCGAGCGACGGCACGGATACTCCAAGTTGTTGAGGGGCGCCGAGCGCCGATGGGCCGGTTACACATTAACCGGTCGAGTTCGTAGAGGACGGCCCGATGGCGATCAGAATCGGAGGGCAGACATCCCCAGTTCGACCGGAACGCGCACGTCAGGGTCGGAATGCAGCCAGCACGCCACGCGGCGTTCGGGGCCGTCGTCCGGCACGTCCGTCGGGGTGAGCGCCGGGACATCAGTGCGGCAGCGGTCCATCACAAAGGGGCATCGCGGCGCGTAGCGACAGCCGGCCGGTAGCGCCTGCAGGTCGGGCGGCGACCCCGCGATCCCGGTCATCGCGCGTCGCGGACCGTGCAGCGGCGGGAATGACCGCAGCAGTCCCTGCGTGTACGGGTGCCGCGGGGCGCGGTAGAGCGACTCCGCTGTGCCTTCTTCGACGATCTCACCGGCGTACATGATCGCGATGCGATCCGCGATCTCGATCAGCAGCGACACATCGTGCGTGATGAAGACGACTGCGAAGCCCAGTTTCTTGCGCAGCTCGACGATCTCCTCGACGATCTGGCGCTGCATCACAACGTCAAGGGCGGTAGTGGGCTCGTCCATGATGAGAACACGCGGTTCGAGCGCGAGCGCCATCGCGATCATGACGCGCTGCCGCATGCCGCCGGAGAGCTGATGCGGGAAGTCGCGCAGGCGAGCGGGATCGATGCCCACAAGGGTCATAAGCTCGCGGGCCCGCTCCTCTCGGCGGGCGCGTCCCCAGTCGGGCCGATGCGCGCTGATGGCGTCGGTGATCTGGCGGCCGATACGGTAGACGGGGTTCAAGGAGTTCATCGCGCCCTGGAATACGAGCGCCGTGTCCTCCCAGCGATTGGCACGCAGCTCTCGGTCGCCGAGTTGCAGAAGGTCGACGGGCTCGCCGTCGCGCGGGTGGTACATCACTCGGCCGCCCGAGATGAGCCCAGGGGGCGGCAGCAAGCGCGTGGCTGCGTAGACCAGGGTCGACTTGCCACAGCCGGACTCACCCGCCAGCCCGAGCACCTCGCCCTCGTGCAGGGTGAGATCCACCCCACGGAGCGCGTGCACCCGGTTTTCGCCATAGCCGTAGTCGGCCTTCAGCCCCCGGATCTCGAGGACCGGCGCATCGGTCGCCGTGCTGGATTGGGTCATGCGGAGACCTCCTCGGTCGAAGTCGGCGCCGCGTAGGCGGCCCGGTCGACAGCGGTGAACCCGATGCGGGGGCGGATGCCTCGACGGCGCAGCGCTCGCGCACTGAGACCCGCCGCGCGCAGACGCGGGTTCACGAACTCGTCGATGCCGAAGTTGATGAGCGTGAGGGCCATGCCGAGCAATGCGATAAGCAAACCTGCCGGCACGAACCACCACCACGCACCGCGAGCCAGCGCCTGGTTCGATTGCGCCCAGTACAGCACGGTTCCCCAACTCCAATCGGACGACGACGTCACGCCGATGAAGGCGAGCGTGGTTTGAGTCAGCACGGCGAACGTCACCGTCGAGATGAAACTCGACGCGATGATCGCGGTGAGGTTCGGCAGAGTCTCGAACCAGACGATGCGCCACGTGGACTCACCATTCGCCCGCGCGGCCTCGATGAAGTCGCGGCCACGCAGAGACAGCGTCTGCGATCGCAGCACTCGTGCGCCCCACGCCCAGCCGGTGAACGCGAGCACGACGGCGATCAGGATGTTCCCGGCATCAGGCACCTGGCCCGTCACGATGATGATCAGCGGCAGAGCCGGGATGACGAGGAAGATGTTGGCGAGTGCGGAGAGGATCTCGTCGGCGATGCCGCCGAGGAATCCGGCGCTCACGCCGACCAGCACCGCGAGCGCGGTTGCCAACACTCCTGCGAGCAGGCCGACGATCATCACCCCGCGGGTGCCCACGAGCAACTGCGACAGGATGTCGCGGCCGAGGTGGTCGGTGCCCAGCGGGTGCGCTGCGCTCGGGTGAGCGAGGAGTTCGGTGGTGATCTTGTTCGGATCATGAGGAGCGATCCACGGGCCGACCACGGCGAGCACCACGAACACAGCGAGGATGATGAGCCCGGTGACGGCTTTGCCGTTCCGCAGCGACGGGAAGCGTGCGGCCTGGCGGACGGGCGGCGTTGCCTCCTCCGCGGCCAGCGTGGCCTCCGGCACGAGAGCGGGTGCGGTTGACATCAGGCCTCCTGACGAGTACGCGGGTCGAGGAAGACGTAGACGGCGTCGGCGATGACGTTCGCAATCAGCACCGAGATGGTGATGACCAGGAAGACGCCCTGCATCAGTGGGTAGTCCTTTGCGCCGATCGCCTGGAAGAGCGAGTAGCCGATGCCGGGGTACGAGAAGACGAGCTCCATCACGAGCGTTCCCGAGACGACGAACCCGAGCGAGAGCGCGAAGCCCGAAACCTGAGGCAGGATCGCGTTCCGCGCCGCGTACCCGAACATCACAACGCGCTCGGGCAGGCCCTTCGCCTGCGCGACCGTCACATAGTCCTCGCTGGTGACCGTGACCATCATGTTCCGCATTCCGAGGATCCACCCGGCGATCGATGAGAGCACCACCGTGATGCCCGGCAGCACGGCGTGGTACAGCACCGAGCCGATGAACTCGAAGCTCAACGAGGGCACGAGACCGCCGTCATACCCGCCGCCGGCGGGGAAGACCTGCCAGGTGACCGCAAAGATCGCGATCACGATGAGCCCCAGCCAGAAGTAGGGCACCGATGAGAAGAAGGTCGTGACGGGCAGGATCCCGTCGAGCCAACTGCCACGCCGCCAGCCGATGAAGGTGCCGGCGAGGGTCCCCAGCACGACCGAGATCAAAGTGGCGACGCCGACCAGTCCGATCGTCCACGGCAGCGCCTGACCGATCACCTCTGAGACCGGAGTCGGGAAGAAGGCAAAGGACAGTCCGAGGTTGCCATGGAAGAGCTGCCCCCAGTACTGCAGGTATTGCTGCCAGAGGCTGGTGTGTTTGTCGAGGCCGAACAGCACATAGAGCGAATGGATCGCGCTCGTCGACAGCTGGCCATGGAATTTGTTGATGAGCGACTGAACGGGGTCTCCCGGGATGATGCGCGGGATGAAGAAGTTGATCGTCACCGCGGCCCACGCGGTGACGACATAGAAGACCAGTCGACGGATGAAGAACTTCATTCGGCCGCCCCCTCGGCCGGGACGGTCAGCATCGCACGCGCATCGCCGAGCTGCGGAATCTCGGCGCCGGCAGGAACGAGCGCCCGCGTCTCAGCGGACGCGTCTGCGTAGCCCCAGCAGGCGACCCGTCGCCCCGGCGCGACCTGGGCGAGCGGCGGCAGCGTCTCACACAGGCTCGTGGCAAACGGGCACCGTGGGCGGAAGCGACAGCCTTCCGGCGGCCGCACCATGCTGGGCGGCTCACCATGCGCTCCTGTCGGGCCACGGTCGATGAAGCGGTCTGGGTCAGGGGCAGAGTTGATGAGCAACTGCGTGTAGGGGTGCGCCGGGTCCTGTGTGACGGACTCGCTGTCGCCGCTCTCGACGACGCGACCGGCGTACATCACGTTGATGCGGTCGGCGAAGTAGCGCGCGGATGCGATGTCATGCGTGATGTAGAGGAGCGCGATGCCGAAGCGGTCGCGCAGGTCGCGCAGCAGATTGAGGATGCCGACGCGGATCGAGACGTCGAGCATGGAGATCGGCTCATCTGCGAGCAGCACTTCGGGGTTTGCGGCGAGAGACCGCGCGATGACGACACGCTGCCGCTGGCCACCGGAGAGCTCATGCGGGTACTTGTCGAGGTACCGCTCAGGGTTCAGTTGCACTTGGTCGAGCAGCTCGGCAAGCTCCTGCTCGAGCTCGGTTCCGCGCAGAGCGTGCCGGTGGATTCGCAAAGCCCTGGTCAGCACGTAGCGGACGGTGTGCACCGGATTGAGCGATGCGAACGGGTCCTGGAAAATCATCTGCACCCGGCGGGCGTAGCCGCGGAAGGCCCTGCCCCGTTGGGCTGTGACCCGCCGGCCGCGAAGCAGCACCTCCCCGCGGGTCTGCGGGTACAGGCGCGCGAGCAGGCGTGCCACCGTGGACTTGCCGGAGCCCGACTCACCAACCAGGGCGACCACCTCGCCCGCGTGCAACTCCAGATCCAGGTCGTCGACAGCGTGCACGACCGCGCCGCGGGCACCCAGCCCGCGCACGGCGAAATGCTTGGTCAGGCCAGCTGCAGCGAGTACGGCCCCTCCGGCTTCTCTCGTGGAGTTATCCGCCGCGGGGGCGGGCGGCTCGTGCGTCGTCGTCACGGATTCGCTCTTTTCTGGTCGAGGGCGTGCGCGGGGGCGGTAGTGCCGACCCCGCGCACGCGTGGCGTCAGTTGGCCGGCTTGAGCTTGGTCAGGATGTACGCCACATTGGCCACCGTCGGCTGCGGGTTGGCGTATGCGTTGTCGTCAGACGGCCACCCCGTGTAGTACTTCGACGAGTATTCGGCGCCTGCAGGGCGCGCATCCATCGCAATCGCGGGCACGTCGTCGACGAAGATCTTCTCGATCTTGGCGAGCGCTGCCTGGCGCCCTGCGTCGTCCGTCGCGTCCGTGTACTCCTTGAAGGCCGCCGCGGCGTCAGGATTCTGGTAGCGGCCGTAATTCCACACCGCGTCCTTGCCGGGAGCCACGTAGTACGCGGGGTCGAAGATGTTCGAGTACATCTCCCACGGGGTGACTCCGGCGTTGGTCCAATGCAGGGTCGCCTGGAAGTCACCGGTGTTGACCGCGGCGGTCCATGCGTCCGCGGTCGGTGTCTCAACCTTGGCGGTGATGCCGATCTGCTTGGCCGAGTCCGCGATCAGCTGAAGCCCGCTGTCATAGTCGTTCCAGCCGGCCGGGTCTTGCAGCGTGAACGTGACCGGCTTTCCGTCTTTGCCGATCAGCTGGTCGCCGTCGTAGCTGTACCCTGCATCCGTCAGCACCTTCTTGGCGCCGGCCACGTCGACCTTGTAGTTCTGACCCTTGTACTCAGAGTCGATGAACGACTCCCCTGCCGGCGTGGGTATGCCGGTGACGTTGGTCAGCTCCGGGAAGATACCGGATTCAGCGACCTTGCTCTCCTTCTCGCGGTCGACGGCCAGGCTCAGGGCCTTGCGCACCGCCACGTCGTTGAACGGTGCCGTCTGCGTGTTGAGATACAGCGCGTCGATGCCGAGGCCGGCAGGGAAGAACGCGTGGTTGTTCGCCTTGTCCTTGGCTTCGTAGACGTTCTGGTAGTCGGCAATGAAGGTCCAGCCCCATTGCGCCGCACCGGTCGCCAGCGCCGTGGTCAAGGTGTCGTTGCCGGAGTACGAGGTGTACCGAAGCTCGGGAACGGCGAGCTTCCCGCCCCAGTAGTCTTTGTTCGCGTCCAGGGTGACAGCCTGGTTCGTCCAGCTCTTGAGCACGTAGGGGCCGGTGCCTACTGGCTTCTGGTTGAGGTCCTTCGTGGGGTCGCTGATGTTCTTCCAAATGTGCTCGGGAACGATGAACAGCTGCAGCGCCTTGATCTGGTTCACAAATTGGCCCGTGGTGAAGTTGACCGTGACCGTGTCGCCGTCGGTCGTGATGTCACCGTAGGGCAGGCCCTCTGAGTTGAGCGCCGGGTTGTCCTTGCGCAACTGCAGCGAGTAGGCGATGTCCGCAGCGGTGAACGGCTTGCCATCCGACCATTTCACGCCGTCGCGAGCCGTGAGCTTGAGCTGGGTGTAGTCGGTGTTCCACTCCCAGGACTTGGCGAGCCACGGCACCGGCTTGTTCGCCGGGCGGGTGTCGTTGACCTGGGCGAGCGGCTCGTAGATCGCGAAGGCGTAGCCGAGCGAGCGAGCGGCAGAGGTGTTCAGGAACGGATTCGAATTGTTGGTCTGGGGGCCGTTCGGCATGCCGATGGTGAGGGCGTGCGAGCCTCCGCCAGACGCTGAGCCGGTCGAGCCGCTCGACGAGCAGCCCGTCAGGGCGAGTGATGCGGCAGCGATCACGCCGAGGGCGAGTGCGGCCAACCTCATGGGGCGTTTCACAGTCAATGCCTCCTTGCAGAGCGGAAACGTGGGCGGCGTGCGCCCGAATCAGTGGTGGGGCCGCGGGCCGTCCGACACCTTCGCAGCGATCGGCGTTGACCCGCGTTCCGACTCTAGCGATACTTACTAACGTGTCAGTAAGTCTTTTCCATCACGTTTCCGTAACGAGCGCCGCAGAAGTGGGAGGATCCCCACTATGAGTTCCTTCTCGCCCGAACCGCGCGTCGCAGCTGCCGCGGATCGGGTGCAGAAGCCACAGGCCAGGACGGCCGAGACCCGGCGTCGTATCCTCTCGGCCGCGACCACGGTCTTCGGTGCCAAGGGCTACAACAAGGGCTCGCTGATCGAGATCGCGGAGCTCGCCGGCATGACCCATGCCGGCGTCCTTCACCATTTCGGGTCGAAGGACAATCTGCTGATCGCCGTGCTCGAGTACCGCGACGACGAAGACGTCGCCCACCTGGAGCGCCATCAGGCGCCGACCGGCGACGAGTTGCTTCGCCACATGCTCGGAACGGTGCGGCTGAACCTGACGCGGGCAGGCCTTGTGCAGGCGTACGCGGTGCTCTCGGCCGAGTCGGTCACCGATTCGCACCCAGCCGCCGCGTTCTTTCGCAGCCGATTCGACGGCCTGCGCCGAATGATCGCGGACGCCTACGCAACCGTCGCGCCAGAAGGCACCACGGAGGAGCGGCTGCTCGCCGCCGCCTCCGCCACCATCGCCGTCATGGACGGGCTCCAGGTGCAATGGCTGCACGACGAGACCGTCGACATGCCGGAGGCCGTCGAGGCCACGATCGTCGGGCTCATCGCCTGGCTGAGAGGGGCTGCGCAGCCCCTCTGACCAATCGCAGTTCAAAGGAGAACAGCGTGAAACCTCGCGCTCGCACGCGCATCAAGGGGACGGCTCTACTCGCAGCGGCATTGCTCGTTGCGTCAGGAGTCGGCCTCGCGGCATCCGCCGCACAAGCAGACCCGACCACCTGCGGCACGACCGATGTCGCCGCGGGCAAGGTCGCCACCGCATCGAGTGTGAACGGCAGCAACGTCGCGGCGAACGCTGTCGACGGCAACTCGGGAACCCGATGGGAGAGCGCGCAGGGGCACGACCCTGAATGGATCCAGGTGGACCTCGGCTCGAGCCAGGGCATCTGCTCGGTGACGCTCAACTGGGAGGCGGCGGGGGCGAAGGACTTCACCATCTCGACCTCGCAAAACAGCCAGGACTTCACCCAGGTCTACAGCGGCACGAACGCCACGGCCGGTGTGCACACCGTCACGTTCGACCAGCCGGTGAGCGGCCGATTCCTGCGGGTCACCGGCACGTCGCGGCTGCTGCCCTACGGATACTCGCTGTTCGACCTCAACGTGTACACGACCGGGCCCGACGGCAACGACCAGGCGTTGCAGCCGAAGGCGTGCGCGGGTGGCACGACGGGCGGCAAGGTGCCGACCAACCCGGGCTTCGGGTCGAACGTGACGATCATCGACCCGAGCTGGCCGGTCTCCAAGATCAACCAGGCGCTCGCGGCCGCGGGTGGCGAGGGCGAGTTCTCAACGAACCGTCACGCCGTGCTCTTCCTGCCGGGCACCTACGGCTGCGCCGACGGAACCGACGGCTCGAACGCCACCTTCCAGCAGTACATCGACGGTGACACCGGCTCGTACGCCGACCTTGTCAACGGCGCCGTTGGCTACTACGAGCAGGTGGCCGGCCTCGGCGCGTCGCCCGACGACGTCACGCTGAACGGTGCGATCCACTCCGACGGCCAGGCGAGCCACCAGGCGATGCCGTGGGCCGGCGGTGAGAGCGCGCTGACCAACTTCTGGCGTTCGCTGTCGAACGTGAAGATCAACCCGATCCAGAAGGCGACCGATGCCGACATCGCGAGCGCGAACTACAACGCGAGCGACTTCCCCGGCGCCGTTGGCGGCAACTTCCCCGAGGGCAACGCACCCGCGGGCCAGCTGACCTGGGCGGTCTCGCAGGCCGCGCCGCTGCGCCGCGTCGACGTCGCCGGCAACCTCTCGCTGTTCCCGGCCTACGGCGGCTACTCGAGCGGCGGCTACCTCGCCAACTCGAAGGTTTCCGGCCAGGTGATCTCGGGCTCGCAGCAGCAGTGGTACACCCGCGATTCGTCGATCGGCTCGTGGAACGGCAGCGTCTGGAACATGACCTTCAGCGGTGTGCAGGGCGCCCCGGCCCAGTCGTTCCCGACTCCGCCGTACACGACGCTGCCGACGACGCCCGATACGCGGGACGCTCCGTTCCTCTATGTCACCGGCAACCAGTACAAGGTGTTCGTGCCCAAGGCCGGTACGAACACGAGCGGTGTGAACTGGTCGACGGATGCCTCAGCCGGCCGCTCCCTGCCCATCAGCTCGTTCTTCATCGCACGCCCAAGCGACTCGGTGCAGAAGATCAACCAGGCGCTGGCCTCCGGCAAGAACCTGCTGCTCACACCGGGCGAGTACCGGTACGCGCAGGCGATCCAGGTGACCCGGCCCGACACCGTCGTGCTCGGCCTCGGCCTGCCGACCCTCGTTCCGACGAACGGCAAGGCAGCGCTGCAGACCTCGGACGTCAACGGCGTCGTGATCTCCGGCATCACCGTCGACGCCGGGGCGAAGCTCTCGCCGTCGCTCATCGAGATCGGCGACAGCCACGGGAACGGGCACAGCCCGGCATCCGCCAGCGACCCGACAACGCTCATCGACGTGTTCGTGCGCGTCGGCGGGGCCGAGCCGGGCAAGACGGACACGGCGATCGTCGTGAACAGCGACCACGTCATCCTCGATGACATCTGGTCGTGGCGCGCCGACCACGGCGCCGGGGTCGGGTGGACGCAGAACACCGCGAACACCGGCCTCGAGGTCAACGGCGACGACGTGACCGCGCTCGGGCTGTTCGTCGAGCACTACCAGAAGAACCAGGTGGTGTGGAACGGCGAAGGCGGCACGACGGTCTTCTATCAGAGCGAGCTGCCCTACGACGTGCCGAACCAGGCCGCCTGGACGGACCGCTCAGGTGGGGCATCCCGCAACGGCTATGCGTCGTACCGGGTCGCCGACTCGGTGCGCACGCACACCGCGTACGGCCTCGGCGTCTACTCCTATTTCAACCAGGGGCTGGACATCGTCGAGGATTCCGCGATCCAGGCGCCGACGCGGTCGGGGGTGCAGTTCGTCGACATGGTGACGCGCTTCCTCAACGGCAACGGCTCGATCACGCACGTGATCGACGGCGCCGGCGCCGGGGTGCGTCTGGCTGCTGCCGGGGAGGACGCGAACGCGGTCGAGACCGCCTACCTCGCGGCCTACCCCGGGGCGGACAAGACGCCGCCAGTGGTCACCGCGACGCTGGCCAGGAACGGGTTCGTCACGCTGACGGCGACGGATGACTTCGCCGCACCGGTGACGGTCCTGTACCGCATCGACGACGGGCCGCTCGGCCCGCAGTCAGGCTGGCAGCCGTACACGCACCCGGTCCGTATCAGCGGTGCCGACGTGCTCGACTACCTCGCCCTCGACCAGGCCGGGAACGCGTCGGCGCCGGGCTCGATCTCGGCGAAGTAACGCCTGCGCGGGTGAAACGACCGTTCCGCGGGAGAAACTCCTCCCGCGGACACGGCGTTTCACCCGCGCTCGCCTCGATTGCTACTCGGCGGTGCCGTTCGCGAGGTCGGCGAGCAGCACATCGCCGGGACGCACCTCCGACCACTCCGCGGTGATCTCGGCGCGCTCGAGCAGGCCCTCGATGCGGCGCGTGCGGCCGCGCGACGTGAGCATCACGACCGTGCCCGTCTTCCCGGCGCGGCCAGTGCGGCCCGAGCGGTGCAGGTAGGTCTTGTACTCGTCGGGCGCGTCCGCCTGGATCACGAGATCGATGTCATCGACGTGGATGCCGCGGGCGGCGACGTCCGTCGCGACCAGAACATTCACACGGCCCTTCGTGAGCTTCTCGAGGTTGCGCGTGCGCTTGGCCTGGTTGAGGTCGCCGTGCAGAGCGACGGCCGCGATGCCTTCGTCCTCGAGGCCGTTCGCGACGTCCTCCGCGTAGCTGCGCGTGCGCGTGAAGACCAGCGTCTTCCCGCCGCGGTCGACGAGCTCGCGGATGACCTCGAGCTTCTCGCGGTGGTCGATGACGAGCACACGGTGCTCGATGGTGCCCGAGGCCTGGTCCTCGCCGGCGACCTCGTGAACGGCCGGGTCGATCAGGAACTCGTTGACGAGCGCCGCCACACCGGTGTCGAGGGTCGCAGAGAAGAGCAGCTTCTGGCCGCCGTCGGCCGTGTGGCGCAGGATCGTCTGCACCGGCTCGAGGAAGCCGAGGTCGCACATGTGGTCCGCCTCGTCGAGCACCGTCACACGCACCTCGGAGAGGTCGAGGCGGCCCTGCTCGAGAAGATCGAGGATGCGACCGGGGGTGCCGATGACGATGTCGACGCCGCGCTCGAGCGCGACGACCTGCGAGCGCTGCGGAACGCCGCCGTAGATCTGGGTCGTGAAGAGGCCGACGGAGCGGGCGATCGGCTGCACCGTGCGGTCGATCTGCAGAGCGAGCTCGCGCGTCGGCGCGAGGATCAACGCGCGAGGCGCGCGACCGAACTGGCGCTTGCTGCGCTTGCCCGACTGGATCTCCGCCGAGCCTGAACGCAGCAGCCCCTCGACCACGGGCGCGCCGAAGGCGATGGTCTTGCCGGAGCCGGTGCGCCCGCGGCCGAGCACGTCGCGGCCGGCGAGCACGTCGGGGATCGTCGCCGCCTGGATCGGGAACGGGCTCTCGGCGCCCATGTCGCCCAGTGCGCGCACGATGCCCTGGCCGAGGCCGAGATCTGCGAAGGTCGTGCCCTCGACGTCGCCGGCCTGGGTCGCCTGGGCGGTCAGACGCTCGAGCACGACGTCGTCCTGCGGGGTGAACGAAGCCTTCTTCTGGGCGTCGCCATAGAAGTCGGAGGTGCGGCTGTCGCGACGCGGACGGTCGCTCTGCTCGAAGCGGCGCGGGCTGCGGTCGTCACGGTCGAAATGACGCGGGCGGTCGGTGCGGTCGCGCTCGAAGCGGTTGGAGCGTTCGAAGCGGCGCTCACCGCGGTCGAAGCGCTCGTTGTTCTCGAAGCGGCGGGCGGGGCGCTGGTCGCCGTCGAAACGGCGCGCGGGACGATCGGTGCGATCGAAATCACGAGCCGGGCGATCGCTGCGGTCGAAGCTGCGCGCAGGGCGGTCATCCCGATCGAAACGGCGCGGAGCGCGGTCGTCCCGATCGAAGCTGCGCGCGGGCCGGTCGTCCCGATCGAAGCTGCGCGCGGGCCGGTCGTCAGAACGGCGCGGTGCGCGGTCATCGCGGCCGAAACGACGCGAGCCGCGGTCGTCCCGATCGAAGCCACGCGCGGGGCGGTCGTCGAAGCTGCGCGGCGCACGCTCGTCGCGGTCGCGACGCTCGGGGTTCGCGCGGTCGAAGCGGCGCTCACCCCGATTGTGCTCGCGCTCGCGGTCGAAACGATCGAGCCGTTCGAAGCGCTGCGGGCGGTCGGACTCGCGACGGTCGGCCGAGTGGCCGCGCGCAACGCGCGTCTCGGACGACCAGCGGGTCTTCTTCTGCGGGGCATCCGACTCGGACTCGGGCTTGTACCCGCGGTGGCCGGGGCTGCGCGAGCCGGGCTTCGGCTTCTTGGCACGCGAATAGGAGGAATTCGGCTCGAAGTTCTTGGGCGCGCGGCTGCCACCGCGCTTCTCGTTCTTGGGCATGGAGAAGCCACTGCTTTCTGAAGTTGTGCATGAGTCAGAGCCCGCTCTGCGACGAGGTCCGGGAGCACGAATCGCTCCTACCGGCGCCTCTGACATACATACTTTGGGTTGCCCACACTGGGCACATCAGAAAGCCGACCTGACCAGGCTACGGCACCGGCCTGAGAGCCCGCCGCGCGGCGTGCGCGGGTGAAACGTCGCGTCCGCGGGCGGAAGATCGCCCGCGGAACTGCCGTTTCACCCGCGCACGCGGCCGTAGGCCCCAAACGGGTGTCCCAACTACCCGCCCACCCGTGCTTATGATCTGCGGGTTACACAGCAACGGGAGACGCCACCAGTGGCCACGCACTTCTCACCGGCGTGGCACCGTCTCCGCAATCGGGGGCGCGCCCTCGCCGCCATGTCAGCACTCGCGCTGACCGCCGCGCTCGCGGCATGCTCTGCGACGGATGCAGCGCCGACCGCAGCCGGCGCGCATGCCGCCCCCGCGGCGGTGGCGCACAGCGCCGCGCCGGCCGGGGTCGTCGTCACAGCCGACGTGCCCTACGCCGGCACCGCCGACCGTGCGCAGCAGCTGGATGTCTGCGCTCCGACCGCGACCGGGAAGCCGCGCCCCGCGGTTCTGCTGATTCACGGCGGCGGCTGGCATTCCGGCGACAAGTCGACAGTGCAGGACACGTGCGAGTGGCTCGCCAAGTCCGGCTTCGTCACCTTCAACATCGACTACCGCCTCTGGCCGACGGCGCGCTACCCCGCGCAGCCCGACGACGCGCTCGCCGCGCTGCGCTTCCTGCGCGCGCCCGCCACCGTGCGCCACTACGAGATCGACCCGACCCGCCTGGGGGTCTTCGGCGGCTCTGCCGGCGGCAACCTCGCGGCAACGCTCGCGACGCACGACAGCGGCCTGAAGGCGCTCGTCGACCTCTCGGGCCCCATGGACCTGACCGCTGGTCAACTGACGGCCCGGCAGGACCCGCGGCTGACGGCGGATGAGACCGGATACCTGAACTGCCCGTCGCTCGCACGCTGCCCGTCGGCGCCGATGGCGTCTCCGCTGCTCGCGGTGAGCGCGGCCACCCCGCCGACGTTCATCGGACAGGCATCCGTCGACTTCGTGCCCCGCGAGCAGGGCGACGCGTTCGCTGCCGCGCTGAAGAAAGCGGGCGTGCCGGTCACCGTCGAGGTGACCCAGGGCAAGCTGCACTCCTTCGGCGTGCTCACTCCGCGCATGCAGGCGGCCATCGCCGGTTTCCTGCACCGCCAGCTCGGCGAATAGGGTAGGCCGACCCCACCGTCCGACAGCACGAAGGAGTGCCGCCGTGAACCGCCGCGCCCAGACCCTCGCCCGCGCCACCGTCGCCCTGCTCGCCGTGGCGGCACTCGCCGGGCTCGCGGGGTGCACTTCGCAGCCCGCGGCGACGGCGCCGCAGGCATCCGCCGCCCCACTGCGCACCATCGCCGAGAAGTCTGGTCTGCGCGTCGGCGTCGCCGTCGACACCGACAGGCTGTCGGACAGCGCGTACGCGAAGCTCACTGCCCAGCAGTTCTCGACCGTGACGCCCGAGAACGCCATGAAATGGGAGGTCGTCGAGCCGAAGCAGGGCCAGTACGACTGGTCGGCCGCAGACAAGCTCGTCGACTTCGCGCAGGCGCACGGACAGCTCGTGCGCGGCCACAATCTGGTCTGGTACTCGCAGCTGCCGCAATGGCTCACCGACGAGGCGCCGAGCCTCACCGCCGACCAGTTGAGCGCGATCCTGCAGAAGCACATCACCGACGAGGTCACGCACTTCACCGGCAAGATCTGGCAGTGGGATGTCGTGAACGAGGCGTTCGACGACAGCGGGAACCTGCGCGACAACATCTGGATCGAGAAGCTCGGGCCCGACTACATCGCCGACGCGTTCCGCTGGGCGCACGCCGCCGACCCTGACGCGAAGCTGTTCCTCAACGACTACGGCATCGAGACCGACGGGCTCAAGTCGCAGGCCGAGTACGACTTCGTGAAGCAGCTCGTCGCGCAGGGCGTGCCGATCGACGGCGTCGGCTTCGAGACGCACCTCGACGCCGACGACCCCGAGCAGGATCTGCAGACCGTCATGACGCAGTACGCGAAGCTCGGCATCGACGTCGCGATCACCGAGGCCGACGTGAAGGCGCGCACCCCCGTCAGCAAGATCGACAAGACGATTCAGAGCTCGATGTTCGCCGACTCGATGAGCGCGTGCCTCGCGGTGAAGCAGTGCATCTCCTACACGCTGTGGGACTTGGACGACAAGGATTCCTGGATCCCGCAGTACTTCCCCGGAGAGGGCGGCGCGACGCTCTACGACGATGAGCTGAAGCCGAAGCCGCAGTACGTCGCGCTGCAGCAGGCGCTGGCGAAGGGCGTCAAGACCGCGCCCCCGCGCAGCAAGTAAGCGCCATCCGCGCGATACGGCCAACGCCGCGCGGTCCGCACGTACACAGCGCGCGGACGCGACCGTATCGCGCGGACGGAACTAGTTGGTCACCGCCGCGCGACGCGCGAGCCGACGCTCGCGCGCGCCCTCGACGAGGTTGTACAGCGTCGGCAGCACGACCAGCGTCAGCACCGTCGACGAAACGAGCCCGCCGATCACCACGATCGCGAGCGGCTGCGAGATGAACGAGCCATGCCCCGTGATGCCGAGCGCCATGGGCGTGAGCGCGCAGATCGTGGCGAGCGCGGTCATCAGGATGGGGCGCAGACGCCGAGAGGCTCCGTGCGCGACGGCCTCCGGCACAGGCATCCCCCGTTCTCGATATTGGTTCACGAGGTCGACGAGCACGATCGCGTTCGTCACCACGATGCCGATCAGCATCAGCACGCCGATGAGCGAGGCGACGCCGAGCGGGACGCCCGAGACGAGCTGCAGCAGGATCGCGCCGGTCGCGGCGAACGGCACAGAGACGAGCAGCAGCAGCGGCTGCCGCAGCGACTTGAACGTCGCGACCATGACGATGTAGACGATCAGGATCGCCGCGAGCAGCGCGAGCCCCAGCTGCGAGAACGCCTGCGACTGGCTCTGCTGCACACCGCCGAGGGTCGCGGTCGCACCGGTCGGCAGGTGCACCGCGGCGAGCGCGGTGTTGACGTCGCGGTTCGCCTGGGTGAGGTCCTGGCTGGCGGGCGTCGCCGTGATCGTCGCGCTGCGCTGGCCCTTGACGGTCGTGACCTTGGTCGGGCCGGTCGACTGATGCACGTCGGCGAGGTCGCTGAGCGCCACGGGGCCCGTCGCCGTCGGCACCTGCAGCGCCTTCAGCTGATCGACCGTCGTCGGCGCATCGGGGTTGTCGAGGTAGATCTTGAGCGTCGTCTGGTCGATGGCGATCGTGCCGATCTGCGTCGGCTGCATCGACTGCGAGACGAGCTGGCTGAGCGCGACCTCGGTGAGGCCCGCCTGCGCGGCCTTCGCACGGTCGACGTCGACGGCGATGTACGGCAGGTCGGCCGACAGCCCGCTGCTCACCTGGGTGAGGGAGTGATAGCCGTCCAGCTTCTTGACGAGCGCGTCGGATGCCTGCTGCAGACTCTCGTCGTTCGGCGCCGTCACGTCGATCTCGATGTCGCTGGAGCCACCGAGGCCCTGACTCGACGCGAGCTGCACGGTGCCGACGTCATGCAGGGTCTTCAGTTCGTCCTTGATCGTGTTCTGCAGGGCGACCTGGTCTGCGCTCGCGTCCGTGGTGACCGAGAAGGTCGTGCCGCTTCCGCCGCCGCCGAACGCGTCGGCGATCGCGCTGCCGCTGCCCCCCACCGAGGTCTGCACGATCTCGACTCCCTTCGTGTCGCGCAGCAGCTTCTCGACGGGCTTCGATGCGTCGTTCTTGGCGTCGAGGCTCGCGCCGGGCGGCAGGGTCTGGTTGACGGTGAGCGTGTTCTGGCCGCTGTCGCCGAGGAAGTTCGTGGTGAGCAGCGGGCCGAGCGCGACGGTGCCGACGAGCACCCCGACCGCGATGAGCACGGTGACGCCGGAGTGGCGCAGCGTCCACCGGATGATCGGCAGGTAGCCCCGCTGCAGCCGGGTCGGGTGCTCGAGCTCGTCGGTTCTTCCCGCCTCGATCTGCTCGTCGATCGCGGCGCGACTTCCGGGCTTGAGCTTGGGGGGCCGCACGAACCAGTAGGCGAGCACAGGCACGATCGTGAGCGCGACCAGCAGCGACGCGAGCAGCGCGATCGTGACCGTCAGCGCGAACGGACGGAACAGCTCACCCGTGACATCGCCGACGAAGGCGATCGGAGCGAACACCGCGACGGTCGTGATGGTCGACGCCGTGATCGCGCCGGCCACCTCGCGCACGGCCTTCACCACAGTCGCGGCCCGGTCGGCGCCCGGCACGAGATGTCGCTTGATGTTCTCGATGACGACGATCGAGTCGTCGACCACGCGCCCGATCGCGATCGTCAGGCCGCCGAGCGTGATGATGTTCAGCGTGTAGTCGCTCGCCCACATCACGATGAAGGTGATGAGCACGCTCGTCGGAATCGAGATCGCGGTCACGATCGTCGACCGCACCGAGAGCAGGAAGACCAGGATCACGATCACCGCGAATCCGAGGCCGAGCAGGCCCTCTTCTGCCAGCGACGAGATCGACTGCGTGATGAACGGCGCCTGATCGAACACGGTGGTGAGCTTGACGTCGCCGCCGAGCTTGTCCTTGAGGTCGGGAATGAGCTTCTTGACCCCGTCTGAGACCGCGACGGTGTTGGCCGCTGGCAGCTTGGTGACGGCGATCGTGAGCGCGGGTTCGCCGTTCACGCGCGAGAGCGTGGTGGTCGGGTCGGTATCAAGGGCGACGGATGCCACGTCGCCGATGGTCTTCGGCTGAACAGCCGCGGGCGCCGCCAGCGGCAGACCGGGTCGGCCCGAGGCATCCGCCCCCTGCCCTGAAATCAGCGGCAGTCCCGTGATGTCGTCGACCGACCCGAGCTGCGAGCCGGCCTGCACGGTCAGCGTCTGCGCGCCCTGCGTGAGCTGGCCGGCGCCGACGAGCACGCCGTTCTGCTGCAGCGCGCTCGTGATCGCCTGTGTGCTCAGCCCGGCGGCGGCAAGCTTCGCGCTGTCAGGTGTGATCGTCACCCGCTGGCCGGCGAGGCCGATGAGCTGGGCGTCGTCGACCCCGTCGACCTTCTTGATCTCGGGCAGCACGAGGCGCGTGATGTCGTCGCCGAGCTTGGCCGTGTCTTCCGTGCCGGTCGCCGCGATCTGGATGACGGGCAGATCGTCGAGGCTCGCGCTGATCACCTGGGGCGTGACGTTGGCGGGCAACGCCGACGAGATCTGGTTGATCGCCTGGTTGAGCTTCTGCTCGGCCGTGTCGAGGTTGGTGCCGTAATTGAACTGCGCCGTGATCAGCGACTGGTTGGTCGAGCTGACCGCCGACGTCTGATCGAGGCCCGGCACACCCTGGATCGCCGTCTCGATCGGCGTGCTGACGTCGTTCGAGACCACCGCCGGGCTCGCGCCGGGGTACGTCGTCAGGATCGCGAGCTGCGGGAACTGCACAGAGGGGATCAGTTCCTGCTTGAGATTCGTCAGCGCAAAGCCTCCGAAGACCGCGGCGCAGATCGTGATGAGGGCGATGAGCGCGCGGTTCTTCATGCTCAGGACGGCGAGACGATGCATGCGTGCATCCTGTCAGCGAGAGATAACGCGCACCTGGGTGCGCGGGACCGCCTCGCAGGGGTGGAACCGGCATTGCAAACGCGATATATCGTGTTATTCTGATCCTGCAGCGTTCGAGATATATCGCGTTTGGAGTGCGAAATGCCCGAAGAGAAGTGGCTCGTCAACCCGGGCCAGTCGAAGACCGTCGACATCGACGGCATCACGTCCGTCAAGATCAGCCTGATCGGCGGTCAGGTCGACGTCATCGGCCACGACGAGCCGACCACCCGCGTCGAGGTCTCCGCCGTCACCGGCAAGGACATCAAGATCACCACCGAGAACGGCCGCCTCGAGATCGACCACCCCCAGCTGCGCTGGGACAACTTCATCGACGTCTTCCGCAGTTGGCAGGGCCGCGCGCGCGCCGACGTGAGCGTCCTGGTGCCGCGCAACGTCGCCCTCAAGCTCGGCACGGTCAGCGGCCACGCCCTGGTCTCGGGCCTCATCAGCGACGCCCGCCTCAGCACGGTGAACGGCGACCTCACCGCCGACACTCTCGTCGGCAACGTCGAGCTCAATGCCGTCTCCGGCGAGCTGGCGGTTCAGAACCACCTCGGCGCCGTCAAGGCGAACACGGTCAGCGGCGACGTCACCGCGAGCGGCACGCTCAGCCGGGTCACGGTCGACGGCGTGAGCGGCAACGTCTTCCTCGATGTGCGCGGGATTCCCGACACGATCCGCCACAACACGGTGAGCGGCGACCTCACGCTGCGCCTCGACGGCGACGCGCCTGCCCGCTTCCGCGTCAACACGGTGTCCGGCGTGCTGCAGGTCGACAACTCCATCTACCGCGGCGCGGGCGCCCGCAACTTCGACTACCAGGACGGCCCGCTCGACAAGCTCTGGATCGACGTGAACGCCAACTCCGTGAGCGGCAACCTCTCCGTCGTCCGGCGCGCAGCGTCCACCGGCGCACCGGACGACGCGCCCAAGGCCACCGCATGACGCCCCCGGTCTTCAGCCACGGCAGCCTCCGCCTCTACCTGCTCAGCCTGCTCGAAGAGGCGCCGAAGCACGGCTACGAGCTCATCCAGGCGCTCGAGGCCCGCTTCGGCGGCACCTACAGCCCGAGCGCGGGCACCATCTATCCGCGGCTCTCGAAGCTGGAAGAAGAGGGCCTGGTCACCAAGACCACGCAGGGCCGCAAGACGGTCTATGAGATCACGGATGCGGGCAGGGAAGAGCTCACAGCACGAGAGGCCGAGCTCCGCGACATCGAAGCCGAGGTCACCGACTCCGTGCGCCGCCTGGCCGACGAGGTGCGCCAGGGCGTCAACGACGCCCTGAAGTCCCTGCGCGCCGACCTGGCGAGCGCCGCGCGCGAGTCGAAGGAGCACGCGAAGCCAGGCGATTTCCAGGCCGGTCCACAGAACCTCAACGTCGACGCACAGGTGCATTCGCGCTTCGCGCTGCGCGAGGCAGAGCTCGCCCTCAACGAGTTCCGCCAGCAGCTGCGCAGCGAGCTGCGGGCGGTGGCGGCCAAGGGCGAGCTGACGGATGCCGCGGTCGGCCGCCTGCGCGCCGAGCTCGCGCGCCTGCGGGCGGATGTTCTGCAGGTGATACACCGCTGAACACCTGCTTAGAGGTGTCCCGAGATCGCGGCGCGCGGTTTTGACAGGTGTTTGGCGGGTATTAGAGTTGCCGCTCGTGACAAACGAGGCTAAGACCTCAACCACCGAGGCCTTCTCTGCCAAACGCTGGTTGATCGGTGAGCCATTGGCGAGCGAGAAGCTCGAGGGCCAGCTGCTGCCGAAGCGTCTTGCGCTACCCATCTTCGCCTCCGACGCGCTGTCCTCCGTGGCGTACGGCCCGCAGGAGCTCATGCTGATCCTGCTCGCGGGCGGGGTGTCGTTCCTGGCGTTCTCCCCGTGGATCGCCCTCGCGGTCGTCGTCGTCCTCGTCACCGTCGTCGCCTCGTACCGCCAGCTGATCAGGGCCTACCCGTCGGGCGGCGGCGACTTCGAGGTCGCGCACAAGAACCTCGGCGAGAAGGCCGGCCTCATCGTGGCCGCCGCCCTGCTCACGGACTACGTGCTGACGGTCGCCGTGTCGGTCGCCTCCGGCGTCGACAACATCATCTCCGCCGCGCCGATGCTCCACGAGTTCCGGGTCGAGCTCTCCATCGTCTTCGTCGCCCTCATCGCGGTCGCGAACCTGCGCGGCGTGCGCGAGGCGAGCAAGGCCTTCGCGATTCCGACGTACGTCTTCGCCGCCAGCATCGCCGTCATGGTGATCACGGCCCTGGTCCGCACCGCCGCGGGGCACGCCCCGGTCGCGGAATCCGCCGGCTACTCGGTCGCCCATGTCGAGCAGCTCACGCAGGCCGGGCTGATCCTGCTGCTGCTGCGCGCGTTCGCGAGCGGCTGCTCGGCACTGACCGGCGTCGAGGCGATCGCGAACGGCGTGCAGGCGTTCCGCGTGCCGAAGATCCGCAACGCGCGCACCACCCTGCTGATGCTCGGCGGCATCGCCGTCACGCTGTTCGTCGGCCTCGTGATCACCGGCCTCATCGCGCATGTGCACTACGCGCAGAACCCGTGCGACCTCGTCGGCTTCGCGCACTGCACGACCGAGCCGCAGCGCAGCCTCATCGCGCAGATCGCGGCGGCGACCTTCGGCAACAACTCCGTGCTGTTCTTCGTGGTGCAGGCGGCGACGGCGATCGTCCTGCTGCTGGCGGCGAACACCGCGTTCAATGGGTTCCCGCTGCTGACCTACGTGCTCGCGAAGGACTCGTACGCGCCGAAGGCGCTCAGCACCCGCGGCGACCGGCTCGTCTTCTCGAACGGCGTCGTCGGCCTCGCGCTCGCGGCGATCGTGCTGCTGGTGATCTACCAGGCGAACCTGTCGAACCTGATCCAGCTGTACATCATCGGCGTCTTCGTCTCGTTCACCCTCGGTCAGTCGGGCATGGTGCGGCACTGGCTGCGACTGCTTCGAGACGGCAAGGAGGGGGCCGGATTCCGCACGCAGGACGGCGAGCTGATGAACCGCGGCTCGATCATCCGCAGCCTGAGCATCAACATGTTCGGCGCGATCCTCACGGCATCCGTTCTCATCGTCGTCACCATCACGAAGTTCACGCACGGCGCCTGGATCGTGTTCATCATCATGCCGGTGCTGTGGCTGCTGATGCTCGGCGTGAACCGCTACTACCGCGACGTCGAGAAGGAGGTCGAGGTCGACGCCGGCACGACCTACGGCTCAACCGGCGACCACGCGATCGTGCTCGTCGGGAAGATGCAGAAGCCGGCGCTCAAGGCGCTCGACTACGCGATCGCGGCGAAGCACGACTCGATCGAGGCCGTGCACATCGTCGTCGACGCCGAGTCGACCGATCGGCTCAAACAGCAGTGGAAGGACATGAACATCCATGTCCCGCTGACGCTGATCGACTCGCCGTACCGCGACTACGCGACCCCCCTCGCGAAGTACATCAAGAAGCGCCGCGAGTTCTGCGGGTCTGAGGTCGTGACGGTCTACCTGCCGCAGTACATCGTGGGTCACTGGTGGGAGCAGATCCTGCACAACCACCGTGCCCGGCGCATCAGCCGCGAGCTGATGCTCGTGCACGGTGTCGTGATCGCGCTCGTGCCGTGGCTGCTCGACTCCTCCGAGCTCATCTACGGGCGCCGGTCGCGCCCGCTGCCCGGCCAGGACCGCCGCGGCGAGCCGCCGCGCCGCATGCCGGCGCGCAGCCCCGGAGCGTCGACCCCGGCTGCTCGCGCCGCTGCCGCCGCCGAGGCGATCGCCGCGGCGAACGCCGAGGTGCGAGGCAGCGAGGCGACAGCGCCGGTGGCGACGCAGCCGGGCGACGGCGAGGTGCGAGAGCCTGCCATCACCGCACAGCCGAAGCGCTAGTCGAACTCGGCGACGCGCACGTCGTGCGGCGACGGGGTCCCTTTCCCCGTCTCAACGAGCCTCTTGAGACTCATGAGGTAGCTCGCCCACTTCGTGCTGCAGTGGTGCATGAACTCGACGGGCTCGGCCCATCCGCGATGGGCGAAGAGCAACACCGTCCAGTCGCCGTCGACGCGAAGCCGCCACTCGATGGTCGTGTCGATCCACTCGGCGGGGCCGCCTGTGACCAGCCATGTCACACGCTCATTCGGCACGGCCTCGATGACCTTCAGGTCGAAGCCGCCCGGCGGGAAGCGGAACACGATCGTGCCGCCGAGACCGGCGTCGCCCGTCGTGTCCTCCGTCCACCAGCCGGCGAGGCCGTCGATGGTGGTGAGCGCGTCGTACACCGACTCCGGCTCAATCCGCTCGACCGCGATGCGGTGCAGGATGTCGACCATGGCCGCCCTCCCCTAGCTCTTCTTCGTCTGACGCTGGATCGCCTCGGCGATCCGCTTGATGCGGGCAAGTCGGGCATCCCACGCCGCGCCCACGGCGGCGAGCTGCGCGACCGCGCGCGCGAACTGGGCCGCGTCGATCTCGTAATGCCGCTCGCGTCCGCTCACCGTGCCGTGCACGAGCCCGGCCTGGTCGAGCACTCCGAGGTGCTTCGCGACGGCCTGCCTGGTGACGGGCAGGCGTTCGCTGAGCGAGGTCGACGTGCCGGCGCCCTCGAGGAGCAGGTCGAGGATGCGGCGGCGGGTCGGGTCGCCGAGGGCGGACCAGAGCTCGTCGTCGATGGCCGCCGCGGTGGTCATGAGGCGCTCCGCAAGGACGCGGTGTACGGGGCGAGCTTCGGCAGGAAGAGGTTCCAGCCGGACACGTGGTCCTTGAAAAGCGACTCCGTCGCCGCGGCGTCCCAGCCGAGCTCACGGAAGCCGGTCTCGACGAACTTCACCGTGGTGCCCTCGCCCGTCGGCACGAGCTCGAAGGTGACGAGCATCGAGTTGCCCGGGGCGCCCTGCGCGCCGACCGGCTGGGTCCAGCGGAACGAGAAGCTCCGCGGCCGATCGAGGTCGACGACCGTGAAGCCCTGCACCTTCACGCCGTTGCCGCGGTCGCCGAAGGTGATCGATCCGGTGCTGCCCGGACGCGGCTCGTAGTCGGCCTCGTCCGGCCACCACTGCGCCACATGCTCCGGCATGCTGATGACGTCGAACACGATCTCGGGCGAGGCATCGATGTAGAGCTCGCGCCTGATCTCGCCGAGTTCGGCGCTGTCGAAGATGTCCACATGATCCTCCTGCAACTATCGGTTGCAGGTCAGAGTAGGCCGCCTTCGCGATTAACGCAACCAATTGTTGCGCCAATCGCAGCCTGCGCCGATTCATCGAGACCGGTCGAGGGCGGGCGTTCCGAGCTGCGGGCCTACCCGACGAGGCCGAGCGCGAGGCCCGGCTCGCGCATGATCACGTCGGGAACGATGAGGCGGTGGCTGCGCGGGTCGTCCGCCTCGCTGCGACCGACGAGGTCGAGAAGCTCGAGCGCGGCAGACGCGACCTCGTCGACGCGCTGGTCGATGCTCGAGAAGCCGATCGCCGCGGCGATCGGAGTGTTGTCGAAGCCCACGACGCGCAGGCTCCCGCGGGTCTCGATGAGCGCGCCGAGCGCAAGTGTGTCGCTGGCCGCGATCACGGCGTCGAGATCGGATGCCTGCTCCAGCAGCCGCCTCGTCGCAGCGCGCGCCGCGCCGACGGATTCCTCGGATTCGACGGTGAGCGCCGCCCGGGAGGCCGCGTCGACACCCGCCGCGGTGACGGCCTCGGCCCAGCCAGCTCGGCGCTCGTCGCCCGAGCCGGAGCCGGCCGGCCAGCCGAGGAAGCCGACCCTGCGGCATCCGTCGGCCTCAAGCCGTCGCACCGCCTCCGCGACACCCGCACGCCCGTCGACGTCGACCCAGAAGTGCAGCGGGTCGGCGAGGTCGGCGATGCCCCATGGCCGGCCAAAGGTCACGAAGGGCTGGCCGCGCTCGATCAGCCATTCGGTGCGCGGGTCGCCGTAGTACGTCGACGCAAGCACGAACGCGTCGACGACGGCGCCGTCGACGAGGCGCTGGAACTGGCGGATCTCGTCGTCCGCGTCGGTCGCCGTGTAGAGCATCACGGTGAGCCCGCGGGCCTCGGCGCGCTCGGTGAGGGCGTGCAGGAAGCGGTCGAGCACGGCGCCGGAGATGCCGCCGGCGAACGGGTCGAGGCGCACGGCGATCGTCGAGGCGCGGCGGGTGCGCAGCCGGCGCGCCGACGCATGCGGGCGGTAGCCGAGCTCGGCGATCGCCTCGGCGACCCGTGCCCGCGTGGCCTCACGCACGATCCCCGGCGAGTTCAGCACGTTCGAGACGGTCTGGCGGGACACGCCGGCCGCGTGAGCGACGTCGCTGACAGTCGGCAATCGCCTCGGCATCCGCGCCTCCCTTACGTGATCACAAGCGGGTCACTGTCCCCCGAAAGGGGTTGACAGCGGCATCCGTGCGCGTAATCGTTGTCCTACCTTATTTGATCGATCAAATTGTGCAATGACGCGGGTTTAGATCGTTCAAAGGGCGCATCGATGGGGATGTCAGAGGGAGTGGCTCGATGATCAGAAGACTCACCCGCACCGTGCTCATGGGCTCGGTCGCCGCAGCGGCGGCGTTCGCCTTGGCCGGCTGCGGCTCAGGTTTCGGCGGCAACAGCAACGGCGGCGGCAACTCGTCGGGAAGCGGCGGCCTCACCTCGTCGAAAGACCCGCTGACCGTGCTCATCGGCTCGAGCGGCGACGCCGAGACCGCGGCGGTCACGTCGGCCGTCGCCGACTGGTCGTCGAGCTCGGGCACCAAGGCGACCGTCATCCCCGCGAGCAACCTCGACCAGCAGCTCGCCCAGGGCTTCGCAGCGAAGAAGCCGGCCGACGTGTTCTACCTCTCGACGGGTTCGCTGCCGGGCTACGCGGCCAACGGCTCGCTGCTCGCCTACGGCAGCAAGCTTCCGAGTTCGCTCACGAGCGACTTCTACCCGTCGCTCGTCAAGAACTTCACCTACGACGGCAAGCTCTACTGCGCACCCAAGGACTTCTCGACGCTGCAGCTGATCGTCAACACCGATGACTGGCAGGCGGCAGGGCTGACGGATGCCGACTATCCGAAGACCTGGGACCAGCTGAGCGCCGACGCGAAGAAGCTCACGAGCGGCAGCACCACGGGCCTCGTGGTCTCTGGCCAGTACGAGCGCCTCGGCGCGTTTATGGTCGAGGCCGGCGGCAATCTGACGAACGCCGACAGCACGAAGGTGACGGCGAACAGCCAGGCGAACGTCGACGCGCTGACCTATGCGCAGGGTCTGCTCAAGGACGGCTCGATGAAGTTCGCGGCGGACGTCGGGGCGGGCTGGGGCGGCGAGGCGTTCGGCAAGAACCTCGGCGCGATGACGATCGAGGGGAACTGGATCTCGGGCGCGATGTCCTCCGACTACCCGAGCGTGCACTACAAGGTCGTGCCGCTGCCCGCCGGCCCGAAGGGCATGGGCACCCTGCAGTTCACGAACTGCTGGGGCATCGCGGCCGACAGCCCGAACCAGAAGGCGGCCCTCGCGCTCGTCGAGAAGCTCACCTCGAAGGACGACCAGCTGGCGTTCGCCAAGGCGTTCGGCGTGATGCCGTCGATCCAGTCGGCCGCCTCGGAGTGGAAGCAGGAGTTCCCGCAGTACGCGCCGTTCCTCGACGCGTCCGACTACGCACAGGGCACGCCGACGCTCAAGGGCGTGGCCAACGTGATCACCGACCTCGACGGGAAGATCGCCCAGCTCAAGACGACCGATCCGAAGACGATCCTCGACTCGGCCCAGAGCAATCTGCAGGCGCTGCTCAAGTGACCGACGTCGCACGGCGGCGCGGCACCATCCGCCAGGGCGAGGCCGCCTCCGGCTGGCTGTTCACCGCACCGGTGCTCGCGCTGCTCGCACTGTTCCTCGTCATCCCGATCCTGATGGCCCTCTGGGTCAGCTTCTCCGACTGGGGCGGCCGGGGCAGCCCGTTCGCCGCCGGCGTGCACTTCGTCGGCCTGAAGAACTACGAGACGATCACGCGCGGCGGCGGCCTCGCCGAGCAGAACTTCGGGCAGTCGCTGCGCAACAACCTCTGGTACGTGATCCTCGTGGTGCCGATCCAGACGACGATCGCGCTCGTGCTGGCATCCCTCGTCAACAGTCAGCGGCTCAAGGGCAGGGGCTTCTTCCGCACCGCGTTCTACTTCCCCTCGGTCACGAGCTCCGTCGCCATCACCGTGTTGTGGCTGTTCCTGTTCAACACGACCGGCGCCGTCAACAAGGTGCTGTCATGGGTCGGCATCCACGGCCCCAACTGGTTCAACGAGCCGCAGGGTGTGCTGCACGCAATCCTCGGCGCGTTCGGCGCCACGAACGGACCGGGCGCACTGGTGAACCACGGATTCCTCGGGGTCAGCTGGTGGGACTGGCTGGCCGGCCCGTCATGGGCGATGAGCGCGCTGATCCTGCTGGCGGTGTTCACGACCTCCGGCACCTTCATGCTGCTGTTCCTCGCCGCACTGCAGAACCTCTCCGGCGACCTGCAGGAGGCCGCGATGGTCGACGGCGCGAACGCGTGGGAGCGGTTCACGCGCATCACCCTGCCGCAGCTGCGCCCGACGCTGTTCACGGTGGTCACGCTGGGGCTGATCGGCTGCTGGCAGGTGTTCGACCAGGTCTATGTCGCGACCGACGGCGGGCCGGACGGCACGACGCTGACACCCGCGTTCCTTTCCTACCAGGCATCCTTCATCAACCAGGACTGGGGGCAGGGTGCCGCGATCGCCTTCATCCTGTTCGTGATCATCGTCGTGTTCACCCTGATCCAGCGCTGGGTGCTGCGCGAGCGCGCCGTGTCGAAGCGCCGACGGCTCAACCCCGTGCCGGCGAAGGTCGCCGGCCTGCCCGTCGGAGAGGTCGAGCGATGAGGCCGCGCCGCTGGACGACCGGCCGCATGGCGGCGCAATCGACGCTGTACGCGGTGCTGGTCGTGCTCGCCCTGGTGTACATCTTCCCGTTCCTGATCCAGATCGCGACGACGTTCAAGACGGACCCCGATGCCGCGGCCAACCCGCTGTCGCTGGTCCCGAACCCGTTCAGCCTCGCGGCGATCAACAAGCTGTTCACGAACTCGGATTTCCCGCTGTGGTTCCTCAACTCGGCGATCGTCACGGTGTTCGTCACGATCGGGCGCGTTCTGTTCGACTCGCTCGCGGGCTACGCGCTCGCGCGGCTGCACTTCCGCGGGCGCAACATCATCTTCGCGGGGCTCGTCGCGGTCATGGCAGTGCCCAACGTAGTGCTGCTCATCCCGAAGTTCCTTGTGCTCAACCAGCTGAGCATCTATGACTCGTACGTGGGCCTGATCGTGCCGCTCATGACCGACGCGGCGGGCGTGTTCATCATGAAGGGGTTCTTCGAGTCGATCCCGGTCGCGGTGGAAGAGGCGGCCCGCATCGACGGCGCCGGAACCTTCCGGCTGTTCTGGTCGGTTGTGCTGCCGATGGCGCAGCCGGCGCTCGTGACGATCGTCATCCTGTCGTTCCAGGGGTCGTGGAACGAGTTCTCGCACTTCGTCGTCGCCGCGCAGAATCCCGCGCTGACCACGCTCACGAAGGGCGTCGCCACGCTCGCGAGCGGCTCGCTCGGCTCGGGCACGCAGTACCCGCTCAAGCTCGCGGCCGCGATGATCATGACGATCCCGGTCGCCGTCATGTTCTTCATCTTCCAGAAGCGCATCATGAACCAGAGCGAGGGAGCGGTGAAAGAGTGACGGACCCCCAGGCATCCGCCCAACGCCCGCAGCCGCTGCTGCATACCGCGTTCTCGGTCATGCGCGCGCCCACCCAGGCGTGGTCGGACGCGCTCGGGGACATGGGGGCGCTGCCGGTGCACGGCCTGTACCACTCGAACACACGCGTCATCGACCGGCTTTCGTTCGAGATCGAGGGCCACGTGCTCGAGAACCTGCGCGTCCTCGAGGACGACGCACGGCACACCACCTTCACGCTTCTGCTGCGCGGGCTTCCGGGCGAGCGGGCCGATCCGCGCTTCCGCGTCGAACGCGCCCGCAGCGTCGAGGGCGGGCTGATGAGCGAGTCGATCACCTTCACCTCGGGGCTGGCCGCCCCGCAGCGCCTCACCGCGGTCCTGCGGCTGCACGCGGATTTCACGCCGATCCACCTGGTGAAGGACGGTCTGAGGCGCGACGACGCCGTCGCCGACTCGGTGACGAGCGACGAGAGCGGCACGGTCGCGACGTGGAGCGACGATGGCGTCAGTCTGCGCGTCACCGCACCCGGCGCGAGCGTGAGAGAGACGGATGCCGGGCTCGAGCTGCGCTGGCAGCTCGACGTGCCCGCGGGGAGCGCGCCCACGATCGGGTGGACGGCCGAGCTCGACGACGAACGCGCGGTCGTGCAGGCCGCGCCGGACGACCCCGGATGGGACCCAGAGGCGGTGCCGGCGTTCGACCTTCGGGTGCGCCGCTGGGTCGACCGCGCACTCACCGACCTCGCCGCGCTGCGGGTCACGCTGCACGACCAGGACGAGCCGTTCCTCGCGGCCGGCGCACCGTGGTTCCTGACCCTGTTCGGGCGCGACGCCCTCTGGGCCGCACAGTTCATGCTGCCGCTCGACCCGCAGCTCGCCCTCTCGACGCTGCGCTCGCTCGCGCAGCTCCAGGGGACCGCAGTGAACCCGCACACGGCCGAGCAGCCGGGCAAGATCATGCACGAGCTGCGACCGACGGCGCTCGAGCTGCCACAGCAGAAGATCATGCTGCCGCCGCTGTACTACGGCACGATCGACGCGACCCCGCTGTGGATCGTGCTGCTGCGCGACACGTGGCGGGCGGGCGTCTCCGGCGCCGAGATCACGGCGCTGCTGCCGAACCTGCGCGCGGCCCTCGAGTGGATGCGCGACTACGCCACCGGTGACGACGGATTCCTGCGCTACATCGACGAGTCGGGGCGGGGGCTCTCCAACCAGGGCTGGAAGGACTCGGACGACTCGATCCAGTGGCACGACGGGCGGTTGGCAGAGGGGCCGATCGCGCTGTGCGAGGTGCAGGGCTACGCCTACGCGGCGGCGATCGCCGGCGCCGAGCTGCTCGAGAGCTTCGGCGAGCAGGGGGGCGAGGAGTGGCGGTCGTGGGCGACGGCGTTGCGAACCCGCTTCAACGAGGCGTTCTGGGTGCCGTCGCCCGACGGGGACTACCCGGCGATCGCGCTCGACGCCCACGGCGACCGCGTCGACTCGGTGGCGAGCAACATGGGGCACCTGCTCGGTACGGGCATCGTCTCGCCGAAGCAGGCCGCGCTGATCGCGCGGCGGCTGCTGTCGCCGGAGCTGCACTCCGGCTTCGGGCTGCGGACGATGTCGACGGCGGATGCCGGCTACTGGCCGCTCAGCTACCACGGCGGCTCGGTGTGGGCGCACGACACGGCGATCGCCGTGCTGGGGCTCGCACGAGAGGGGTTCAGGCGCGAGGCGCGCGAGCTCGCCGACGGGCTGATCAGCGCCGCGATCCGCCTGGGGTTCCGGATGCCTGAGCTGCACTCCGGCGACGAGAGGCGCGGCACCGAGAGCCCGGTGCCCTACCCCGCGGCGTGCCGCCCTCAGGCCTGGTCGGCCGCCGCGGCGATAGCGATCGCCTTCGCGATTCGCTAGAGCGAGGCGATCACCTGACGGGCGACGGCACGACCGGCGCGGCTCGCGCCGATCGTGGAGGCCTGGGGTCCATAGCCGGCGAGGAATATACGGGGGTCTGACTCCACCGCGCCGTTCGCGACGGTCACTCCGCCGCCGATGTTGTGCAGCCGCAGCGGCGCGAGGTGGCGCAGCTCCGGCCGGAATCCGGTCGCCCAGATGATCGCGTCGGCGCGGGTGAACGAGCCGTCCGGCCAGCGCACGCCGTCGCGCTCGACGCGCGTGAACATCGGCCGGGCGACCAGCACGCCGCGCTCGATGCCGGCGGCGATGCGACGCGTCTTCGCGACGCCGGTGCCGTGCACGATGCTCGGCAGCGGCTTCCCGGCGCGCGCCGCCGCGTCCTGCTCGGCGACGGCGCGCACGCCGCCCTCCATGCTGAGCTTCTCGTCGTCGTTGAACTCGACCGGCCGTCTGGTGGCCCAGGCGAGCCGGTCTGCGACGCCCTCCAGCTCGAGCAGGAATCCGATCGCACTCGTGCCGCCGCCGACGACGACGACGGACTTGCCGCGGAAGTGCTCTGCCGAGGTGTAGGTGTTGGTCGCGAACTGCTCGCCGGCGAAGTCGCGGATTCCCGGCACGTACGGCACGAACGGCGTGCGCCAGGTGCCGCTCGCATTCACGACGAGCCGGGTGACGACCTCTTCCCGGTAGTCGGGGTCGAACTCGTCGGGCACACGCGCGTTGACGACGAGATCGGCGCCGCGGTTGAACACGCTCATCACCTCGACGGGCCGGAACACGTTCAGCCCGTAATGCTCCTCATACGCCCGGTAGTACTCCTCGACGACGTCTTTCGCCGGCCGGTGGTGGTCGGCGGTCGCGAAGGAGACGCCCAGTTCGTCCATGCCGGGCAGGTCGGCGACGCGGTGCGCGCTGCCCAGCGTGAGCGCCTCCCAGCGGTGCTGCCAGGCGCCGCCCGTGGTCGGCCCGCGGTCGACGACGACGAAGTCGACGCCCGGTTCCAGCTGGAAGCGCTTCAGGAAATAGGCCACCGAGAGACCCGCCTGACCGGCCCCGACGACAACCACCTGCGTGTGGGTCGGCAAGTGTCGCACGGGGCATCCAGGAAAATGAAGAGGGCGTGCAGGGCAAGGGCGGGCAGGGCGCCTCATGCTAAACTACCCGCTAGATTTCATCTCTGTTTGCGCCGGGTGGCAACACCCTCAACCCGGCCCGTCATCGTAAGGGGGTCTCGCATGGGGCGTGGCCGTCAGAAGGCAAAGCACACCAAGATCGCCCGCGAGCTGAAGTCCTACAGCCCGGACGTGAACTACGCCGCACTGGAGCGCGAGCTTGGTAGCCACACGTCCGAAGAGGACCAGTACGCGGCCTGGGCCGACTACGAGCCCGAAGGCTCTGAGGCCGAAGAAGAAGAAGAAGACGAGTATCAGGCTCGGCAGCCGAAGGGCGCCTGAGCGGCTTCTCGCGTAGACCTGCGTCGCCCCGCCTCTCACAAGGAGGCGGGGCGATTTGCGTGTCAGGGTGCGACGCGCCGCCGACGTGTGCGCGGGTGAAACACCGTGTCCGCGAGCGACGTTTCTCCCGCGCAGGAGTGATTTCACCCGCGCACATGGGCGGGCGGAGCAGACAGATGGTTACAGCAACCAGCCCTGCGCAGCGGCGGTCGCCGCGGCATCCGCCCTGTTCCGCGCGCCCGTCTTGCCGATCGCGGCGGACAGGTGGTTGCGCACCGTGCCCGGCGACAGGTGCAACTCGCCGGCGATCTCATCGACCGAGCCGCCGCGGGCGGCGACGCGCAGCACCTCGGTCTCACGCTGAGTGAGCGGCGACGCGCCCGAGGCGAGGGACTCGGCGGCGAGCGCGGGGTCGACCACGCGCAGCCCCTGCGCGACCCGGCGCACCGCGTCGGCCAGCCGCTCGGCAGGCGTGTCCTTGACCACGAACCCTGACGCGCCGGCCTCCATCGCGCGCCGCAGGTAGCCGGGCCGGCCGAAAGTCGTGACGATGAGCGAGCGACAGCCGGGCAGCTCGGCCCGCAGCTGAGCAGCCACCGCGAGCCCGTCGAGGCCGGGCATCTCGACGTCGAGCAGCGCGACCTGCGCCTGCGAGGCGCGGGCGGCGGCGAGCACCTCGTCGCCGCGACCGAGTTGCGCCACGACGTCGAGGTCGGGCTCGAGCTCCAGCAGCGCGGCGAGAGCGCCGCGCACGAGCGCCTGGTCGTCGGCGAGCAGCAGTCGGATCGGCTCGGTCATCACTCCCCCGCCTTCACGCTCACGACGGTACCGTGCGGCTCCGCCGCCGTCACGGAGAGCACGGCGCCGGCCGCGGCCGCCCGCTGGGCGAGCCCGGCGAGGCCGCTGCCCGAATGCATGCCGCTGGAGGCATCCGTTCCCACCCCCGCCGGCCCGGCACCCCCACCGACCCCGTCGTCGACGATGATGACCGCGTCGGCGCGCAGCTCGATCGTGCAGTGCGAGGCATGCGCGTGCCGCACCACGTTGGTGACCGACTCGCGCACCGCCCACGCGAACAGCTCGCGCAAGGGCGCGGCTGCCACGTCGCCCGACACCGGAACAGCCGCCTCGACCTCGGCCGCGGCGAGCGCTGCGCGCGCGGCCGCGAGCTCAGTGTTGAGATCCATCTCGCGGTAGCCCGCGATCGAGGCGCGCAGGTCGGAGAGCGCTCCGCGGGTGAGCCGTTCGATGTCGGCGAGTTCGGCCTTCGTGCGCTCGACGTCACGGTCGGCCAGGCGACCCGCCAGCTCGGACTTCACGGTCACCACCGTGAGCGTGTGACCCAGCACATCATGCAGGTCACGGGTGAACCGGGCGCGCTCCTCGGCGACGGCGAGCCGCGCGATCTCGCCCTGGGCTGCCTGCAGCCGCTCGTTCGCCATGCGCAGCTGCGAGATGCCGAGCAGCATCGCCGAGACCGAGATGCCGAGCAGGATCGCGTACCAGTCCTGCGAGAGATCGCCGCCGATGAAGAGCACGACGAGTTGCGCGGCTGCGATGCCGAAGATCCAGAACGCGACGTCGAGCCCGTTGACGAACGCGACGGCGGCGGCACAGCTCACGTAGATGCCCATCCACGCGGTGTAGACGCCGAGGAACGGGAACAGCGTGCAGATCAGCGCCGCGTACCCCAGCAGCCACAGGTGCCTGCCGCTCCGCGGTGACCCCCAGCTCAGCACCGGCACGAACAGCAGCCCGGCGGCGATGAGCAGCAGGATGACCGTCACCGCGACCTTCGGCCCGAGCGAACCGCTCGAGCCCCACGCCGCCCACACCGGGATGATCACGTAGAGCGCGCCGAAGCCGGCGCCGGGGTACCAGCGCACGGCACCCCGGCTGCCCAGGCGGACGCGCGCGGACTCACGCACGCGCGGCGTCCCTGCGGTACCTCCACGAGATGAAGACGACCAGCACAACGGTCCAGGCGAGCAGCACCATCGCGGGCTGCATCAGCTGTCCCTGAGCGCTCGCGCCCATGTCGCCGAGGCGGTTCAGCCAGTACGAGGGAACGGCCTTCGCGGCATCCGTCACCCAGCTCGGCATGATCTGCAGCGGCACCCACAGTCCGCCGAGAATCGCGAGCCCGAAGAACACCGCCATGAACAGCGGCTGCGCGAACTGCGGCCTCGCGAACTGGCCGATCATGATCGCGATGAGGGTGAAGGGCAGGATGCCCGCCCACAGCCCCAGCGCCGACAGGACCCACCCGCCTAGAGACACCGCGGGGTGGAAGGTCGCGGCGGAGATCACGAAGATCAGCACGATGCTGAGCAGCGCAGCCGCCATCGCGGCGACGACCTTCGAGACGAGGTAGCCGGTGCCGGACAGCGGGGTGATGCGCAGCTGCCGGTTCCACCCGATCGAGCGCTCCGTGACGATCACGAAGGCCTGGCCGAGAGCGGCCATCATGCCGCCGTACGCGCCCATCTGCACCGTCGTGACCATCGCCCACGGCAGGCGCGTGACGGGGTCGATGCCCGCCGTGCCGTACGCGTTGGCGAAGATGAGCAGCATCACGACGGGGATCGCGAGCGAGAAGATGAGCGAGCGCACGTTCTTCAGCTGGCGCCAGCTCTCCATGGCGAGGTAGCGGGTCTTCATCGGAGCGCCTCTGCTTCCGTCAGCGCGAGGAACGCGTCGTCCATGCTGCGCGCGGCGACCTCGATGTCGCGCAGCTCCGGGTAGCGCCCGAGCAGCGCGCGCAGGGTGCGGTCGGAGTCGGCTGCGGCGAGTGCGAGGCGATCGCCACGCAGTTCGAGTGCCGTGACACCGGGCAGAGAGCGGATGCTTGCGGCATCCGCCTCGCTCACGCTCGGCAGCGTCGCCCTGATCGTGCGGCCGGAGACGACCGCCTTCACCTGCGCGGGCGTGCCGTCGGCGACGACGCGACCGGCGCGCAGCATGACGATGCGGTCGGCGAAGGTGTCCGCCTCGTCGAGGTAGTGCGTTGCGAAGACCACCGTGCGGCCCTCGTCGGTGAGCCCGCGCATCGACTCCCAGAAGGTGCGGCGCGCCTCGACGTCCATCGCGGCGGTCGGCTCGTCGAGCAGCAGCAGCTCGGGGTTCGAGACGATCGCGACGGCGAAGCGGGCGCGCTGCGTCTGCCCGCCCGACAGCTTCGCGACCTTCTGGTCGGCGATCTCGGTGCAGCGCGCGCGGCGCAGCGCCTCGTCGACGGACAGCGGCGTGCGGTGCACGGCGGCGATCAGGGCGACGGATTCCCGGACGGTGGCCGTCGGCAGGAGGGCGCCGCCCTGCAGCATCGCGCCGACCCAGCCGGCGACGATCGCGTCGCGCGGGGTGCCGCCGAAGAGCTGCGCGGTGCCGGCGGTCGGGGTCGAGAGGCCCAGCGCCAGGTCGATGGTGGTCGACTTGCCTGCGCCGTTCGGGCCGAGCAGCGCGACGACCTCGCCGCGGCGGATGGTCAGGTCGACGCAGTCGACCGCAGTGATGCGGCCGAAGGTCTTCCTGAGGCCGCTGAGTTCGATGACGCGTTCGTTCACGTTTCCCAGAGTGCCCGGGGCAGGCATTCGTCGCCATCGCTCACGTCAGGAAATCACCGTGACATCCGTCACGTGCCGCGCGACCATGTGCGCATGGCACTGATCTATTCCGCGATCGGATCGCTCGACGGGTTCATCGAAGACGCATCGGGCGACTTCCAGTGGGCGGCGCCCGACGAGGAGCTGATGGCGCACGTCACCGAGGCGAACGCGCCGATCGGCACCTATCTCTACGGCCGGCGCATGTACGGCGTGATGCGGTACTGGGAAGACGAGCCCGCCGATTCTGAGCCGCTCGACCACGTCTGGGCGGCGCAGTGGCGGGCGGCCGCCAAGATCGTCTTCTCGCGCACGCTCACCGAGGTTGCCGGGCCGCGCACCTCGATCGTGCGCGACTTCGACGCAGGCGCCGTGCGCGCGCTGATCGATGAGGCGGAGACGGATGTGACGATCGGCGGCCCCGAGCTCGCCGGCCTCGCGCTCGCCGCCGGCCTCGTCGACGAGCTGCAGTTCTACGCGCAGCCGGTGGTCGTCGGCGGCGGCAAGCCGTGGCTGCCCGCGGGTGTCGGGCTCGAGCTCGAGCTGCTCGAGCACCATCGCTTCGGCAGCGGCGCGCTCTTCCTGCGCTACCGCGTCGCGAGCGTGTCGCGGGTGGCCTCGACGAGGAACCTGCGCGAGTAACTCGTGAACGAGCCGTTGGCCTCGATCAGCGTGTGCATACGCGCGAGTTCGGGGCGGTACTTCTCGACCGTGAAGCCCGGCACGGTCCACAGCACCTTGCGCAGGAAGTAGACGACTGCGCCGACGTCGAAGAACTCGACCTTGGTGACCGCCTCTTCGAGCCGGGTGATCTCGAGCCCTGCCTCGGCGGTGCGCTGCCTGATGACGGCCTCGTGCCCGTGGTCCTCGTGGGCGTCGTCCTGTGGGCCGAGGAAGAACTCGTACAGCTTCCGGTTCGTTCCCCAGCCGATCAGCTGGGCCAGAAAGGTGCCGCCCGGCTCGAGGACGCGGGCGATCTCGTCCCACGGCACACCGTACGGGTGCCGCGCGAGCACCAGGTCGAACGCCGCGTCGCCGAAGGGCAGCGGGTCGGTGCCCGCCGCGTTCGAGACCTGCCCGCCGAACGGCGCGAGCCGCGCGCGGGCGATGGCGAGATTGGGCGGCCACTCCTCGGTCGCGGCGACCGTCTGCGGTGCGGATGCCGCGTTCCCCAGCGCCTCTGCATAGACCTCGGCCCCGCCGGTCTGCACATCGAGGCTCGCGTGCGCGCGGCCGAGCCGGTCGGCCGCGAGCCTCGCGTACCCCCACGGCGGCCGCTCTTCCGTCGCCCGCCCCTCGAACCACGAGAAGTCCCACCCCTCGGTGGGCTCGGCCGCCCCTTCGGCGACGAGCGCCTCGAACTCAGGCATACGTGCCGACGAGGCGCACCGCGCCGCCGTCGACGCCCTTGGCGCCTTGCTCGAAGCCGGCGAAGTCACGCTCCTGCGTCGACACCGTGCCGGCGACCCACGCCGGGATGCCGTCGAGCGCGAGCTTCGACACGATGGCGTCGACGGCACTCGGCGCGACGACGGCGAAGAATCCGATGCCCAGATTCCACGTGCCCTCTGCCGACTCGAGCGAGTTGCCCGCGATCTCGGAAAGCACCCGGAACACGGGCGACGGCGACCACGAAGCGCGGTCGAGCTCGGCCCACGAGCCGCGCGGCAGCACGCGCGCGAGGTTGGCCGCGATGCCGCCGCCGGTCACGTGCGAAAGCGAGTGAACGGATGCCGAGAGCTGCGGGTCTGCGAGCAGGCGCAGCAACGGCGCGGTGTACAGGCGGGTCGGCTCGAGCAGGGCCTCGCCCCAGGTGGTGCCGAGCTCGGCGCTCTGGTCGGTGTAGGAGATGCCGGCCTGGCTCAGGATGTGCCGCACCAGCGAGTAGCCGTTCGAGTGCAGCCCCGACGATCCGAGAGCGAGCACGACGTCGCCGTTCTGCACCCGATCGCCGCCGAGCACGGCATCGGCCTCGACGGCCCCGACGGCCGCCCCCGCCACGTCGTAGTCCTCTGGCCCGAGCAGGCCCGGGTGCTCGGCCGTCTCGCCGCCGACGAGGGCGGTGCGCGTCTCGGAGCAGGCGCGGGCGATGCCGGCGACGATGTCGGCGATGCGCGTCGGCACGACCTTGCCGCAGGCGATGTAGTCGGTCATGAACAGCGGCCGCGCGCCGACGACGACGATGTCGTCGACGACCATGCCGACGAGATCCTGCCCGATGGTGTCGTGCTTGTCGATCGCCTGCGCGATCGCGACCTTCGTGCCGACGCCGTCGGTCGAGGTCGCGAGCAGCGGGCGCGTGAACGGCTTGAGGAACGACACGTCGAACAGACCGGCGAAGCCGCCGACGCCGCCGAGCACCTCGGGGCCGTGGGTCTTGCCGACGGCGGACTTCATCAGCTCGACGGCGAGGTCACCCGCCGCGGTGTCGACCCCGGCCTGGCGGTACGTGCTGCTCGAATCGCTCACGACTCAAGGGTACCGAGCGCCCGCTGGCGATTCGGCCTGCGTAACGCTTGGCAGGCTGCCGGACACTACCTGATGTGACGGATGCCTGACCTCGATCGCGCCCTGCTGCGCCGCGGTCACGCCGACGCGGCGAGCTGTTCGCGGTGCCGCCGGTCGAGGCGCTCGGTCGCGAAGACCAGCAGCACGAACAATGCGACCCCCGCGCCGACGAGCGCCACGCCCTGCCACCCGGCCACGTGATAGACGAACGGCGCGAGCAGCGACCCGGTCGCCCCGCCGAGGAAGTTCACGAAGATGTAGGCGCTGTTGATGCGGCCCCGGGCTTCGGGATCGATGCCGAAGATGATCCGCTGCCCGGCGACCTGGTTCGCCTGCGTCGCCGCATCGATCAGCACAGCGGCACCCACGAGCGGCACCAGCGCCTGCACGGCCACCGCCCAGTCGGTGACGAGGAACATCGCCGCCATCAGTGCGAACACCACCCCGGTGACGGCGCGCGCGTGACCACGGTCGCCGAGCCGCCCGCTGATGGGCGCGGCCAGCGCGCCGCCCGCCCCGGCGAGCGCGAACAGCGCGATCTGGAACTGGTTGAACTCGAAGGTACCGTGCAGCATGAGCGGCGCGCACGTCCAGAAGAAGTTGAACGCGCCGAACGCGAGCGCCTGGTAGAGGGCGCGTCGCTGCAGAACGCGCGACCGGCCCAGGAATCCGAACGTCGAAGACAGCAGCCGGCCATAGCCGATGCCTGACTCGGGCTTGCGCGTCGGCAGCGTGAACCAGAGCACCACCCACAGCGCCGCGATCAGCACCGCCGCGATCGCGAACACCCACCGCCAGCCGAGCAGCCCGGTGACGAAGTTCGCGTACGGCCGCGACAGCATGATGCCCGCGAGCAGTCCGCCCATCACGTCGCCGATGACCCGCCCGCGCTGCTCGACGGGGGCGAGATGGGTCGCGAGCGGCAGCACCACCTGCGCGCCCACAGACACCACACCGACGACGAAGGATGCCGCGAGGAACGTCGCCACGTTCGGCGCCAGCGCGACGCCGACGAGCCCGACGACCGCGATCGCCGTGGTGACGAGCACGACGCGGCGGTTCTCGACGAGGTCGCCGAGCGTCGCGATGAACAGCAGCCCGGCCGCGTAGCCGAACTGGATCAGCGTGACCACGAGCCCCTCGGCGCCCGCCCCGATGCCGAGCTCGGCACTGATCGGCCCGATCGCCGCCTGCGCGAAGTACAGGTTCGCGACCAGCAGGCCGCAGGTGATCGCCATGACGATCGTGAGGGAGCGGGTGAGAGCGGATGCCGGGGACATTGCCTTCAACGGTAGGCGACCTCCGCTCAGCGATCCGTGATCACCCATGTGGGAAACTGGACACGCCCGGATCCCGGGACCAGCACCCACGACAAATGGAGACCGCTTAGGCATGTGCGGCATCGTCGGAATCGTCTCAACTGAACCGGCCAACCAGCAGATCTACGACAGCCTGCTGCTCCTCCAGCACCGCGGCCAGGATTCCACGGGCATCGCCACCGCGAACGGCAGCATGTTCCACATGCACAAGGCCCGCGGCCAAGTGCGCGAGGCGTTCCGCACCCGCGACATGCGCTCGCTGCTCGGGAACATGGGCGTCGGGCACGTGCGCTACGTCACCAAGGGCGACGCCGAGAACGAGCGCGAGTCGCAGCCGTTCTACGTGAACGCGCCCTACGGCATCATCCTCGTGCACAACGGCAACCTCACGAACACCCGCGAGCTGACCGAAGACCTGTTCCGCATCGACCGCCGTCACATGAACTCGACGAGCGACACCGAGATGCTCGTGAACGTGCTCGCCACCGAGCTCGAGGGGCAGATCTCGGGCCGCGAGCTGACGCCGGATCAGGTGTTCGCCGCGGTGTCGCAGGTGCACGAGCGCGTCGAGGGCTCGTATGCGACCATCGCGATGATCGCGGGGCACGGGCTCTTGGCGTTCCGCGACCCGTGGGGCATCCGCCCGCTGATCCTCGGCCGCCGCACGGCGGCCGGCGGCGACCGCGACGAGTGGATCGTCGCCAGCGAGTCGCTCGTGCTCGAAGCCGGTGAGTACGAGGTCGTGCGCGACGTCGCCCCCGGTGAGGCCGTCTACATCACCCTCGAGGGCGAGCTCTACTCGCAGCAGTGCGCGCGCTCGCCGCGGCTCGTGCCGTGCTCGTTCGAGTACGTCTACCTCGCCCGCCCCGACTCGATCATGAACGGCATCTCGGTGTACGAGGCGCGCCTGCGCCTCGGCGACCGCCTCGCCGACACGGTCGCACGGTACGCGCCCGCCGGCGACGTCGACGTCGTCATGCCGATCCCCGACTCGTCGCGGCCCGCCGCCATGAACGTGGCGCAGAAGCTCGGCGTCGAGTACCGCGAGGGGTTCTACAAGAACCGCTACGTCGGCCGCACCTTCATCATGCCGGGGCAGGCGCAGCGCAAGCGCTCCGTGCGGCAGAAACTGAACGCGATGTCGACGGAATTCCGCGGCAAGAACGTCCTCATCATCGACGACTCGATCGTGCGCGGCACGACCTCGAAGGAGATCGTCGACATGGCCCGCCACGCGGGCGCCAACAAGGTGACGTTCGCCTCGGCCGCCCCGCCCGTGCGCTACCCGCACGTGTACGGCATCAACATGCCGTCACGGAAGGAGCTCGTCGCCTCCGGCCGCTCGATCTCCGAGATCGCGACGCTGCTCGGCGCCGACAACCTGATCTACCAGACGGTCGACGACATGAAGTCGGCCATTCTCGAGGGACAGAGCACGATCTCGGACCTCGAGATGAGCTGCTTCACCGGCGAGTACATCACCGGCACCGTCACCGACGAGTACCTCGCCTGGGTCGAGAAGACCCAGCTCAGCTGATCGGACGCGGCGAGAGGCACGTCCCTTTCGCCGCATTTCGATGAGGGCACCATTTCTTGCCCCGATGCCACCATTGGTGCCCTGACGGCACCAATGGTGGCGTGGCGCTCAAGAGTGGTGCGCTCATCGAAATGGAGTCGCGACGGCACGCGCCCGCGCGACGTGCAGTCCGGCTAGCGGTCTTTCGGCTTGCCCGTGATCTTCTGGGCTTCGACGAGACGGATGCTGCGGCGCGAGACGCGCTCGGCGATGAGCGCGATCACCGCGCCGAGCGCCAGGCCGAAGGCGACCGAGATGAGCAGCGCGAAGCCGTAGACGGTGCCGCGACTGTACGTCGCGGTCTCGGCGTCGTAGGGGAGCGAGAAGGTGATGATCGTGATCGCGATGCCGGCGAGCACCGCGAACAGGATCATGAAGTTCCAGTAGTTCGGCGTGCGGCGCACCTCGACGAGCGTCGGTTCCGCGGTCTCTTCGACCTCGAAGGTCGGCTCGACCTGCGCCTCGGGCTCGAACTCGGGCTCGGGGGTGTCGGGGCGCTCGTCGGTCACCCGATCATTCTCCCAAGTCGAAGCTGTGCGGCAGCACGGGGACGAGGTCGTCGAGCGTCGCGCGCGTGCCCGACGCCGACACGCGCGCGGCGTCGACGGCATCGGCCCAGCTGAGACGACCGGCCGCGAGGGCGACCCAGGTCGCGGCATCCGTCTCGATCACATTCGGTGGCGTGCCGCGCGTGTGCCGCGGGCCCTCGACCACCTGCACCGCGCCGAACGGGGGCACGCGCACCTCGACCGTGTGGCCGGGCGCCTTCTCTTCGAGCAGCTGCAGCAGGTAGCGCACCGCGGTCGCCAGGGTGTCGCGCGCGCCGGCGGGCGCAGCGCCCTCGGGGGCGGTCGTCTCGTTCAGCACTGCCTTGACTGCTGCGAGCCCGGTCGCATCGTCGATTCCCCGCTTCGCCACGACAGAAGTCTCCCACCGGGCCGTCGGTACGCTTGACAGGTGAAGATTCTCGTCCTCGGTTCCGGCGCGCGCGAGCACGCGATCATCACCAGTCTGCTGTCGGAGAGCGAGCAGCACGACATCGTCGCCGCCCCGGGGAACGCCGGCATCGCGCGCCAGGTGCGCACCGTCGAGCTCGACCCGAGTGACCCGATCGCGGTCACCGAGTACGCCGTCGACAACCGGGTCGAGCTGGTCGTCATCGGCCCTGAGGCCCCGCTGATCGCCGGCGTTGCCGACCCGCTGCGCGAGCGTGGCATCGCCGTGTTCGGGCCGTCGAAGGCCGCGGCGCAGCTCGAGGGCTCGAAGACCTTCGCCAAGCGCATCATGGAGGCCGCAGGCGTCCCGACCGGCCGCGCCGAGCTGGCCGGCACCATCGCCGAGGTCGAGAAGACCATCGACGAATTCGGCGCCCCCTACGTCATCAAGGCCGACGGTCTCGCCGCGGGCAAGGGCGTGCTGGTCACCTCCGATCGCGCAGCCGCCGTCGACCATGCCGACTACTGGCTCGAGCACGGGCCGGTGCTCATCGAGGAGTTCCTCGACGGGCCCGAGGTCTCGCTCTTCCTCTTCAGCGACGGCCACGACGTGCTGCCGCTCACCCCCGCGCAGGACTTCAAGCGACTGCTCGACGGCGACGGCGGCCCGAACACCGGCGGCATGGGCGCCTACTCGCCGCTGCCGTGGCTCGCCGAGGGCTTCGTCGACGAGGTCATCGACACGGTCGCCCTGCCGACCGTGCGTCGCCTCGAGTCCGAGGGCACCCCGTTCATCGGCCTGCTGTACTGCGGCCTCGTCATCACCTCGAAGGGCGTGCGCGTCATCGAGTTCAACGCGCGCTTCGGCGACCCCGAGACCCAGGTCGTGCTCGCGCGCCTCGTGACGCCGCTGTCGCAGCTGCTGTTCGCCTCGGCGACCGGCGGCCTGGCCGCCCTGCCGCGGCCCGAGTTCGCGCTCGACGTCGCGATCACGGTCGTGATCGCGAGCGAGGGCTACCCGGAGAAGTCGCTCACCGGCCGCCAGATCACCGGCATCGAGGCGGCTGAGGCGGTGCCCGAGGTCACGGTGCTGCACGCCGCGACCGACATCGCATCGCTGACGGATGCCGTGGACGCCGGCACCTGGACCTCCGTCGGCCTCGTGGCCACCGGCGGTCGCGTGCTGTCGGTCGTCGCGCTCGGCTCCGACTTCGCCGAGGCGCGCGAGCGCGTCTACGAAGCCGTCGGCAAGATCGGCCTGGAGGGCTCGCAGCACCGCACCGACATCGCCGCGCGCGTCGCGGGCTGATCGCCGCAACTCACTCGAGGGGTGAGTTGCGGTCGCCCGGCGTCGATCGAGGCGGCCCGAACTGCACCCTCGGCGCAGTGGCGAAGGCTAGAGACCCAGGCGGCGCGTGTACGCGTTGCGGAAGACTCCGCGCGGGTCGTACTTCTGCACCAACGCGGCGAAGTCCGCGAAGCGCGGGTACAGGGCCGGGATGCGCGCGGCATCCGTGTAGACCTTGCCCCAGTGCGGGCGCGCACCGAAGCGGGCCAGCGTCGCCTCGAGCAGGGCGCTCGCCGTCTCGACCGCGGCCTGCTCGCGCTTCCACGTGAAGTGGAAGGCGATGGCGCCATCCGCCCACTCGTCGTCGCCGCTCGAGTACGCGGTCGACAGCCACAGGCCGTCCGCTGCGATCGCGCGGAGCTCGCTGATCAGCAGCAGCGGGGTGACGTTCGCGGTGAGCTCCCGCACGGCGGCGACCGCGGCCTGCGCGTGGCGCCGAGGCAGCAGGTACTCCGTCTGGATCTCCTCGCCGGCGCTCGGCTGGAAGTCCAGCTTGAAGTGCGCGAGCCGCTCGTGCCATGAGCCCGCGACGCCGAACTGCTCGGTGGTCGCGGCGGCATCTGCCGCGGCGATCATGTGCACTTTGTGCAGGGCGGGCGTTGCACCCAGTTCGCGAACGGATGCCTCGACCGAGGGCGCGGCGACGGCGGCCTTCACCCAGAGCTGGTTGATCGACGACGGCGACCAGTCGGTGAACACGCTCACGCTGTAGGCGAGGTCGAGCGCTTCGGAGACGCGCTCGTATGGCACGCCGAGGTAGATCGTCTGCGCGATCTCGAACGTCGGCACGATGTCGAGCTCGAGCTCGGTGACGATGCCGAGCGACCCGAACGCGACGACGGCGCCGTCGAAGTCGGCGTCACCGCGACGCAGCGTGACCAGCGACCCCGAGCCGTCGACGAAGGTGAGGGCGGCGACGACGCTCGACAGGTTGCCGTTGCGCGAGCCCGAGCCGTGGGTCGCGGTCGCGACCGCACCCGCGACCGAGATGTGCGGCAGCGACGCGAGGTTGTGCAGCGCCCAGCCCTCTGCGGCGAGCGCGAGCGCGAGGTCGCCGTAGCGCAGCCCGCCCGCGACGGTCACGACCCGACGCTCGGCGTCGATCTCGATCTTCGCGGGCAGTTCGGCGAGGTTCACGAGGGTGCCGCTGTCGCCCGGGTCCGCGACGTCGTTGAAGGTGTGCCGCGTGCCGAGGGCGCGAACGGGCGAAGCATCCGTCGCCGCCGTGACCAGCTCTTGCACCTCACCGGCCGTGCGCGGCCTCGCGATCTTGGGCGCGCGATACGCGTAGTTGGCTGACCAGTTGACTTCGTCGTGTGCCACGAGCACTCCTTTGTTGCCGTTCCCTACATATTAGCGGTCGAACGGATGCCTGGCACCAGGCCCCTTGTTAAGATTGGGTCTGTGACTGCTCAGGTGCTGCCCGGCTGGACCCACGCGTACTCGGGGAAAGTGCGGGACCTCTACGTCCCTGAGGGCACAACCGACGCCGACGCGCCAGAGCTGCTCGTCGTCGCGAGCGACCGGGTGAGCGCGTTCGACTTCGTGCTCGCGCCCGGCATTCCGGGCAAGGGCGAGCTGCTCACCACGCTCTCGAACTGGTGGTTCTCGCAGCTCGCCGACGTGCCGAACCACCTCGTGCCGGGCGGCGGGGCGCGCATCCCCAGCGAGGTCGCCGGGCGCGCGATGCTCGTGAAGCCGCTCGAGATGTTCCCGATCGAGTGCGTCGTGCGCGGCTTCATCACCGGCAGCGGCTGGGCCGAGTACCAGGAGTCGCAGTCGGTCACCGGCATCCCGCTGCCCGCCGGCCTGCGCAACGGCGACCGGCTGCCCGCGCCGATCTTCACGCCCGCATGGAAGGCGCCGCAGGGCGAGCACGACGAGAACATCACGTTCGACCGCATGGTCGAGCTCGTGGGCGAGCCCGCGGCGGTCGCGCTGCGCGAGCTGTCGCTCAAGATCTACACGGACGCCGCGGCGAAGGCCGAGACGCAGGGCCTCATCGTCGCCGACACGAAGTTCGAGTTCGGAAGCGACACCGACGGTGTCATCACCCTCGCCGACGAGGTGCTCACCCCTGATTCCTCCCGCTACTGGGATCTCGCGACCTGGAACGCCGGTGCCACCCCCGACGAGCGCATGGCGAGCTTCGACAAGCAGATCGTGCGCGACTGGCTCGCCGCCAACTGGGACAGGCAGGGCACGCCGCCCGAGCTGCCCCCCGTGATCGTGGCGCAGACCGCGGCGCGCTATGCCGAGCTCATCGAGCGGCTCGCGGCTTAGCGCGCGTCAAGCGTCATCCGCATGCGCGGGTGAAAGCGCGTGTCCGCGGGTGAAACGACGACCGCGGAAGCGTCGTTTCACCCGCGCACGCAAGATCTCCAACGAAGAGCGCTACTCGGCGACCACCTGGGGCGCGGGCTGCGCCTCCGCAGGGGCGTCGGCCGGGGCGGCGCCGCGCAGGTGGGTCGGCTTCACGAAGAAGGCTGCGCATACCGCGGCGATGATGATCACGGATGCCGGCAGGATCAGCGTCTCGCTCATGGCGTTGGTGAACGCGTCGCGCAGGAACTCGGGCAGCTGCGTCGAGTTCGACGAGATGAGGCTGCCGCCCGTGGTCTTGCTGCCCGGGGGCAGCGCCTTCTGGATCTCGGCGGAGATACGGCTCGTCATCAGCGCTGCGAGTGCCGACGAGCCGATCACCGAGCCGACCTGGCGGGTCGTGTTGAACACGCCGGAACCGGCGCCCGCCGCGCGCTGCGGCAGGTTGCGGTTCGCGGTCGTCGCGATCGGGCCCCACATGAACGCCGAGCCGAGACCCATGACCGCCGAGGGGATGAGCAGGAGCGGCCAGGCGATCGTCGGCGAGATCATCGACGAGTAGAGCCAGAGCGCCGCTGCCACGAGCAGGACCCCGGGAACGACGAGCAGGCGCGGGTGCACGCGGTCGGTGAGGCGGCCGGCGATCGGCGCGAGCACGATCGAGAGGACCGCCGTCGGAACCGTCATGAGCGCCGACTCGGTCGGCGTGAATCCCCGCACGGCCTGGAAGAAGTAGACCAGCGGAATGAACATCGCGGTGATCGAGAAGCCGACGGCCGAGATGGCGCCGTTCGCGAGCGAGAAGTTGCGGTCCTTGAAGAGGCTGAGCGGCAGCAGCGGCTCCTTCTTGTTGACCGCCTGCCACACGACGAAGAGGGCGATGAAGACGATGCCGCCGACGACGGACGCCCAAACCCAGCCGTTCCAGTTGTAGGTGTTGGATTCCTGCAGGCCGAACACCAGGAAGAAGAGGCCGACGGCCGAGAGGAACACGCCGAGCCAGTCGAAGGTGTGGCTGTGCGTCTCGAGCTTCGGCACGAGGATCGCGGCGAGCACGAAGGCGACGACGCCGATCGGCACGTTGACGAAGAAGATCCACTCCCAGCCGAGGCCGTCGACGAGCACGCCGCCCAGGATCGGGCCGACGAGCGTCGCGAAGCCGGCGGTCGCGCCCCAGAGCGCCATCGCCGTGCCGCGCTTCTCGGGCGCGAAAGTGCGGGTGATGACGGCCATCGTCTGCGGCGTCATCAGGCCGGCGCCGAGGCCCTGCACCGCGCGGGCGATGATCAGGTTGGTGATGCCGGTGCCGGGCAGGTGGTCGGAGAGGCCGCACCACAGCGACGCGAGCGTGAAGACCACGAGGCCGATGAGGTAGATGTTCTTCGGCCCGAAGCGGTCACCGAGGCGGCCGGTGACGAGCAGTGGGACGGCGTACGTCAGCAGATAGGCGCTGGTGACCCAGATGACGTTGTTGGTGGTGGTGTTCAGCCCCTCCTGAATGGAAGGGTTCGCGACCGACACGATCGTCGTGTCGATCAGGATCATGAAGAATCCGATGACCAGGGCCCAGAGGGCCGGCCACGGTCGGATCTCCTTGGCGGGGTGAGTCGTTGTCATTGCTTTACGTCTTTCTGTTCTGAAGTCGTGTGCGGGCTGGGGCGCGAGGCGTGCTTCTCCTCTTCCCAGTCCAGTGAGCCGGACTCGATGTCGTTCACGACGGACTCGAGCCAGGCGCGCTCGGAGTCGTACTGCGCGCGCAGGTAGTCGACGTCGAGCCAGTACTTGCGCGGCAGCTCCATGCGGCCGAGGTGCTTCAGCGACTCGGCGATGTAGTCGCGCCGTGCTCCGAGCTGCTGAAGACGGCGCTTGAGAAGGTTGATCACCGTCTCGCGCGGCAGGTTGTGCGCCTGCGAGATGGCGACGGGGAAGATCGGGAACTCGTACTCGGGCTCCTCGATGACCGCGGCGATGCGCTCGGCGAGGGCGAGGTTGCCTTTCTCGGTGATCTCGTAGGTGGTGCGCTCCGGCCGGTTGCCCTCGCGGTCGGTGCCGGTAACGCGCACCAGCCCGAGCTCTTCGAGCTTGTTGACCGTGTGATAGAGCGACCCCGGCCGCACCTTCACGATGCGGTCCTCAGAGCGCTGGATCAGCGTCTGGTACATCTCGTACGGGTGCATGGGTCGCTCGTTGAGCAGGGCCAGTGCAGCCATCGCCAACGGAGTTATCACGCACCGATTATTCCTCGCGGAATATTTCGTGTCAACTAACGCCGAGTGAACTCAGCGAGGGCCGGTAGAATCCGGATGCAACCGCTCACGCGCACCGGACGGAGAACCACGTGCCCACGATCGTCGTCGAAGTCATGCCGAAGGCAGAGCTGCTCGACCCCCAGGGCAAGGCGATCGCCGGCGCCCTCGCCCGTACCGGCCGCGGCGAGTTCCAGGTCCGTCAGGGCAAGCGCTTCGAGCTGACCGTCGACGGCCGCGAGCTCACGCAGGAGCTGCTCGACCAGGTCCGTGAGATCGCCGCAGACATCCTGTCCAACTCCGTCATCGAAGACGTCGTCGGCGTGCACGTGGTCGGGCGCGAGACGCCAGCGGGGGTCTGAGCCATGGCCAGGATCGGCGTCGTCACCTTCCCCGGCTCGCTCGACGAGCGCGACGCGCAGCGCGCGATCCGCCTCGCGGGGGCCGAGCCCGTCGCGCTGTGGCACGGCGACCACGACCTGCAGGGCGTCGACGCGATCGTGCTGCCCGGCGGCTTCTCGTACGGCGACTACCTGCGCTGCGGCGCCATCGCCGCGCAGTCGCCCCTGATGGCCGAGGTCGTCGCCGCCGCGAACGCCGGCACCCCGGTGCTCGGCATCTGCAACGGCTTCCAGATGCTCGTCGAGGCGCACCTGCTGCCCGGCGGCCTGATCCGCAACGACCACGGCAACTTCATCCGCCGCGACCAGCAGCTTACGGTCGAGAACACCACCACCGCGTGGACGAGCGAGTTCACACAGGGCGAGACGATCACGATCCCGCTCAAGAACGGCGAGGGCGGCTACATCGCGGATGCCGAGACGCTGGCCCGCCTCGAGGGCGACGGCCGCGTCGTGTTCCGCTACCAGGGCGTCAACCCGAACGGGTCGCTGAACGACATCGCCGGCATCACCAACGAGCGCGGCAACGTGGTCGGGCTCATGCCGCACCCCGAGCACGCGGTCGAGCCGGGCTTCGGCCCGAACACGCGCGTGCGCATGCGCTCGGGCGTCGACGGACTCAAGTTCTTCACGAGCGCGCTGCGCGCACTTCAGGCGGTCTAGCAGGGGGCATAGCCTGGCGACATGACTGGGCCGTCACGCTTTCAACTGATCGCAGCGCCCGTCACCGTCTTCGGCGATGACGGCGAACTCGACCTCGGTGCCACGCGCACCCTGTTCGGCTGGCTGCATGAATGCGGCGTCGACGGCCTGTTCACCCCCGGCACGACGGGCGAGTTCACCGCGCTCGATGACGACGAGCGGTTGCGGGTCATCGAGGCGGCGCTCGAGGAGTTCGGCGCCGACGACGTCATCGCGCACGTCGGCGGCGCGGCTGCTCGACAGACGATGCGGCTCGCGCAGGCGGCGCAGCGCGCGGGTGCCACGCGGCTTGCGGCGATCACGCCCTACTACTTCCCGGCAGGTGATGAGGCCCTGGTCGAGTACGTGAAGCGGGTGACGGATGTTTCGGCCGGAGCATCCGTCTATCTCTATGTCTTCCCCTCCCGCGCGGTGACGACCGTCGCGCCCGAGGCACTGGCCCGCGTGGCCGAGGTGCCCGGGCTCGTCGGCGCGAAGGTGTCGGGGCTGAGCTTCGCCGAGAATGAGGCCTATCGCGCGGCCGTGCCCGACGGCTTCGAGCTCTACTCGGGCAACGACGTCGACCTCGTGCGACTCGCGGAGGCCGGGTATGCGGGGGTGGTCTCGGGCGTCTCGAACGTGTTCCCCGAGCTGTTCGTGCGGGCAGCAAGGGCGGCCAGGTCGGGGCAGGACGACTCCGAGCTCCAGCCCCGCATCGATGCGGCCGTCGCGGCGACGGGCGCCGCCGACATTGGTCTGCTGAAGGCGGGGCTGACGCGGCGGGGGCTCGAGGCAGGCATCCCGCGCATCTCGATCAACCCGCCCACCCGCGAGCAGCTGGCCGCCCTCGAGTCGTCCGCCCCTTTCGAGTCCGCACGGCACAGCCTCTGAGGCCTCGCCACGCGCTGCGACACGTATTACGCTTGATACGTAATACAAGGAGGCGACATGCGATTGAACAGCAAGGGCCAGGTGACGATCCCGGCCGCGCTACGGCAGAAGTACGGCTTCCGCGAAGGCGATGAAGTCGACGTGGTCGAGGACGGCGCGACGCTCAGAATCGTTCATCGCGACGCCGACCGCAGCCCGGCCGAGCGAGTGATCGCCCGAATGTGGGGCGCCGCAGGCCCCGGACCGACCACCGACGAGCTGATGGAACTTCTGCGTGGCGAGTGAGTCGACCCTCGTCGACACGAACGTCCTGGTCGACGTGCTCGGCGCAGACCCCCAGTGGGGATTCTGGTCGCGGCGAGCTCTGGAATCGGCGATCGAGCGAGGGCCGCTGGTAATCAATCCGATCATCTATGCCGAGGTGTCCGTTCGCTTCGACTCCATCGAAGGCGTCGAGGCCCAGCTGCCGTCTGACATCTTCATTCGCGAACCCCTGCCGTACTCTGCCGGGTTCCTTGCCGGCAAGGCGTTCGCTCGCTATCGCGAGGGCGGAGGTGCGCGCTCGTCACCGCTACCGGACTTTTTCATCGGCGCTCACGCCGCTGTGAACGGGCACGCGCTGCTCACGCGCGACGCGGCTCGCTACCGCACCTATTTCCCACGGGTGAGGATCATCGCCCCTGATCGCTGAACTGAGACGATGGCACCGTGACCAAAAAGCTCGTACTCGGCGCCTTCGAAGAGTTCACGCCCAGCTTCATCTCGAACGCCTGGCCGCACCCGGCGAGCGACCCCGGCGATTTCGCCTCGCTGGAGTGGTGGCAGCGGTTCGCCCGCGAGATCGAGGCGGGCGGCTTCGACTTCCTGTTCTTCGCCGACGCGCTCGGCTACCCGATGACCACGGGTGCCGACGGACAGATTCGGATTCCTGATGCCGTCGTCCGCGAAGCGGTGCAGTTCCCCGTGCACGACCCGCTGTCGCTGGTGCCGGCGCTCGCGGCATCCGTCGATCGTCTCGGCTTCGTCGTGACCGCCTCGACCACGTCGGAGCAGCCGTATCTGCTCGCGCGCCGTTTCGCGACCCTCGACCACCTGACGTCGGGGCGCATCGGCTGGAACATCGTCACGAGCGACAACCAGCAGGCGCTCGTGAAGCTGCTCGGCCTCGGTGACGTGACCCCGCACGACCGGCGGTACGACCGCGCCGACGAGTTCGTCGACCTCGCCCTGCGACTGTGGGAGGAGGGCTGGGCCGACGACGCGCTCGTCGTCGACAAGGCGTCGCGCACCTTCACCGACCCGGCGAAAGTGCGGCGAATCACGCACGACGGCGAGTTCTTCCGGCTCGACGGGCTGTTCCCCGTGACGCCGTCGCCCCAGCGCACGCCGACGCTCTTCCAGGCGGGCACCTCGCCGCGCGGGCTGGACTTCGCATCGCGGGTGGCCGAGGTGGTGTTCATCCAGGAGCGCGACCTCGAGCGTGCGGCGGCGGTCGTGCGCGGCATCCGCGACCGGTCCGAGGCGCGCGGCCGCGGGCGCGACGGCATCAAGGTGGTGTCGTCGATCTCGGTCGTGTCGGCTCCGGCATCGGACGAGGCCGCCGAGTTGCGCGCGTCGCTCACCGCGGCGCCGAGTCGCGACGCGGTGGCCGCGCTGTTCCTCGGCTGGTCAGGGCTCGACCTGACCGGCCTCGATCCCGAGACGCCGATCGACGGGCTCACGACCGAGGTCGGGCAGACGACGCTGGCCTCCTTCCAGGGGGCGGGGAAGTCGGTGGGACAGGTGCTCGACGAGCTGGCTGCGGGCATCGGCGGTACGAAGGTCACCGGCTCGTTCGACGAAGCGGCGGCCGAGATCGAGCGGATCGCCGAGATCACCGACGTCGACGGATTCCTGATCGAGCACAGCTTCGGCGGCCTGGCCAGCTACCGCGACTTCATGACAGAGGTCATGCCGCGTCTGCGCTCGCGCGGGCTGCTACCGGAATCCTCGCGCGGCGGCACGCTGCGCGAGCGCCTCACCGGCGCCGGTCCGCGGCGAGCGCGGGCCGAGTGAGTCTGGTGCCGCAGCGGGTCGTCACTTTGTCACAGAAAGGACTTGTTCGAACTGACTTTTCGACGACTCGCGCGCGCCCGACCCGGCCGGTCGTCAGTAAGTCACCGAAGTTTGCGCGAGAGGCGAACTTGGTGACGACCGGGTGCCGCGCGCGAGGGCCGTTCAGGCGAGGCCGAGCTTCTCGACCCAGTAGCGCAGGAAGATCGCGCCGGCCTCGTCGTGCACGGCGGCGCCCTCGGTGATCACGGGGTAGGGCTTCTCGAGCACGCCGTCCGACGGCCGCACATCCACATGCGCGGTCTCGTACCCCGACCCGTGCAGGAAGTCGGCCATCTTGTAGTCGCTGCGCGAGTCGCCGACCGAGCGCCAGCGGTGCGGCAGCTCGCCGGCCGCGGCGAAGTACTCGAGGGCGCGCTGCGCGCCACGGTCCTTGTCGAGCAGCACCGACTCGATGTCGGTCGAGATGATCGTCGAGTCGAGCCGGAAGGTCACGCTCCCGTTCACGTCAGGTGCGACCCGCTCGCGGTGATAGACGCCGATGCCGTGGTCGACGAGCACATCGAAAGCGGCACGGTCGAAGTGGCTCTGCGCCTTGAGATAGACGGATGCCTCCACCTCATGGTTCTGCTCGACCGAGATCATCGCCCGCTTGGTCTCGTCGAAGAACATGGTGTCGGCGAAGCGGTCGCGCACCAGCATCCGGATGTCAGAGATCAGCGAATCGGACGGCGCGACCGACTCGTCGACCGTAACCGGCGCCATGCCGCCCGGGGTGATCGCGGCCCAGGCGCCGCCCTTCTCGAAGACGCCGAACATGCGGGCGCCCGGCCGCTGCAGTGCGTCGGCGAGGCCGTGCGCGAGCAGCTTCTGCACGACCTGCTGCTCGATGAACTCGGAGCTGCGGCCCGTGATGAAGGCGACAGGAACGCCCGCGCCGACGAGGGTCACGAGGTCGTCGGCGATGGAGGGGATGGCGATGGATCGGGTGACGGGCGAGGCGATCGGTCCGTCGACGTCGAGGAGAAGTCCGAGATCGGGCACGGTCCATTCTCGCAAGACGCGGGTGGGCGCTTTTCCACAGGGTGAGCGTCACTGCGCCATCGTCACTGCAGTGCTCACTACAGTGCACTGCAGTGAGCACTGCAGTGCGACTGCACTGCGACTGCACTGCGTGTCAGTCATCGTCAGTGATGACCGTCAGTGATCATCAGTGATTCGCGTCACTGAAGTGCAGTCATCCGATCAGTGATGTTGAGTGACGGTGGTCACTGAGGTTCACTGATCGCCGTCAGTTGCCTTCACTGACCGACAAGGGAGTACCGATGGAGACGAGCCAGGGCCCACTCGATGAGGTCGTGGCTCGGTTGCGCCGTGCGGGCACCGACCTCACCCAGGTCGAGGTCAAGGCAGCCGCCTTCGGCGTTCCCCGCAGTCTGTGGCCGACCATCAGCTCGTTCAGTAATCGCGACGGTGGGCTCGTGATCCTCGGACTCGACGAAACGAACGGCTTCGAGCCCGCCGCGGGATTCGATGCGACCAAGGTGCGAGACGCCGTTGCCGAGGCTTTCCGCCCGCGCTCGGCCCGGGACATCCCGGGGCCACTGACGCCGAGCCCGAGTGGTGTCATCGACATCGCAGATGTCGACGGCGCACCTGTCGTCGTCGTGGACGTCGAGGAACTGCCCGCCGATCAGCGCCCGTGCTACGTCACGACCCAGGGCATCGAGAACGGCAGCTATCAGCGGGTGGCAGACGGCGATCGCGTGATGGGGCGGTACGGCGTCTTCCTCCTGCGGGCGGATGCTGCGCAGCCCAACATCGACGTCGATCCCGTTGACGGAGCCACGAGCGATGATCTGGACGGCGAGCTTGTGGCTCAGTTCATCGCGCGACTGCGGCGCGTCCGTCCGCGGGCAGTCGCCGGTCTCACGACGGATCTCGATGTGCTCGAACGACTGCGGGTGGTCTCGGGGGACCACGTCACGCCGACGCTCGCAGGACTGCTTGCGTTCGGCGCGTACCCGCAGCACTTCTTCCCCCAGGCGATGATCACGCTCAACGTCTATGCGGGGCTCACCAAGGACTCGAGCGTTGGCGACGTGCGCATGCTGGACCGAAAGGTGCTCGAGGGGCCGATCCCGATCATGGTCGACGACGCCGTTCGAGCAGTCCTCGCGAACCTGCAGCATCGGCGGGTCAGCCGGGGCGGCGGGGCGGGCGCGGCCGATGAGCCCGAGATTCCGGTGGATGCCTTGCGTGAAGCCATCGTGAACGCGGTCACTCACCGTGACTACAGTGCGATGGCGCTCGGCGATCAGGTTCGGCTCGAGCTCTATCCGGACCGGCTCGAGATCCACAACCCCGGCGGCATCTGGGGTGGTCGCCGGGTCGCCGAACTGTTCGACGGCAGCTCGCGGTCCCGGAACGCCCGACTGGCGACACTGCTCACGGACATCCCGCTGCCGGGCACCGATTACACCGTCTCGGAGAACGCCGGCAGTGGCATCCCTCGCATGACCGGTGCCCTCGGGCGCGCTGGTCTGGCCGCACCGCGATTCGATGCCACGCTGACCGGCATGACGGTGGTGCTCGAGCGGCACGGGCTGCTGTCGCCCGACGTGGACCAATGGCTGGCCGAGGTGGGCGCCGACGGACTCGAGCCCGACCTGCAGCGCGTGCTCGCGCTCGTCCATCGCGAGCTCGACGTCGAGGATCAGCTGCTGCGCGCGTTGCTGGGCATCGACTCGCACGACGCGCAGGACCTGCTGCGTTCACTCGTTGAGGAGGGCTGGCTGCGCTACCCGCCGCGGCCTGGCGAGGCTTACCGGCGCGGCGCGCGGCTGCAGCACGAGGAGGTGCGGGAGGTCGCCCCCGGGGTGTTCAGCTCGCCGCCCCGTGAGCCGGCCGCTCGCGGTGCACTCGACGAGCGCATCATCGCGGCGATCCGGGATGCCGGCGAACTCGGGGTTCAGGACATCGCCGACCGCGCCGGATCGACGGTGAACGGAGTGCGGCAGCGGCTGCGTGTTCTGGTCGATCAGAGAGCTGTCATCGCCACCGCACCACCCCAGTCGAAGAACCGCACGTACCGGCTGGGGTAGGGCGGGCGCACCGGCGCTCGCCGGTAGAATTGCCACGTGACTGACGCCACCGAGACCATTTCTGTTCCTTCCTCCGGTCTCGACACGACCGCCAACGCAGCCGCCACCCCCGAGAAGCAGCAGCCGTACGACGTGCTGGGCCTCAAGCTCGACGAGTACGAGCAGATCAAGGCGATCCTCGGCCGCAGGCCCACCAGCGCCGAGCTCGCGATGTACTCGGTGATGTGGTCTGAGCACTGCTCCTACAAGTCGAGCAAGAAGTACCTGCGCATCTTCGGTCAGAAGGTCAACGACAAGATGCGCGAGAACCTCATGGTCGGCATGGGCCAGAACGCCGGCGTCGTCGACATCGGCGAAGGCTGGGCGGTCACCTTCAAGGTCGAGTCGCACAATCATCCGTCATACATCGAGCCGTTCCAGGGTGCCGCGACCGGCGTCGGCGGCATCGTGCGCGACATCATCTCGATGGGCGCGCGGCCCGTCGCCGTGATGGACCAGCTGCGCTTCGGCAAGATCGGCGACCCCGACACGACCCGCGTCGTGCACGGCGTGGTCGCCGGCATCTCGCACTACGGCAACTGCCTCGGCCTGCCGAACATCGGCGGCGAGACCTACTTCGACCCGGTGTACCAGGGCAACCCGCTCGTCAACGCGCTCGCCGTCGGCGTGCTGCGCCACGAGGACCTGCACCTCGCCAACGCCGAGGGCGTCGGCAACAAGGTCGTCCTCTTCGGCGCGCGCACGGGCGGCGACGGCATCGGGGGCGCCTCGATCCTGGCCTCAGACACCTTCTCGTCCACCGGCCCGACCAAGCGCCCCGCCGTGCAGGTCGGCGACCCGTTCGCCGAGAAGGTGCTCATCGAGTGCTGCCTCGAGCTGTTCAAGGGCGACCTCGTCGACGGCATCCAGGACCTCGGCGCCGCCGGCATCTCGTGCGCCACCTCCGAGCTGGCGTCCAACGGCGACGGCGGCATGTTCGTCGAGCTCGACTCCGTGCTGCTGCGCGACCCCACGCTCACGGCCGAAGAGATCCTGATGAGCGAGTCCCAGGAGCGCATGATGGCCGTCGTACACCCCGACAAGCTCGAGGCCTTCGACGCGGTGCTCGCGAAGTGGGACGTCGAGTACTCGGTGCTCGGCGAGGTCACCGACACCGGTCGTCTCGTCATCCAGTGGCGCGGCGAGGAGATCGTGAACGTCGACCCGCGCACGGTCGCGATCGACGGCCCGGTTTACGACCGGCCCGTCGCGCGCCCCGAATGGCTCGATGCGCTGCAGGCGGATTCCGCGGCTCTGCTGCCCCGGGCCGACGCGTCGACCGACGAGGGCAAGGGCCAGCTGCGCGAGCAGTTCCTCGCGCTCGCGGGAAGCCCGAACCTCGCCGACAAGAGCTGGGTCACCGACCAGTACGACTACTACGTCGGCGGCAACACGGCGCTTGCCTTCCCAGAGGACGCGGGCATGATCCGCGTCGACGAGGAATCCGGCCTCGGCTTCGCGATCGCGACCGACGCGAACGGCCGCTACTGCCAGCTCGACCCGTTCCAGGGTGCCAAGCTCGCGCTCGCCGAGGCGTACCGCAACGTCGCCGTTTCCGGAGCCGTGCCGATGGCGGTCACCGACTGCCTGAACTTCGGCTCGCCGGAGAACCCCGAGGTCATGTGGCAGTTCTCGCAGGCCGTCGAAGGCTTGAGCGACGGATGCCTCGAGCTCGAGATCCCCGTCACGGGCGGCAACGTCTCGTTCTACAACCAGACCGGAACGACCCCGATCTTCCCAACGCCGGTCGTCGGCGTGCTCGGCGTGATCGACGACGTCGCCCGCCGCATCCCCTCCGGCTGGCAGGACCCGGGCGAGAACATCTACCTGCTCGGCACGACGTCTCTTGAGCTGGACGGCTCGGCCTGGGCCGGCACGGTGTTCGGCCACCTCGGCGGCCGCCCGCCGGCCGTCGACCTGGGGCGTGAGCGCCAGCTCGCCGAGCTGCTGCACGCGGCGGCGGTCGAGGGCTTCGTCACCTCGGCGCACGACCTCGCCGACGGCGGCCTCGCGCAGGCGCTGGCCGAGTCGGTGCTGCGTTTCGGCATCGGTGCTCGCGTTGTGCTCGACGAGATCATCGAGCGGGACGGGGTGGATGCCACCACCGCGCTGTTCTCCGAGTCGACCGCCCGCGTGATCGTCTCGGTGCCCCGCGAGGACGACGTGCAGTTCCGCGGGCTGTGCGAGGGCCGCGGATTCCCCGTCGCCCGCATCGGCGTGACGGATGCCGTCGACGGCGAGGTTCCTGCCCTCGAGGTGCAGGGGCTGTTCACGGTCGGGCTCGAAGAGCTCGCCTCAGCGCATCGGGCGACCCTGCCCGAGCACTTCGGCCCGGTCGTCGGTGCCGGCTCGGCGAGCGCCTACTACGTCGCCCCTGAGGAGCGCACCCACCGCACCCCGCGCCACCTGGCGGAGTAGCGCGCTTCGCGTGCGCGGGTGAAAGCGCGCTTCCGCGGGTGAAGCATGACCCGCGGAAGCGACGTTTCACCCGCGCACCTGACGCCCGCTCGAGAAGACGAGCGGGCGTCAGTTTCTTAATGCGGCCGTAACGAACCGCGCGGGCCGCGGAAACACGGGCTCCATACCGTATCCACGACTGTATACAGACCTGTGTGCAGAGTTCGGATCGACCCCCACGATCGGAGCCACACCATGCACGTCCCCTCCCCTCCGCTGCTGGAGGTGCGCGAGCTCGTCAAGATCTTCGGCCCGGTACGAGCCAACGACGGGATCTCGTTCTCGGTGCGCCCGGGCGAAGTCCACGCCCTGCTCGGCGAGAACGGCGCGGGCAAGAGCACGCTCGTCAAGTCGCTCTACGGCGTGCACCAGCCCGATTCCGGCGAGATCGTCATCGACGGCGCGGCCGTCGAACTCCCGTCGCCGGCGGCCGCCCGTCAACGCGGCATCGGCATGGTCTTCCAGGACATGCGCCTCATCCCCGCTCTGCCCGTCTGGCAGAACATCGCGCTGCACCTGACCGACACCCCGTGGGTCATGCGGCCGAAAACGCTCAAAGCGCGCATCGCCGAGCTCTCGCAGCGCTACGGCCTGGCCGTGCACCCCGACGCGCTCGTCGAGCACCTGTCCATCGGCGAGTGGCAGCGCGTCGAGCTCGTCAAGGTGCTGCTCGGCGGCCTACGGCTGCTGATCCTCGACGAGCCGACCAGCGTGCTCACCCCGCAAGAGGTCGGCGGACTGTTCGAGGTCGTCGACCGCCTCCGGGCCGACGGCGCCGCGATCGTGATCATCACGCACAAGCTGCGCGAGGTGCGCCAGATCGCCGACCGCGTCACCGTGCTGCGCGGCGGTCGCACGGTGCTCAGCGACGCGGAGCCCGCGCAGCTCACCGACGAACAGCTCATCACCGCGATGGTCGGCGAGCCGGTGGCCGCGCTTGAGCGGCGATCGACGGATGCTTCGGATGCAGCGTCCCCCGACCCCGCCATCGTCCGCCTCGAGAACGTGAGCATCCGCCGCCCCGACGGCGCGCTCGGCCTCGACGGGGTCTCGCTCGAGGTGTTCCCCGGCCAGATCCTCGGGGTCGCCGGCGTCGCCGGCAGCGGGCAGGACGAACTGAGCGAGACGATCCTCGGCCTGCGCCAACCCGTCGCGGGAACCGTGGCGCTCGACGGCGCAGAGCTCGCGCTGCCCGCCGTGCGCCAGGCACGCCAGGCCGGAATCGTGGCGGTCGCGTCCGACCCCGTGCAGGATTTCGTGATCCCGGGGATGTCGGTGGCTGAGCACGCCGCGCTCTGGTTCGCGGAAGGGCGGTTCCGCTTCGACACGCGACGCGCCGACACGCAGCTGCGCACCCGCAACGGCACGGCCCAGTTGCGCGCGGTCGCCGGCAACCGGCGGATGGACCGCCTCTCGGGCGGCAACATCCAGCGCGTGCTGCTGACGCTCGCGCTCACCTCGACGTGCCGCGTGCTCGTCGCGTCGTATCCGACGCGCGGCCTCGACATCCTCACCACGGAGCGCACGCGCACCCTCATCAAGGAGCTGTGCGACGCGGGCGTCGCCGTCGTGCTGGTCTCCGAGGATCTCGATGAGCTGCTCACCCTGAGCGACCGCATCGCGGTGCTCTCGGGCGGCGAGCTCACCGGCGTCGTGCCTGCTGCCACGGCCGACCGGCAGCGCCTCGGCGAGCTGATGGCGGGCGGGGTGGCGGCATGAGCGAGCAGCTTCCCCAGGTGGTCACCCCCGTCGCCGCCCAGCCGCGACTGCGCATGCCCGCCTGGCTCTCATGGCGTCGACTCGCGATCGTCGTCGGCGCCTACCTCGCCTGCGTCGTCGTGTTCGCCGCCTTCGCCGCCTGGCAGGGCGCCGACCCCGGCACGCTGCTGCCGGCGATGCTGCAGTCGACCGTGCTGAACCCGACGGCGCTCACCCAGACGCTGCTGCGCGCCGTGCCGATCGGCTTCGCCGCCCTCGCGGCCGTGGTGCCCGCGCGCGCCGGCCTCGTCAACGTCGGCGCAGAGGGCCAGCTCATCATGGGCGCCGTCGCGGCGACCGGCGTCGGGCTCGCCGTCGGCACCCACGTGCCCGGTCCGCTCGCGCTCATCGCGACCGTCGCGGCCGGCGGCGTTGCGGGCGCGGTCTGGGCCGGCATCTCCGCCGTCTTCCGGATCTGGTTCCGCGCCGCGGAATCCGTCACGAGCCTGCTGCTCAACTTCGTCGCGAGCGACGTGATGCTGTTCCTGATCTACGAGCCGTGGAAGGACCCGGCGGGCTCCGGCCAGCCGCAGAGCCGCCCGCTTCCCGGCGATGTCCGGCTCGGCGACCTCACCTCCACCGGCCTCAACGCGAGCGTCATCGTGCTCGCGCTCGCCGCCGTCGGCGTGTGGCTGCTGCTGCGCCGCACCGGCTGGGGCTTCGCGCTGCGGGTCATCGGCGGCAACCCGGAGGCCGCACGCCGCAGCGCGCTGCCGAGCTGGAGCCTGCTGCTGTCGGCGATGCTCGTCGGCGGGCTGCTCGCGGGGCTCGGCGGCGCACTCAACCTGATCGGCGTCGAGGGTCAGCTGCGGCCCGGCATCACCACGACATTCGGGTATGTGGGATTCCTGGCCGCATTCCTCGGCCGCAACGACGCGATCCGCGCGACGCTCGCCGCCCTGCTGTTCGCCGCGATCGCCCTGAGCGGCAACGGCCTGCAGCTCGTCGCCGGACTGGACGGCAACATCGTCAACGTCCTGCTCGGCTCCATCGTCCTGACCATGCTGCTCGTCGGCCGCACCCAGGGAGAGCGACTGTGAACATCGTCGGCGAAACCCTCGCCACCGCCATCCCCGGCAGCGTCGCGCTGCTGTATCCCTCCCTCGGCGAGCTCATCTCGGAGCGCACCGGCGTCACCAACCTCGGTACAGAGGGCTCGATGCTCTCGGGCGCGCTGGCCGGCATCGCCGTCACCCTCGCGACCGGCAACCCCGTGCTCGGCGTACTGGCGGCGGCGGTCGCCGGCGCGGCCTGCGCCGCGGTGCACGCCCTCGCGGTCGTGCTGCGCGGCGCCAACCAGCTCGCGAGCGGCCTCGTCATCTGGTTCCTCGCGCTCGGGGTGACGTCCGTGCTCGGCTCGCCGCTCAACGGGAAGATCGTCGACCCGCTGCCGGCACTGCGGATTCCGGTGCTGGCATCCATCCCCGGCATCGGGCCGGCCCTGTTCGATCAGAACGCCCTCGTCTACGCCGCCTATCTGCTCGCGCCGGCGATATGGCTGTTCCTCACCTACACCCGTACGGGGCTCGCGCTGCGCGCCACGGGCGAGCGGCCGGCCGTCGTCTTCGCGGGCGGCCACAACCCGACGGCTCTGCGCTTCTCCGCCACGACCGTCGGCGGCGCGCTCGCGGGGCTCGGCGGCGCCCAGCTCGCCCTCGGCATCGTCGGCAACTGGGCGAACGGCATGACCAACGGTTACGGCTTCGTCGCGGTCGCGGTCGTCATCTTCGCACGGTGGACGCCCCTCGGCGTCGTGGCGGGGTCGTATCTCTTCGGAGTCGCGCTGGCCCTGGCATCCGTCATTCAAGCCAATGGCATCGGGGTCAACCAATACCTGCTCGACTCGCTGCCCTACGCCGTCACCATCATCGTCCTCGTCCTGGTCAGCCGCTTCGGCCGCAGCAATGCGCCGGAATCGCAGCGCGATGCGCTGAGCGAAACGGTCTGACCGCCGGGCCTGCGCCCAACCCCCACCCTGTTCTGCACCACCCCACAGCACAGAAAGAGAAGCTATGCGCACATCAGCACGAGCCGCCGCCGCGATCGTCGCGGCCGCCGCGGTCGTCCTGCTCGCGGCCTGCAGCGGCAGTTCAGCCGCGTCGACCGGAGCGAGCAAGAAGGCGACGACGGTCGGCTTCATCATGGTCGGATCCACCGACGACGCCGGATACAACGAGGCTGTCGAAGATGGTGCCAAGGCGGTTGAAAAGGACCTTGGCACCAGCGTCAAAGTGATCACCGCAGACAACATCCCCGAGAACGACTCAGTGACTCAGACGATGCAGGCGATGGCGAACCAAGGCGCGAAGATCATCTTCGCGACCAGCTACGGCTATTACAAGTACGCGCTGGAGTTCGCCAAGGCGCACCCCGACATCACGGTGCTGCACCAGGGCGGATTCCTCGACGGAACCTTCCCGAAGAACTTCGGAACCTACTGGGGCGAGGCCTACGACCCGGTCGGCCTCGGCGGCATGGCGGCGGGCGCCGTGACGAAGTCGGACAAGCTCGGCTTCATCTACGCGTTCCCGATCGCGCAGTCGATCGCGAACATCGACGCCTTCGAACTCGGCGCGCAGAAGGTGAACCCGAACGCGCAGACCTACGTCGTGAACACCTCGAACTGGTGCGACCCGCTCAAGCAGAAGCAGGCGGTCACCGCCCTGCTGAACCAGGGCGTCGACGTGTTCAGCCAGCACCAGGACTGCCAGTCGACCGTCATCCAGGCCGTGAAGTCGGCCGGAAAGAAGATCGTCGGCTACCACTACGACGCGAAGAGCCTCGACCCCGACGGCTGGCTCACGGGCTCGGCGTGGAAGTGGGCGCCGGTCTACGAGGCGATCATCAAGTCCGTCGAAGGCGGCACTTTCACCGGCAGCAAGTACAACGCGAACTGGACCGGCACCTTCGCCGACGGCAACAACCCTCTGCAGCTCGCCTCGTTCGGCTCGTCGGTGCCCGCCGACGTGCAGTCCAAGATCCTCGCCGAGAAGGACGCCCTGTCGAAGCCGGGCAGCTCGATCTTCGAGGGCCCGATCTACTGTCAGGACGGCACCGTGCTGGTCCCCGCCGGCAAGACCGCGACGTACGCCGACACGAACAGCTTCAGCTGCCTCGTGAAGGGCGTCGTCGGAACGCTGCCGAAGAGCTGACACCCGCCCGCAGGAAGGGAGCACGCAGATGAGCGCACCGCTCGCCGCGGGTCGCATCGGGACCGTCGGGACCGTCGGGAACGCCGGTACCGTCGCAGGAACACGGCCGTATCCCTGGCCGTGGGACGGCGCGGTCGACCTGGACGCCCTGGCGCTGCTCGTGCTGCGTGCTCCCCTCCGCCCCGACGACCCCGCGCCCGAGGCGCTCGCCGCCGCCCGCGAACACCTCGGGTGTCTCGAGGACGCCGCCGACCGCCTCGGCATCGTGCGCTACTCGGTCGCGACGCGCTCGCCGCGCCACCCGACGCCCGCACCGGATGCCGACATCGTCGCGCAAGGCTGGAGCGGATTCTTCGGCTCGGGCCTCGACGCCGTGCTGCGCCGCCGCGGCGTGACCCACCTCGTGCTCGCCGGCGCCTGGCTCGAGACCGGCGTGCACTCGACCATGCGCACGGCGAACGACATGGGCTACGAGTGCCTGCTCGTCGAGGACGCGTGCAGCGCCCTCGAGCCCGAACTGACCGCGAACTCACTGTCCTCGATCCATATGTCCGGCGGCATCTTCGGCGCCACCGGACTCACCGACGCCGTCGTGGCCGCGCTCGACGCGGCGCGCGACTGACCGCACCCACCACCGGGAGGAATCCGTGACCGATCTCGACACCACCGCTGTCGGCCTGAGCTTCGGCCAGGTCGACGCCCAGCCGTACACCTGGCCGTACGACGGCGGCTTCGACGCCGCGCACACCGCCCTCATCAACATCGACTGGCAGGTCGACTTCTGCGGTCCGGGCGGGTACGTCGACGCGATGGGGTACGACCTCTCGCTCACCCGTGCCGGGCTCGAGCCGACCGCGGCCGTGCTCGCCGCCGCGCGCGACGCCGGGCTCATGGTGATCCACACCCGCGAGGGGCACCGCCCCGATCTGTCCGACCTGCCGGCGAACAAGAAATGGCGCTCGGCGCGCATCGGCGCGGAGATCGGATCGCTCGGCCCGTGCGGGCGGATTCTGACGCGCGGCGAGCCCGGCTGGGAGATCGTTCCGGAGGTGGCGCCCATCGCCGGCGAGTACGTGATCGACAAGCCCGGCAAGGGCGCGTTCTACGCGACCGACCTCGACCTGCTGCTGCGCAACCACGGCATCACGCACATCATCCTCACCGGCATCACGACCGACGTGTGCGTGCACACGACGATGCGCGACGCGAACGACCGCGGCTACGAGTGCCTGCTGCTCACGGACTGCACAGGGGCGACGGATTTCGGCAACTACCGGGCCGCGCTCAAGATGGTGACCATGCAGGGCGGCGTCTTCGGAGCCATCGCACCGTCCGCAGCACTACTGGCGGCGCTCGGCGCATGACCATCGTCCTGATCCACGGCGCCGCGACGCGCGCCGACGTGTGGAATCCGCTCGTCGCCGCACTCGGCGATCTCGACCGGGTGATCGTGCCGCAGCGAGACTACTCGGGCGACTGGGGGCACGAGCTCGGAGCGCTCGAGCCGCTGTGCGCGGGGGCGCTCGTCGTCGGTGTGAGCGGCGGGGCGACGCTCGGGCTCGAGCTGGCTCTGCGCGGGGTGCCCTTGCGCGGCGCCGTGCTGCACGAGCCCGCCGCGGGGTCCTATGCGCCGGCACTCCTCGACCACGTCGCGGCCGCCTGGCGCGAGAACGGGGTCGACGGCTTCGGCTCGGCGCTCTATGGCCCGGCATGGAGCCGGAAGCTGTCGCCGTCCGCGAGCGCCGTCGCCCGCGACTTCGCCATGTTCCGGCGCTTCGAGCCGTACGCTCCGTCCACCCCTCTGACGCACGTGCTGCTCACCTCGGGCGAGCGCTCGCCCGAGTCGCGCCACATGTCGGTGCAGGCGCTCAGCCGCCTCACCGGCGCGCGCACCACTCTTGTGCCCGGCGCGAGTCACGCCGTGCACCTGGAGGCGGGCGCCGCGCTGGCATCCCTCGTCCGCTCCGAACACAGCAGAAGCCCGACACCCGCCCTGCGCTCGTAGTGTCACCAGAGACCGACCGACCGATAGCAGAAAGGCCCGCCACCCATGGCGACCAACAACTCCACCGTCGAGACCGACCGCCGATCCGCAGCGTCGCGGAGCGCACTCGTCTATCAGCAGTTGCGCGCGCTGCTCATGGACGGCTCGGTCGCCCCGACCGAGCGCCTCACCGAAGAGGCGCTCGCCGACCGGTTCGAGGTCTCGCGCACGCCGGTGCGCGAGGCGCTGTCGCGGCTGCAGACCGACGGACTGATCGAGCGCCGCGACGGTGGCCTGTACCTGCTCATCCCGAGCTTCGACACGCTCGCCGAGCTCTACGAGCTGCGCATCACACTCGAGCTGCGCGGAATCCAGCGGGCGATCGACGACCGCACTCTGCGGCACGACCGCACCGTGCTCGATGCGGAACTGGCCAAGTGGTACGGGCTGCGCACCGCGCTGCCCGCACCTGACGCAGGATTCGTCAACACCGATGAAGCGTTCCACCAGACCCTGCTGCGGTCGTCGGGCAACGAGGCCCTCGTCGACGCGCTGCGCAACGTGAACCGGCGCATCCGGCCGATCCGCATGTACGACTACCTGACCGAGGACCGCATCGACGCGACGATCGCCGAGCACATCGCGATCGCCGAATTCGTGCGCGACGACGACCTGAGCGCGGCGCTCGCCGCCCTGCGCGAGCACGTCGAGGAGTCGCGGCAGGTGGTCATGGAGCGCGCGGCCGCAGCCCTGCCGTTCACCCGCCGCCCGGGAATCCGGAGCAGGCCGTGAGCGGCGCCGCGGTCGCGCGCGTCGTGGGGGCGTACGGCCGCATCGCCGAGACCGACCGTTCAGAAGCATGGATCCACCTGCGCCCGAAGGCCGACGTCGAGCGCGAGGCCGCGGCGATCGACGCGCGCGTCGATGCGGGCGAGCGGCTTCCGCTCGCCGGCACCGTGTTCGCGGTGAAAGACAACATCGACGTGGCTGGCCTGCCGACCACCGCCGCATGCGCGCCGTTCGCCTACACCCCGACGCAATCGTCGCCGGCGGTCGCGCGGCTCGTCGCCGCGGGGGCCCTGGTGCTCGGCAAGACCAACCTCGACCAGTTCGCCACGGGCCTCGTCGGCACGCGCAGCCCATTCGGCGCCGTACGTGGAGCGCTGCTGCCCGAGCGCATCTCGGGCGGCTCGTCGTCGGGCTCAGCCGTCGTCGTCGCGCTCGGCATCGCCGATTTCGCGCTCGGCACGGACACGGCGGGCTCTGGCCGCGTACCCGCCATGTTCAACGGCATCGTCGGCGTGAAGCCCACGGTCGGCCTCATTCCCACCCTCGGCGTCGTCGCCGCCTGCCGCTCGTACGACTGCGTCTCGGTGTTCGCACCGACGCTCGCCGCTGCGCAGCTGCCCCTGCGCACGATCATCGGACCGGACTCCGCGGACCATCGCGGGCGCGTCTGGCCCCTCGACGTGCCGCTCGCGGCGCCTGCCGCGCCTGTGATCGCCGTTCCCGACGATGCGGGGCTCGCGCCCGTGAGTGCGGATGCCCGAGCCGCGTTCACCGCGGCGGTGCGCCGCCTCGGTCAGGCCGGGGCGACCATCACCGCCGTCGACATCTCGCCTCTGCTGGACGCGGCCAGGCTGCTGTACGAGGGCGCGCTCGTCGCCGAGCGCTACGAGGCGTTCGGCGCGTTCCTCGAGGAGCACCCTGAGGCCGCCGATCCGAGCGTGCTGTCGATCGTGCGGAGCGCACGCGAGGTCGCCGGCGCCGACGTCATCCGCGACCAGGACCGTGTGCTCGCCTACCGCCGGGTCGCGGCCCGGCTGTTCGACGGCGTCGACGCACTGCTTGTGCCGACGACGACGGACCACCCCGACTTCGCCGAGGTCGCCGCAGACCCGATCGGCGTGAACAGCCGACTCGGCACCTACACGAACTTCGTGAACCTGCTCGACCTCTGCGCCGTCAGTGTTCCCGCGGGCGAGGCGGACGGCGGCCCCTTCGGGGTCACCGTGATCGCTCCCGCCTTCCATGACCAGCCCGCCGTCGACATCGCCAGCCACCTCCTGGGCTCGCCTGGTGCCGGCGACGGGCCGGCTCTTCCCGCCGGCATCCCGCTCGTCGTGTTCGGCGCGCACCTGCGCGGGCTGCCGCTCAACGGCCAGCTGACCGCGCTCGGCGCGCGTTTCGTACGCGAGGTGCGCACCGCGCCGCGGTATCGGATGCACGTGCTGCCCGGCGACCCCGCACGGCCCGCGGTGCGCCTCGCGGGCGACAGCGAGCTCGGGGTCGCTCTCGCGGGCGAGGAGTGGCTGCTGTCGCCGGCCGCGCTCGGCCGCCTGACCGCGTCGCTGGCCTGGCCGATGATGCTCGGGCCCGTCGAGCTCGCCGATGGCACACGCGCGACCGGCTTCGGCGCGAGCGAGGCTCTGGGACCCGACGTCAGCGAGCACGGCGGCTGGCGCGCCTATCTCGCCGCGAGCCGGGAGCTGGTGCCGTGATCTCACGGTAGACCATGTGCTACATAAGTGCTACTCTGCCTGCATGGCCAGTGTGGGAGTGCGCGAACTGCGGCAGAACGCGAGCGAGGTCCTGCGCCGTGTCGAGGCCGGCGAAGAGATCGAGGTCACCGTCAATGGGCGGCTTGCCGCGCGCATTGTGCCGGCGTTACGTGCCGTGCCCAACTACCCGCCGACGCCGACGCCGGCGCGGCCCCTGAAGCTGGCCGAGTTCCTCACCAAGCTGGCCGAGATACCCGATGACAACACCGGCTGGGCCGAAGAGATCTATGCCGCCCGCGACAACGATCCCTTGTTCGACCCGTGGGCTGACAGATGATCCTGCTCGACACGTCGATCCTGATCTCTGCACGGCAGACCCTCAATCGCTGGGGCGATACACCGCCTGACGAGACCGCGGTCTTCAGCATCCTGAGCTACGCGGAGCTCGCTTTCGGCATTGCCGCGGCAACCGACCGCGATACACGCGCCGGCCGGCAGGAGAACCTCACCTGGATCGAGTCGCTCGCCCCGAACTGGTTGTCCTTCGACCGGCGCGCGGCAGACGGATACGCTGCCGTCGCCGCGGCTGTGCGGCCGACGCGCCCCGCGCACGCCCGAAGCAAGGACATCATGCTCGCGGGGCAGGCGTACGCGCTCGGAGCCTCGCTCGCGACCCTCAACCCGAAGGACTTCGAACTCGTCTCCCACCTCGTGAAGATCGTCGCCCCCGAGTGACGAACCGCCCACGGCCGCGCTGACAGGCGGAACTAGACGCTTCGATAGGATGGGGTGGACCACAAGCTGCGGTCCACCCCAGCATGAGGAGGACCACGTGCCCGGAATCGTGATCGTCGGCGCCCAGTGGGGCGATGAGGGCAAGGGCAAGGCGACCGACCTGCTCGGCAGCCGCATCGACTACGTCGTCAAGTTCAACGGCGGCAACAACGCCGGTCACACCGTCGTGATCGGCAACGAGAAGTACGCGCTGCACCTGCTGCCCTCCGGCATCCTCACCGAGGGTGTCGTGCCCGTGATCGGCAACGGCGTCGTCGTCGACCTCGAGGTGCTGTTCGACGAGCTCGACGCGCTGAACGCGCGCGGTCTCGACACCTCGAAGCTCAAGATCTCGGCGAACGCCCACATCATCGCGTCGTACCACCGCACGCTCGACAAGGTGACGGAGCGCTTCCTCGGCAAGCGCCAGATCGGCACGACCGGCCGCGGCATCGGCCCGGCCTACGCCGACAAGATCAACCGCGTCGGAATCCGCGTGCAGGACCTGTTCGATGCGTCGATCCTTCGGCAGAAGGTCGAGGGTGCGCTCTTCCAGAAGAACCAGCTGCTCGTGAAGGTCTACAACCGCCGCGCGATCGGCGTCGACGAGGTCGTCGACGAGCTGCTCTCGTACACCGAACGCCTCGCGCCTATGGTCGCCGACACCGAGCTCGAACTCAACCAGGCGATCGCGGCTGGGAAGAACGTGCTGTTCGAGGGCGGTCAGGCGACGATGCTCGACGTCGATCACGGCACCTATCCGTTCGTCACGAGTTCGTCGGCGACGGCCGGCGGCGCGGCGACCGGCTCGGGCGTCGGCCCGACACAGCTGAACCGCATCATCGGCATCGCGAAGGCGTACATCACGCGCGTCGGCGCCGGCCCGTTCCCGACCGAGCTGTTCGACGAGTGGGGCGACTTCCTCGTCGAGCACGGCCACGAGTTCGGCACCACGACCGGTCGCCGCCGCCGGCCCGGCTGGTACGACGCGCCCATCGCCCGCTACGCGAGCCGCATCAACGGCCTCACCGACCTCGTGCTGACGAAGCTCGACGTGCTCACCGGGCTCGAGACGATCCCGGTCTGCGTCGCCTACGACGTCGACGGCGTGCGCGTCGACGAGGTGCCCGTCTCGCAGTCGGACTTCCACCACGCGAAGCCGATCTACGCGGAGTTCCCCGGCTGGGCAGAGGACATCTCCGCCGCCCGCAGCTTCGACGAGCTTCCGCAGAACGCGCAGGACTACGTGCTCGCCATCGAGCGGCTCTCCGGCTGCCGCATCTCGGCGATCGGCGTGGGCCCGGCGCGCGATGCGATCATCGTCCGCCACGACCTCATCGCCGAGTGATGGGCGTCTGGCTCGGCGGCTACACGCCCGACATGGACGGCACGGGCGAAGGCATCCTGCACGCCGATCTCACTGAGGGCGGATGCCTGACCGGCGTCACCCTCGCGGCGGCGACCCCGAGCCCGAGCTTCGTGGCGCAGCATCCGTCACTGCCCGTGCTCTATGCGGTCGGCGAGAAGAACGAGACCTTCCGCGCGTTCTCGATCGGCGCGGGCGGCGCCCTCGAGCCGCTCGGCGAGCCGGTGGCGGCCGGCAACGCGGTGTGCCACATCGCGATCGACCCTGAGGGCCGCTTCGCGTCGGTGGTCTGCTGGGGCTCCGGCCAGGTTCTCGTCTACGCGCTCGACGGCGCGACCGGCGCGATCACGGGGCGAACGGATGCCGCAGCGGCACTCGACCCGTACGCCGGCGTCCCCGAGAGCGAGATGGTGGCGCCGCGCCCCGACTACGCGCCGCGCGTGAGCCGCGCGCACTTCACCGAGTTCCTGCCGGACGGGCGCGCGCTCACGATCGACCTCGGCTTCGACCTCGCGCGCATCTGGCGGTACGCGCCCGCGACGGCGTCCTTCGAGCTCGACGACCAGGTCGTCTTCCCCTACGGAGTCGGGCCTCGGCACGTCGCCGCCGCGTCCGACGGGCGCCTCTACGTCATCTGCGAGTACGCCGTCGAGGTGTTCGTGCTCGTGCCGGGCGGCGACGGCCGCTACGCGATCTCGGGCTCGTCGCCGCTGCGCACGACACCGCGCGTGCCCGGCGAGTACGCCGCCCACCTCACGCTCTCGGCCGACGAGTCGCTGCTGTACGCGACCGTTCGGCTGTCGAACGTGGTCGCGGTGCTCTCGGTCGCGCAGGGCGCGCTGCCGCAGCCGCTCGCCGAGGTGCCGTCGGGCGGCGACTGGCCGCGCCACCACCTCGTGCTCGGCGACCGGCTGTACGTCGCGAACCAGCGCAGCGACGAGGTGACGGTGTTCGCCCTCGGCGCCGACGGGGTGCCCGGCGAGATCGTGCAACGCGTGCCGGCGGGGTCGCCGACGGCCGTGGTGACTGCGCCGGTCTAGGAGCCCGCTCGCCGGCTGCCGTGCGGGGCGAGTGCGCGGTCAGGCATCCGCTCTCATACGTCGAATCGCGTATGTCGCAGGCGATGTCGCACTCGTATCCTGGGCCAGCGCGCTGAGGCGCGCTCTTGGCTCGCGACGGTGCTGCGCTTCTTGATTTCGTCTCGGGCCGCGGTGCCCATGGCAGGCGAGAGAGCCGTGGGCACCGCCCTCGTCCTCGCCGGGATTCCTCTAGGGTTTTCAGCATGTGCCCCACCGAACCGGACAGCGCCGAGGCTGCGTGGCAGAAGCTGCTGCGAATCCGTCAGAGCATCGACAACATCGACGCGGCCCTGATCCACCTCCTGGCCGAGCGGTTCAAGTTCACTCAGGAGGTCGGGGGGCTCAAGGCGGAGTTCGGCCTGCCCGCGTCCGACCCTGAGCGCGAGCACCGGCAGCTCGCCCGGCTGCGCGAGCTCGCGATCGAGAGCAACCTCGACCCCGAGTTCGCCGAGAAGTGGTTCAACTTCGTGGTGACCGAGGTGATCAGGCACCACATCCAGGCGGGCGCCGAGGGGCAGGAGCGCGGGGCCTGATCCCGTTTCCCTCAATCCGGTCGTAATACGCGCCCGATACCGTCGGGGAATGGCTGATGCAGACCTGATCTTCCGCGGCGGGCGGCTGTTCACCGCGGGACTCACCGGATCGATCGAATCGGATGTCGCGGTGCGCGACGGCCGCATCGTGGCTGTCGGACCTTCCGCGGCCGCGCTGGGCGGCCCGACGACCGAGGTGGTCGACGCGCGCGGCCGGCTGCTGATGCCCGGCTTCATCGACGCGCACGTACACCCCGTGCAAGCAGGCGTCGAGCTGCTTCAGTGCGAGCTCGGCGAGGCGACGGATGCCGCGCAGGCGCTCGCTCTGATCGGCGAGTATGCCCGTGCGCACCCCGCCGAGGAGTGGATTCTCGGCGGCGGCTGGGCGATGGCGTGGTTTCCCGGCGGCAACCCGACGGCCGCGGCACTCGACGCCATCGTGGGCGACCGGCCGGTCGCGCTCAGCAACCGCGACCATCACGGCCTGTGGGTCTCGTCGGCGGCGCTGCGCCTGGCGGGGATCACCGCGTCGACGCCTGACCCGGCCGATGGGCGCATCGAGCGGCGTGCCGACGGCGCACCGAGCGGGATGCTGCACGAGGGCGCCGCCGCGCTGCTCGACGGCGTGCTTCCCGAGGTCTCAGCCGACCTGGCGTATCGCGGGCTGCTCGCCGCGCAGGCGCGGATGCACTCCTTCGGCGTCACCGGCTGGCAGGACGCGATGATCGGCGGATACATCGATGCGGGCGCCAGGTTCGGCGCGGCGTACCTGCGCGCCGCTGCGCGGGGCGAGCTGACGGCGCGCGTGACGGGGGCGCTGTGGCTTCCACGCGATGCCACGCGCTCGTCGGTCGGCGCGCTGGTGGCCGTGCGCGAGCAGTGCCGGGCCGATCCGTCGCAGCTCGCGTTCGGCGCGGTGAAGATCATGATGGACGGCGTCGCCGAGAACCGTACCGCCGCGCTCTCCCAGCCGTATCTCGACGGGCACGGGCACGCGACCGGGGAATCCGGCATTGGCTTCTTCGACCCCGAGGTGCTCAAGGCGCTCGCCGTCGATCTCGAAGCTGCCGGCTTCGACCTGCACTTCCATGCGCTCGGCGACCGTGCGGTGACCGAGGCGCTGGACGCCATCGAGGCGGCGCGCGCCGTCAACGGCATCCGTGACACCAGGCACCAGCTGGCGCATCTGCAGATGGTGCGCGCGGACGACGTGCCGCGATTCGCGCGGCTGGGGGCTGCGGCGAACATCCAGTCGCTGTGGGCGAGCCATGAGCCCCAATTCGACGAGCTCACCGTGCCGTTCATCGCGCCGGAGCTGATCGCGCGGACCTATCCGTTCGGCGACCTCGAACGGGCGGGCGCGCGGTTCGCAGCGGGGAGCGACTGGCCGGTGACGAGCCCGGATCCGCTGGCGGCGGTGCGGGTCGCAGTGACGAGGGTGTCGGATGATGCGCCCGCGGGGGCCGGCCCGCTCGGCGGGGCCGCCCAGCGGCTGTCGCTCGCGTCGGCTCTGACTGCGTATACGGCCGGGTCGGCCTGGGTGAACCGGCGCGAGCACGAGACGGGGCGGATCGAGAGCGGATTCCTCGCGGATCTCGCGCTTCTCGACCGCGACCCCTTCGCGCTGCCGCCTGAGGAGATCGATTCTGCGCGAGTGCTCGGAACCTGGATCGGCGGGAGGCAGGTGTTCGCTGCCGCGTGACGCTGGCTGCCGGGCTAGTCGGAGCTCTTGATGATGATCGCCTCGGTCGGCGGCGCTGCGGACGTGTGGGGTGCGACGGGTTCTTCCGGTTGCTCGTCCTCAGTGTCTTCGTCTTCGCGCTCTTCGGGTTCGTCCGTCATCCCGCAATGGTATTCCTGCGCAACCTCGCCGGTGCGGCGACACAGGAACCACCCACGACTCGCTGACGCGCCTCGGATGCTTCACACGAGGGTGAAGCAATGAACTAATGTCGCTCCATGGCTCAACCGAAGGCACGCGCCCGCCGCAAAGACGCGGAGGCGAATCGCGAGGCCATCCTCGACGCGGCGGCTGCGCTCCTCATGCAAGACCGCAACACCCCTCTCGACCCGATCGCGCACCACGCGGGGCTCACCAGGCGCACCGTGTACGGCCACTTCGCCGGCCGCGACGAGCTGATCGACGCCGTGCTGATCCGGGCCGCCGCGCGACTCACCGCCGAGCTCGGCCCCATCGCCCACCCCGACCCGCGCGTCGAGCTGGCCCTGCACGCCTCACGCCTGTGGGCCGAGAGCGACGACGTGCGGCTGCTCACCCGCCTGTCGGGTCACGGGCGCCATCGCGACCAGGTGGCGCGCATGCTCGAGCCCGTGCGGCTGCGGCTGCGCGCGACGATCGAGCGCGGCATCGCGAGCGGCGCTGTCCGCGACGACATCGAGGCCGGGTCGCTCGCCCGGCTCATCGAGTCGACCGCCCTCTCCGTGCTCTCGGAGGCGGGCCGCACCTTCCTCACTCCGAAGCGCGGGCACGTGCTCGTGATCTCGTGCGTGCTCGGCATCGCCGGTCTCGGCTGGCGCGAGGTCGACGAGCTCATCGAGCGGACGCCAGTGCTCGCCTACGGCGCCGAGCTGCGCAGCACGCCGTTCGAGCCGAGCTGGCTGCGCGCCTGAGCCAACCCCGAGGGGTGCGTTTGGGCCGCTCGACCGGCGCGCCGGGGACCCGAACCCGCCCCTCGGCTCGGCTGGGGCGGTTTGGCGTGGTTCGGGGCAGCGGCACTAGAAGCAGAAGACCACGAGGACGCAGCCGTCGTCACTCGGCGGGTTCGAAGGCTGCGAAGTCGGCTGCTGGCTCGGGATCGACGTCGGGCTCGAGCTGGGCGCCGACGACGGGCTCGGCGCCGGCGAAGGGCTCGAGCTCGGCGATGGCACCGGCGCGATCGGCGCGGCAGACGAGGCAGCAGCGGGCGTCGCCGACGGCGAGGCGTCCGGCTCTGCGGCCTGAGCGGCCGCCGACGCCGACGATGCCGCCCTCGCGGCGGTCTTCGCCGCGGCCGAAGGAGTGGGTGTGGACGTCGGCGTGGGCCTCGGCGAACCGGCGGTCGCCAGATCGCGCGTCACGGCCGGCTGGTCGTGCGTCACGCCGATCACGGCCGCCTCCGCCCTGTCGACGAAGGTGAAGTGCACCCCGACGCTCGTCGTCGAGAGCACCGCGCACGTCACGACGCCGATGACGAGGGCTGTGCCGCCGCCGAGTACGCCGCCCAGTAGCGCCGGGCGGCGAGCGCGTGCCAGGAAGGGCACGCGACGGGGGGAGAGTCGGTGTCGGGCCATGAACGGCTCAGTATTGCAAACAGCACCAACAAACTCAAAAGTGCCTCGAACGGGGGATGCTCAGCTTCGCGGGCCGTATTCCGTCGCGATGCGCTCGACCGTCGCCGGGTCGAGGTCGAAGAGCCAGCCGCCGTCACCGGTCGCCGGCACGTTGACGAAGGTCGTAGCCGGCGCGCCGAGCTCAGGCAGGTCGATGACCGCGAACCCGCTGCCCGCCGCCGCGCGCTCGTGCCCGCCCGGCGCCAGCGCGTCGGTCGTGTTGGTGACGCCCGGGGCGACGATGACCGGGATTCCGCCCGCCCAGGTCGCCACGGAATGGTGATAATGCCCGCTCAGCACAAGACGCACGTCGCCGCCGGTGAGCACGGCCAGCACATCGGACGCCCCCTGCAGCTCGAGCGCGCGCAGCAGAGCGCTCCAGGCCGGCACCGGAGCGTGGTGCATGACGATGATCGTTCCGAGCGCGGCATCCGTCGCCAACTGAGTCCGCAGCCACTCCAGCTGCTCGGGGAACAGCCTGCCGTAACCCGCGCCGGGCACCGAGGTGTCGAGCCGCAGCACCCGGAAGCCGCCGACCGTCAGCGCCCCGTCGCGCTCGCCGAGCACCTGCTCGAACCCGGCGCGCAGATCGTGGTTGCCCATCGCGTAGGCCACCTGCGCGCCGCGCGCCGCGGCGAAGGGCTCGAGTCGGCCGCGCAGTCTCTCATAGGCCGCGACCGCGCCGTCCTCCGACAGATCGCCGCTCGCCACGACGAGCCCGATGCCCTCGACCTGCGCGGCCCGCTCGAGCACGCGGTCGAGTGCGAGCGTGGTGTCGACGCCGTTGTGGCGCGCGTCGGGGTCGCCGAGCAGGTGAGTGTCGGAGAGATGCAGGATGCGCAGGGTCATGTTCCGCAGATTACCGACGGCCTACGACATGCTGCGAGATCCACCGATGCATCGCGATCGCGGCGGCGGCACCCGCGTTGATCGAGCGCGTCGAGCCGAACTGTGCGATCTCGACCACGGCGTCGGAAGCCTCGATCGCAGCATCCGTCAGCCCCGGCCCCTCCTGCCCGAACAGCAGCACGCACGCGCGCGGGAGATCGAAGGTCTCGATCAGCACAGAGCCGGGCACGTTGTCGACCGCGATGATCGGCAGCCCGCGCTCGCGCGCCCACGCGACCAGCTCGTCGATCGTGTCGTGGTGCAGCACGTGCTGGTAGCGGTCGGTGACCATCGCACCGCGCTTGTTCCAGCGCCGCCGGCCGACGATGTGCACCGTGTCGGCGAGGAACGCGTTGGCGGTGCGCACGATCGACCCGATGTTGAGGTCGTGCTGCCAGTTCTCGATGGCGACATGAAACGGATGCCGGCGCCGGTCGAGCTCAGCGACGATGGCCTCCATCGTCCAGTACCGGAAGCGGTCGACGACGTTGCGGGTGTCGCCGTTCGCGAGCAGCTCGGGGTCGTATTCCTCGCCGCGCGGCCACTCGCCCTGCCAGGGCCCGACGCCGGGGCCGGGGTGCGGGGTCTCGTCGGGTTCTGGCACGACTTCAGCGTAGGTGGCGGTGCGCGCGCGATCCGCACGAGTAGACATGAGCCGTGGAACGAACCCGCCGCGAGCTGACGCGCCGATCGCTCATCGAGGGCGGCGTCGGCCTCTGCCTGGCCGGGCTCCTCACGGCGTGCACCGGCGGCGGCTCGCCGGCGCCGACCCGGTCGCCCACGGCATCCGCACCCCCGACGCCGCACGGGCCGAGCTCATGGACCGAACTCGCAGCAGCCGTGACCGACGGCGTGCTGCACGCGGGTTCGGCGGACTGGGACACGGCGCGCGTGCTGCGCAATCCCCGCTACGACGCCGCGGATCCGCTCGGCATCCTGCGCGCGGCGAACGTCGACGACGTGGTCGCCGGCCTCGCATTCGCCCGCAACACGAAAACACCGGTCGCGCTGCGCGCGGGCGGCCACTCCTACCCCGGCTGGTCGGCAGGCGGATGCCCGGGCACCGACGTGCCGCGCTCGTTGGTGATCAGCACCGCGGGGCTGAACGGCATCGAGCTCTCGCCGGACGGCACCTCAGTGACGATCGGGCCGGGGGCTCAGCTGCTCGATGTCTACAACCGGCTCGCCGCGGCCGGTCGTGCGATCGGCGCGGGCTCGTGCGCCACCGTCGGCGTCGGCGGTCTGACCCTCGGCGGCGGCGTCGGGGTGCTGGTGCGCTCCTTCGGGCTGACGTGCGACCAGCTGACCGGAACGACGATCGTCACGCCCGACGGCGCGGTCCACGAGGTGTCCGCGCAAGCCGAGCCCGATCTCTTCTGGGCGTGCCGCGGCGGTGGCGGCGGGACCGCCGGGGTCGTGACGGCGCTCACGTTCCGCACGCAGGCTGCACCCACCGTGCTGCTGTTCGAGCTGACGTTCCCCTGGTCAGCGGCAGCCGGGGTCGTGGCCGCGTGGCAGCGCTGGGCTCCGACGGCCGACCGGAAGCTCTGGTCGTCGCTGAAACTGCTCGCGGGTTCGCGGCATGCGGGCGGCCCGGCCGTCATCGTCGTCGGAACGTGGACGGGCGCGCAGACCGGAGCGGACGCCTCCGTCGACGCCTTCATCGCTGCCACCGGGGCGACGCCGCTCACCCACGTCGCCTCCGAGCACAGCTACGGCGACGCCATGCGCGCGAACGCCGGCACCGGCGCGCGCGTCTCTGAAGCGGCGACGTCGTCGATCGGGTCACGAGCGCTGGTCGCGGCCGAGATCGAGACTCTGCTCGCGCACGTCGCGCACGCGTCGACGACCGCGGGGCTCACCGAGGGCGGCGTCTCGCTCGACGCGCTCGGCGGAGCCGTCGGCGACATCGGCGCCGCCGACACCGCGTTCCCGTGGCGGTCGGCGCTCTGGACGGCGCAGTACACGGCGACCTTCGCCGACGGCGCCGACCCGGCGCCGTTCGACGCGTACGTGCGCGGATTCCGCGCGGCGATGCGGCCCGCGTGGGGTGACGCGGCCTATGCGAACTACTGCGACGCGGGCATCGCCGACCCGGCCGCGTACTTCGGCGACAACACCGCGCGGTTGCGCCGCATCGCGCGAAGCGCAGACCCGGCAGGTCTGCTCACCCAGCCCCACTGGGTGTGACGGCCGGAGGGCGCGACGATCGATACGCTTTCCTCATGCGCGATCGCGGCGACGTCGTCTCCTGGCTCACCGATATGGACGGCGTGCTCGTCCACGAGAACAAAGCCCTGCCGGGGGCCTCAGAGCTGCTCAAGCAGTGGCACGACGACGGCACCGAGTTCCTGGTGCTGACCAACAACTCGATCTTCACCCCGCGCGACCTCGCCGCCCGCCTGCGCATCTCGGGCATCGACGTGCCCGAGGAGCGCATCTGGACCTCGGCGCTCGCCACAGCCGACTTCTGCGCCAGCCAGATCCCCGGCGGCAGCGCCTTCGTGATCGGCGAGGCCGGCATCACGACCGCGCTGCACGAGGTCGGCTTCATCATGACCGAGACCGACCCCGACTTCGTGGTCGTCGGCGAGACCCGGAACTACAGCTTCGAGGCCATCACGAAGGCGATCAGGCTGATCGACAGCGGCGCGCGGTTCATCGCGACGAACCCGGATGCCACGGGCCCGAGCGCCGAGGGCCCGCTGCCCGCGACGGGCGCGATCGCCGCCCTGATCACCAAGGCGACCGGGCGCGAGCCGTACATCGTCGGCAAGCCGAACCCCATGATGTTCCGCTCGGCGATGAACAAGATCGGCGCCCATTCGGAGACGACGGGCATGATCGGCGACCGCATGGACACCGACATCGTCGCCGGCATCGAGGCTGGCCTGTTCACCGTGCTCGTCATGTCGGGCATCACCGCCGACGACGAGATCAAGCGGTACCCGTTCCGCCCCGACGAGGTGCTGAGCGGGGTCTCGCAGATGGTGCGCTCCGGCTCGTAGGCGCCGGTAGGTGTCAATCGACCGGTGGATGGCGGATTCCATCCGCTGGTCGCTTCCGGCGCCGCGCGACGCGCGCCACTCTGATGGCATGTCATCTGAACACGTCATCGAAGTGCGCGGGCTGCAGAAGAGCTACGGCCTCGGCGCCGGCGCCGTGCGAGCCGTTGACGGCATCGACTTCACCATCGAGCGCGGCGAGGTCTTCGCGTTGCTCGGCCCCAACGGCGCAGGCAAGTCGTCGACCGTCGAGATCCTCGAGGGCTACCACGACCGCTCCGGCGGCGACGTGACCGTGCTCGGTGTCGACCCGCAGAAGCTGCACGGGCGCGGGCTGCTCGACTGGAAGGCGCGCATCGGAATCGTGCTGCAGTCGAACACGCATGACAACGTGCTCACCGTGCGGCAGTCGCTGACCCAGTTCGCGAGCTTCTACCCGAACCCGCGCGAGGTCGACGAGGTGATCGCGGCCGTTGGCCTCAGCGAGAAGGCGGATGCGCGCGTCAACAAGCTCTCCGGCGGCCAGCGCCGCCGCGTCGACGTCGCGCTCGGCATCATCGGGCGGCCGGAGCTGCTCTTCCTCGACGAGCCGACGACCGGCTTCGATCCCGAGGCGCGGCGCGAGTTCTGGGGGCTCATCAGAGGGCTCCAGGCCGAGGGCACGTCGATCCTGCTCACGACGCACTACCTCGACGAGGCCGCGCAGCTCGCGAACCGGGTCGGCATCATCGCCGCGGGCAGGCTGGTCGACCTCGGGCGCGTCGGCGAGATCGGGGGACCGGATGCCCGGGTGCCACTCGTTCGCTGGCGTGAGCCCGGCGCAGGCATCCGCGAACAGAGAACGCATCAGCCCGCCGCACTGGTCGCCGAGCTCGTCGCCCGCCTGGGCGCAGAGCCCGCCGAGCTCGAGGTGATCCGTCCCAGCCTCGAAGACGTCTATCTGCAGCTCATCAAGAAGACCCCGACCGAACTGGCCGACGAGCGCGAAGGAGTCGCGGCATGAACACGCTCAGCCTCGGAATGGTGCGCACGAAATACGAGATCATCGCGTATTTCCGCGAGTTCGACGCCCTGTTCTTCACCTTCCTCTTCCCGATCATCATGCTCGGCATCTTCTCGGCGGCGTTCAGCAGCCAGACGATCGGAACGGGCGCCGACCGGATCAGCCTGTCGACCTACTACCTGCCGGCCATGGCTGCGGCGGGCCTGCTGCTCTCCGGCGTGCAGAACCTCGCGATCGCCGTCGCGCAGGAGAAGAGCGACGGCACGCTCAAGACCCTCGGCGGCACGCCGCTGCCGCCGCTGTCGTACTTCGTGGGGAAGCTCACCTCGTCGCTCCTCACGGGCGCCGTGCAGCTCGTGCTGCTGATCGCGGTCTCGCACTTCGCCTTCGGAGTCGAGCTGCCGACCGACCCGGCGCGCTACCTCGACCTGCTCTGGATCTTCGTGCTCGGCATCCTCGCCTGCGGCCTGCTCGGCCTCGCCCTGTCGGCCGTGCCGCGCAGCGGGCGCAGCGCGACGGCCGTCGTGATCCCGGTGCTGCTGTTCCTGCAGTTCATCTCGGGCGTCTACCTGCCGTTCTCGCAGCTGCCGAGCTGGATGCAGACGCTCGCCTCCTTCTTCCCGCTCAAGTGGCTCGCGCAGGGCATGCGCTCGGTGTTCCTGCCCGACTCGTTCAAGGCGCTCGAGGTCGGGCATGCCTGGAACCTGGACCAGGTCGCGCTGGTCGTCGGTGGGTGGCTGATCGTCGGGCTGGTTCTCACGCGGCTCACCTTCCGGTGGATCCGCAAGGACGCGTGAGCGGATGCCGGTGCGGCAGCCCGCCCGCAGTGGAAGAGTGATCTCGTGCTGACGAGGCCGCCGGGGTGGGACGCCGCGATCGCGGCGGGCCTGCTCGTCTGCGCCGCCCTGATCTGGTTCACGAACCCGGGCATCGTCGCGGCGACCGGGCAGCCGGCGTGGGCCCCGTGGGCGCTGCTCGCCGTCTTCGCCGTCGGCTACGCGGCCGTCGGCAGGCGGGCGCTCACCCGCACGATGCCGGCGCCGCTGCTGTTCGGCTACGCCGCCTTCATCGCGGTGACGGTCGGCGCGATGTGCGTCTTCGTGCCGAGCCTCGCGACGATGCAGTGCGTCGCGTACCCGCTCGCCTGGTGCATCCTCTCGACCCGCGGGTCGATCGTCGCGAGTTGCGCGATCGCCGTCGCCGTTTTCGGCGGCTTCATGCTCGCGCCGGTGCAGCAGGGTCAGGACGGGCTGCTGCTCACCTCGGGCGCCATCGCCGCGATGTCGCTCGCGTTCTCGCTCGTGCTCGGGCTCTGGATCAGCCGCGTCTTCGACTACGCGCACGAACGCGTGCGGCTGCTCGACCAGCTCACCGCCGCGCAGGACGAGCTCGCCGCCATGCACCGGCAGGCCGGCGAGACGAGCGAGCGCGCCCGGTTCGCGCGCGAGCTGCACGACACGGTCACCCAGAGCCTCACGGGGCTCGTGATGCTGGCCGAGCGCACAGGCGCGCAGCTGCGCGCAGGCGATGGTGCAGACGCCCGGGAATCCGTCGCCCTCATCGAATCCACCGCGCGCGAGGCGCTCGGCGAGGCCCGCGCGCTCGTGGCGACCATCACGCCCGTGTCGGCCGACTCGCTCGCCGAGGCGATGCGCCGGCTCGGTCAGCGCTTCGAGCGCGAGACCGGAGTCGCCGTCGAGACCCGCGTGTGCGAGCAGCCGATCGCACGCGAGCGCGAGGTCGTGCTGCTGCGCTGCGCGCAGGAGGGGCTCGCCAACGTGCGCAAGCACGCCAATGCACGCCGGGTCGTGATCGAGGTGGCCGCCGACGCATCCGGCGGCGAGCTCGCGCTGACGGTGCGCGACGACGGCGTCGGGGTGGGGCGCGGCGCGGTCGCCGAAGAGAGCGGGTTCGGCATCGCCGGCATGCGCGAGCGCGTCGGGATGCTGGGCGGCCGGCTCACCCTCGCGACGCGGCCCGGCGGCGGCGCAGAGCTCGCGGTGGTCATTCCGCTGGCCGCGTCATGATTAGGGTCGTCGTCGCGGACGACCACCCCATCGTCCGCAGCGGCGTCGTCGCGACGCTCGCGGCAGCGCCAGACATCGAGGTGGTGGCCGAGGCGGCCGACGGCGCAGAGGCGGTGCGGCTGGCCGAGGCATCCGCCCCCGATGTCGTGCTGATGGATCTGCGCATGCCGGTGCTGGGCGGCGCCCTAGCCACCGAACAGCTGCTGACCGCCGCGCACCCGCCGCGCGTTCTCGTGCTCACGACCTACGACACCGACGACGACATCATCGCGGCGATCGAGGCTGGAGCGAGCGGATACCTGCTCAAGGCCGCGCCCGCGGAGGAGATCCTCGCCGCGGTGCGCGCGGTGCACGCCGGGAAGACGGCGCTCGCGCCGTCGATCGCGGCCGCGCTCGTGAGCCGGGTGCGCAGCACGGCCGCCGTGCCGCGGCTGTCGGGGCGCGAGCTGGAGGTGCTGCGGCTTGTGGCATCCGGCCTCAGCAACCCGCAGATCGCGGCCCGACTGTTCATCGGCGAGGCGACCGTGAAGACCCACCTCGTGCACGTCTTCGAGAAGCTCGCCGTCGACGACCGCACGCGCGCGGTCACCCGCGCGCAAGAGCTGGGGCTGCTGTAGCCCCGCTACTGCGTCGGCCCGGGGCCGGCGATCGAGCTCGAGAACTGCTGCCCGGACGAGCGGGTGACGAAGCAGAAGTAGTTGCGCTGGCCCGAGTTCCACTGCTCGGCGTTCACGGGGTACGCCGCGACCACCTGCACGTCGTTGTAGGCGGCCGCCGCGTGCAGGTCGATCACTCCGGGCTTGCTGCACAGCAGGTTGACCTGGCTCGAGATCGCCTGCTCACCGGGGAACGGCGCGGAGGGGTCGCTCGCGAACGGCGCCGTGTAGACGAGCTGCGCCGCATGCTGCGCGTTGCAGTCGACGACGGCGAAGGTCTGCGCCCATGGCGAGCCGAACGGGTCGATGCACTCGCCGCCGTTCAGCTGATCCCACTGGTAGCTCTGCCCCGGCGCGAGCGGGCCATTGCCGGCGACCGTCTGGTCCGCGGTCTGCGTCGGTGTGGGCGTCGGCGTCGGAGTGGTGGCCTTCGGGCTCGGAGTCGAGGTGTGCGTTGCGGCCGCGGGCGCCTGGTCACGGCCCGCCGCGATCGACCGCCCGAGCGTGAACAGTGCGATGCCGATCAGGATCGCGACCAGGATCGCCGCCGCGATCAGCAGCCAGCGGTTCAGCGGGCTGCGCTCGCGACTGTGCTCGATCGGGGCGTTCGCGGGGCGCGCCGGCGGTGGCGTCGCGGCGCCCCTGCCCTGGTCGGGCGCCTGCCCGAGACCGCGCGGCAGCACCGCGTCGAACGACGGCAGGATCTCGTTCACGGGCGGCATCGGGCTCACGATCGCCGTATCCACCGTCTCGGGGTGGGCGCCGAGCATGTCGGCGATGTCGCTCCAGTCGGAGGTGACCTGGGTCTTGCCGTCGGCCGCGGGTGCCACCGACTCGGCGGCTTCCGCTTCGGGTGCGGGGGCGGATGCCTGCGCAGGCGACCCCTCGTCGGGAATCGTGAACTCGTCGACGGACGGCACCGGGGTCGCCGCGGACGGACGTGAGCCGAAGATGTCCTGCGCGAACGGGTCGAACTCGTGGGCGGTGGTTCCCGGCGGCAACGGTGCGGGTCCGAGTGCCGCGGGCGGGGCCGGGGCCGTCTGGTCGTCGGCCGGCGCAGGCTCGTCTGCGACAGGAACGCCGGGCGCGGGCGGCGGAACCGGCAGCGCCGGCTCGTCGCCGAACGAGAACGGGAAAGCCGGAGCGGCCGGCTCCACAAGGGCGGGAGCCTGCGGCTCTGCCGCGACGAGGGGAGCTTGCGGCTCGGCGAGCGGCGTCTCGGTGATGAGCGGGCGAGCGGGCCGCGGAACGACCAGGGGCGCCGCAGAGGGGAACGGGAAGTCGGGCTCGTTGAACGCTGGCTCTGGGACCTCGGCCCGCGGGTTCACCGCAGGGTCCGGCTCGTTCGTCGGCGTGAGATTCCACATGAACGGGATGGCGGCGCCGGGTGCGCTGCTCTGCGGCAGGTCGCCATCCGGCTGCCGCGCAGCCGGTTCGACCGGCGGGGCGGGCGGTGCGTCAGCAGCAAGCGCCCGCTGCTCCGGCGCAGCTGCAGGCGGTGTCTCGGCGTCGGGGGCGGGCTCGGTCCCGGCATCCGTCACCTGATCTGCGCCGACCGCCTCGAGAGTCCCGGTCTCCCACGAGAAGCGCGCACGCGGCCGCTCTTCGGCGGGGGCAGGCGTCGGCGGAACGGCGGGGGCTTCGCCCGTGGCATCCGGAATCGGCAGGCCTGCGGCCTCGAGTGCGGCCTCAGCTTCTCGGCGCTCGCGGCGCGAGTCGATGCGTCCGCCGCTCAGTTGCGCGAGCAGCCATTCGGGGCTGCCGGGCTCCGGCTCGCCGGCCGGCGGCTTCGTCTCGTCGGTCACGCGAGCCCCAGGTCTTCCAGCCCGATCGCGGCGAAGTAGGGGTAGCCGGCCGCCTCGATGGCCTCTTTCGCGCCGGTCGCGCGGTCGACGACGACGGCGACGCCGGCGATCTCGGCGCCGACCTTCCTGAGCGCCTCGATCGCCGCGAGCGGCGAGCCGCCGGTGGTCGAGGTGTCTTCGAGCACGATGACGCGCTTGCCCTCGAGGTCGGGGCCCTCGACCTGGCGGCCGCGGCCGTGGTCCTTGGGCTCCTTGCGGACGACGAACGCGTCGTACGCGAAACCCGCGGCTGCGCCCTGGTGCAGGATGCTGGCCGCGATCGGGTCGGCGCCCATCGTCATGCCGCCGACGGCGACGACGTCGGGCACGTCCTTGATGAGGTCGAGCATGACCCGCCCGATCAGCGGGGCGACGCGGTGGTCGAGGCTGACCTTGCGCAGATCGACGTAGTAGGTGGCCTTCTTGCCGCTGGTCAGCGTGAAGTCCCCGTGGAAGACGGCGTCGGCCTTGATGAAGTCGATCAGCTGCTGGCGGGTGTCAGTCACGCGCCCGAGTCTACTGGGGCGGTGGCTGTAAGACAGGTGTCGGGTAGCTCGGCCCTACGCTGGGCGCATGGTGGCCATCACTCCCATCCGCCCCGAAGACCGCGCCGAGTGGCTCGAGCTGTGGGACGGGTACCTCACGTTCTATGAGGAGGAGCTCGACGACACGACCACCCTGGCGACCTTCGCAAGGGTGAGCACGGCCGGCTCGAGCATCCATGGCGCACTCGCCCGTGGTGAGGACGGGCGCGCGATCGGTCTGGTGCACTGGCTGACGCACCCGTCGACATGGACCGTGGGGGACTACTGCTATCTCGAGGACCTGTTCGTCTCGCCCGACGCGCGCCGTAGCGGCGCCGGCGCCGCGCTCATCGAGCACGTGCGCGCGTGGGCGGCCGAGCACGGCTCGGCGAAGGTCTACTGGCTGACTGCGGAGACGAACGCGACCGCCCGCGCCCTCTATGACCGGGTGGCGACGCAGTCGGGCTTCACCCACTACGAGATCGGGCTCTAGCTGTACCCGGTCAGCAGGTTGGTGTCAGCAGGCTGATCGGGGGTTGGCCCCCGAGGGCTGAGTGGCGTCGTTCAGTGTTGTAGTGCTTCAGCCAGGGCGCAAGTGCGGCGGCGCGGGCCTCGTTGGAGTCGTAAGGGCGCCGGTAGGCCCATTCGGTTTGCAGGGTGCGGTTCAGTCGTTCGACTTTGCCGTTTTGCCAGGGGCAGTGCGGCTTGATGAACTTCTGCGTGATGCCGCGCCGGGCGCATAGCTCGCGTACGGCGGCTGAACGGCGGTAGGCGAGAGCGTTGTCGGTCATCAGCCGCTGCACCTTCGTGATCCCGCAGGCGGCGAGGTAGTCCAGAGCCCGCTCGAGGAACTGTGCGACGGTCGCAGCTTTCTCGTCGGGGTGGATCTCGGAGTACGCCAAGCGGGTGCGGTCATCGACCAGGGAGTGCACGTAGTCGTAGCCGATACCGCGGCCCCGCACCTTCTCGCTGCGCCCGTGGGCCCGCCAGCCGCCGCCGTCGGGGATACGTCCGAGCTTCTTGACGTCCATGTGCACCAGCTCGCCGGGCTCATCGCGCTGGTAGCGGATCGCGGTCTGCTTCGAAGAGCGGATCAGCTGTCCGGTGATCGCATCCAGGAGCGCCAGGCGGGGCATCTGGCGCCGGATCAGGATGCGGCTTGCCGTGCGCGGTGAGACACCCACTCGTGCCGCCAGCTCGTCCCGGCCAAGCCGCTCGGCCTCGCGCAGCCGGACGAGCTCGGCTTCGACCGCCGCGCTTGTTCGCCTCGGCGAGCGGTACGGCCGTGAGGACCGGTCGCGCAGCCCGGCTTCGCCCTCGGCGTTGAAGCGGGCGATCCAGTAACCCACGGTCTTGCGGGAGACACCCATCGCCGAAGCGATATGCGCCTGCTTCCAGCCCGCGCGGGCACGTTCAACGATCAGAAGCCGGCCATGAAACGTCAGCCGGGCATTAGCGTGGGCCATCGAGGACCTCCGGTGCTCGTGAAGATGTCAGATACCTCCACTAAGCCCGGGGGTCCTCCTCGATCACAAGTCCCGAACTGACACCAACGTCATGACCGGGTACAGCTAGCGCGGATGCTTCACGACGACGTTCTCGCCCACGTGTCCGCCCTGCCAGCGGGATCGATACGCGACGCCTACCTGAAGTTCATCTCATCCGCCGGCGAACGAGCGGTTCGGCGTGACGGCGGCCCCGAGCACATCACCGCGTCGTGTTTCGTCTTCAGCCCCGACCTGCGCCGCACCCTGCTGTGCTTCCACGGCAAAGGACGGTTCTGGGTGCAGTTCGGCGGCCATCTCGAGGCGCATGACACCACCCTCGCCTCCGCGGCGGTGCGCGAAGCGCGCGAGGAATCCGGCATCTCCGATCTGGCGCTGGTCAGCGACGCCATCGTCGATCTCGACCGGCACGAGCTCGGCGGCGGTTTCGCCTGCACAGCCCACTGGGATGTCGGCTTCGTCGCGCTCGCGGACCTCGACGCCGCCGTCATCGTCAGTGACGAGAGCGAGGACGTGCGCTGGTTCGACGTCGACGCCCTGCCGGCCGACGCCGCGGCCGGGTTGGCACAGCGGATCGAGCACGCGCTTCGTGCGGTGGTCCGCGCACACCTCGCGCAATCAGACGAGGCCGTCTATGCGCCCCCGGACGAGCGGACCGAGCGGTGACCGTTCGCTTCACGACGCGGTCACGTCGAGAGGTGCGCAACGTACGTTCGTTGGCGATCGAGCGTCCGTTTGACACCTCTCGTTGAGCGACGCTGGCGCAGGCTGCGCGGGCGCGGTCACGCGAGCCACTGCGCGAGGGCGAAGCCCCAGAGGCAGATGACCGCGAGCATCCCGAGGCTGTAGCCGATCGAGGCGCGCAGGATCTCGCCCTCGCGACCGACCAGACCCACCGCGCCCGCCGCGATCGCGATCGACTGCGGCGACACCACCTTGGCCGCCGTGCCGCCCGCGGTGTTCGCCGCGATCAGCAGCGCGGGCTCGACCCCGATGTTCTTGGCCGTCGTCACCTGCAGTTGCGCGAACAGCGTGTTGTTGTTCACGACCGAGCCGGTGATGAACACCCCGAACCAGCCGATCACGGGCGCGAGCAGCGGGAACCACTTGCCCACCGCGGCGAGCGCAGACCCGATCGTCGCCGACCCGCCAGAGTAGTTCGCGATGTTCGCGAGCACGAGAATCGCGGCGATCAGGGCGAGCGCCACCCACAGAGAGCGCACGGTCGCGACGAATTCGCGAAACAGGACGGATGCCCCGAGCTTCGGCATCGTGAAGAACGAGACGATCACCGCCAGCAGGATCGCCGTGCCCGTCGCATTCACGGGCGTGAACGCCCATTGGGCTGTGACCACCGCCCCAGAGGCCGTCGTGATGTCGTTGGTGACCCCCGGGATCGACACGTTGACGACGGCGCCGGCGAACGCACCGCCCGGCACGAAGAGGTTCTTGAACCAGGGCAGGCTCCACACCAGGATGAAGCCGGTCAGGATGTAGAACGGACTCCACGCCACCGCGATCTGGCCTAGCGTGTGGCGAGCGGACACGGGGGCGACGCCACCGTCTTCGCGGAAGATGCGCCGCGGCTGCCATACCCGCCCGAGCAGGAACACCGCGATCATCGCGCCGAGGCCGCTGCCGATGTCCGCGAGCTCCGGCCCGAGGAACCACAGCGCGCCCGCCTGCAGCCCGCTGAACACGATGCTCACGACGAGCGCGGCCGGCCACGTCTCGCGCAGCCCGCGCCAGCCGTCGACGATGACGACGAGCAGGAACGGCACCAGGAAGGTGAGCGGCTGCAGCAGCATCACGAGGTTGTGCGACAGCGTCGTCAGGTCGACGCCACCGACCTGCGCGCCGACGATCACCGGGATCCCGACAGCGCCGTACGCCCCCGCCCCGACATTCGCGACGAGGCACAGCATGGCCGCCTTGACCGGCTTGAAGCCGAGCTGCACGAGCAGCGCCGCGCAGATCGCGATCGGCACGCCGAAGCCGGCGGCCCCCTCGAGGAATCCGCCGAAGCCGAACGCGATCAGCAGCACCTGGATGCGCTGGTCGAGCGACACCCCGCCGATCGACGAGCGGATCACCTCGAACCGCCCGCTCGCCACCGACAGCCGGTACAGCCACACGGCCATCACGATGATGTACGCGATCGGCCAGATCGCGTTGAGGAAGCCGAGCAGCCCGGCGCCGGCGACGCTGCCGGCCGGCATCCCGAACTCCGTGAGCGCCACCACGACCTCGGCGACGAGCGCGATCAGCGCCGCGATGATGCCCGAGAGGCGCAGCACCACGAGGCACAGCATGAAGATCAGGATCGGGATGGCTGCCACCAGGGCCGACGCCCAGCCGGAGCCGAGCGGATCGAGTGGTTGGACGAACACGGGCGGAACCCCCGAATCGGTCATCGACAACTAGGAAAGACGAATCTCACTCAGAACCGCATCGTAGTGACCGAATGCCTCCGAAATCTCACCTTCCGTGACGACAAGCGGAGGAACGACATGAATCCGGTTGTTCTGCACGAACGGCAGCACACCGCGGCCGACGAGGGCCGAGCGGATGCCTGCCATGACGGCGTCCGGCAGGGGAGCGCGGCTCGCGGCATCCGCCACCAGCTCCATCGCCCAGAAGCAGCCGAGCCCGCGCACCTCGCCGATCAGCTCGGGGTGCTTCGCCTTGAGCGCGTCGAGCGCGGGGCCGATCGCGACGTCGCCGATGCGCTTCGCGTTCTCGACGATGCCCTCGTCGGTCATGGCCTCAATGGTGGCCACGACGGACGCGGCGGCGAGCGGATGCCCCGAGTACGTGAGCCCGCCGGGGAAGACCCGCTCGTCGAACGCGTGCGCGATCGCCGGCGGGATGATGACGCCGCCCATCGGCACATAGCCCGAGTTGACGCCCTTCGCGAAGGTGATCAGGTCGGGGGTGACACCGAAGCCCTGGTGCGCGAACCACTCGCCCGTGCGCCCGAAGCCCGCCATCACCTCGTCGGCGATGAGCACGATGCCGTAGCGGGTCGCGAGCTCGCGCACGCCCTCGAGATAGCCGGGCGGTGGCACCAAGATGCCCGCCGTGCCCGGCACCGTCTCGATGAGCAGCGCGGCGATCGTGTCGGGGCCTTCTGCCTGGATGACGCGCTCGAGGTGGTGCAGGGCGCGCTCGGATTCCTGCTCCTCGGTCTCGGCCCAGAACTCGCTGCGGTAGAGGTACGGGCCGAAGAAGTGCACGTGGCCGCGAGCGTACTGGTTGGGCATCCGCCGCCAGTCGCCGGTCGCGACGATCGCCGCACCCGTGTTGCCGTGATAGCTGCGGTAGGTGGAGAGCACGGTGTCGCGCCCGGTGTAGAGCCGGGCGAGGCGGATCGCGTTCTCGTTCGCGTCCGCCCCGCCGTTGGTGAAGAAGACCTTCTCGAACTCGGCGCCCGTGAGGTTCGCCTTCTCGACGATCAGCTGCGCTGCACGGCCCCTGGCGAGGTTCGCGTGCTTCGGGTCGATCGTGGTCAGCACGTCGGCCTGCGCCTTGATCGCCGCGACGACCTTGGGGTGCTGGTAGCCGATGTTGACGTTGACGAGCTGGCTGGACATGTCGAGGTACTGCGTTCCCTCGAAGTCCCAGAGCCGGGCGCCCTCACCGCCCGCGAAGACGAGCGGATTCAACGCCCCCTGCGCCGACCAGGAGTGGAACACGTGCGCGCGATCGAGGTCGCGGGCGAGCTGCTGGTCGGCTGGGTCGAGTTCGGTCATGGGGCTATCTTCTACTTCCCGCCGGGCTGGAGCGTCACGGTCTCGGGCTTGAAGTCCTCGCCCGTGACGTCGACTCCCTGCTTCTTGAGGTCGGCGAGCGCTTCGTCGACGTAGGTGTTCGTGTAGGCATCCGAATCGGGCTTGGCTGTGATGACGGTCGCGCCGCTGCCGTTCTTGGTGTGCAGCGCGATGTCGACGGTCTGATCCCAGGTCTTCGTGTCGATCTTGCCCACGCCGTCGGGCGACGGCCAGATCAGCTTGTCGACCTCGTTGGTCTGCCAGGTCTGGTGGCTGAGGCCGAGCTGACTGCCCGCGGCGACGACGTCGGCCGCGGTCTGGTCGATGTGGTCGCGGGCGTAGACCCAGCCCTTGAGCGTCGCCTCGATGACCTTGGTGGTCTGCTTCTGATAGGCCTTGTCGTTCTTCAGCTTGTTGCTGTCGGCCCACAGGCCGTCCTGGTACATGCCGAAGCCGAGGTCGGACCAGTCGAGGATGTTGAGGTCGTCGAGCGTGTACAGCTTGCCGGTCTTCGGGTTCGTCGACTCGAGCACCTGCGCCAGCTCGTTGTACGTCATCGCCTGGGCGGCCTTGATGTCGCCGTCGAGGAAGGCGTTCATGTCGAAGCCCTGCTGCACGATGGTGACGTCCTTCGCGGGGTCGAGGCCCGACTTCGTCATGGCGGCGTACGGCTCGAACTCGTTGCCGCCGCCCCAGCTGCCGACCGTCTTGCCCTTCAGGTCCTTGACCGAGGTGATGTCGTTCGACTTGAAGGAGATCTGCAGGGTGCCGGAGCGCTGGAAGATCTGGGCGACGTCGGTGATCGCGGCGCCCTGCTCGCGCGAGGCGAGCGCCTTGGGCGCCCACGCGATCGCGTAGTCGACGGCGCCGTTGGCGAGCTGGGTCTGCGGCACGATGTCGCCGCCGGCCGGGACGAGCGTGACATCCAGCCCCTCGTCCTTGTAGTAGCCCTGCTTGACCGCCTCGACGTAGCCGGCGAACTGGGCCTGCACGGCCCACTGCAGCTGGATCTTGACGGGGGTGAGCCCGGCCTTCGTCGTAGCCTTGCCGGTCGAGGCGGGGGTGCTCGAGCAGCCGACGAGAAGGGCGGCGGCCGCCGCGGCGGCGCCGGCGAGCGCGATGGCTCGGCGCGTGCTGTGTTTCATGAGTTGCTCCAATCGGGGTGCGGTTCCGTGGTGCGGGGGGTGGTGCGAGGTGAGGTGTGTGACGGGCGCTCAGGTGCCGCGCCCTCTCGTCACCGCCTTCTCGAGGCCGAGGGTGACGAGGTAGAAGACGAGTCCGACGACGATCGCGCCGAACACGTACGCCCACGCGGCGGCGTAGCCGCTGTTCGCGGCGGCCGAGGTGATGAGCGAGCCGAGGCCGGTCTGCGGGCCGCCGAAGTATTCGGCGACGAGCGCCGAGATGACGGCGAGCGAGGCGGCGACGTTGATGCCGGAGAACAAGTACGGCAGCGCGCCCGGCAGGGTGACCGCTCTGGTCGCCTGCCAGGGGCTCGCGGCGTACGCCGTCATCAGCTCGCGGTGCACGGGCTTCACCTGGCGCAGCCCGCGCAGCGTGTTGAGGAAGACCGGTGCGAAGGCCGCGATGCCCGCCACGATCTGGCGCGGCAGCTGCGAGCCGGCGCCGAACATCGTGTACAGCACGGGCGCAACGGCGACGATCGGCAGCACCGCGATGGCGGCGACGATCGGCGCGCTCAGGTGGTCGAAGACGCGCACGGCCGCGGCGATCGCCGCCAGCACGAGCGCGACGACCGTGCCGGCGACGAGCCCGACGAGCGCGTTGCCGCCGGTGACCAGCGAGGCGTGCCAGATGAGCGCCGGGTTGTGGGTGATCATCTGCCAGATCGCGCTCGGCGCCGGCAGCAGGAACGGCTTGATCTGCGCGCCGACGACGAACGCCTGCCAGGCGGCGATCAGCAGCACGCCGAACACGACGGGCGGCAGCACGGTGCGCCACGCGGTGCCGAGCCACGACCGGTTCATCGCGTCTCGACCCCCACGGGCAGGCTCGCGCCGTCGCCATGCAGCGCCTCGCGCACGGCGGTGACGGTGGCGTAGAAATCTGCGCTCTCCCGCAGTCGTTCACCGCGGTCGGATGCCGGACCCAGCCTCACCTCGATGACCCTCGTCACCCGCCCAGGCCGCGGCGTCATCACGACGACGCGGTCAGAGAGGAACACCGCCTCGGGGATCGAGTGGGTCACGAACACGACGGCCGCGCCGGTCTCGGCGCAGAGCCGCACGAGTTCGGTCTGCATGCGCTCGCGGGTCATCTCGTCGAGGGCGCCGAACGGTTCGTCCATCAGCAGCAGCCGCGGCTTCTCGGCGAGGGCGCGCGCGATCGCGACGCGCTGCTGCATGCCGCCGGAGAGCTGGTCGGGGTAGTGGCCGGCGAACTCCTCGAGGCCGACGAGGGCGAGCAGCTCGGCGACGCGCGACTTGCGGGCGGATGCCGGCACCTTGTGCAGCTCGAGCGGCAGCCCGATGTTCGCGGCGACCGTGCGCCACGGCAGCAGCCCGGCCTGCTGGAAGGCGATGCCGTAGTCCTGGTCGAGACGCGCCCGCCTGGCGGTCTTGCCGAACACGCTGACCGTGCCAGAGGTGGGCTCGTCGAGGTCGGCGATGAGGCGCAGCAGCGTGCTCTTGCCGCATCCGCTCGGCCCGATCAGCGACACGAACTCGCCGGGCGCGACCGAAAGGCTCACGTCGTCGAGCGCGGTCACCGAGCTGCGGGCCGCCGCGAACACGCGGGTGACGTTCTCGACCTCTACGACGGCGGTCATGCCGACTCCTCCGTTCTGCGGAACCTGCCGAGGCCCAGGCCGATGAGCGACACCAGGCCGGCGACGACGAGCCCGACGGCGACCGCGCCGATGATCGCGTCCCACGGCTTGGCCGGGTCGCCGCCCGACGCGATGCCGTAGGCGAGGATCGTGCGGCCGATGCCACCCTGCATTCCGGTCGACACCTCGGCGACGATCGCGCCGACGACGGCCGCCGCCGCCGCGACGCGCAGTGCGGGCAGCAGGTAGGTGACGGCGGCGGGCAGCCTCAGATGCCAGAGCGTGCGCCACCACCCGGCCGCGAAGCTGCGGAACAACTCGAGCTGCGTCGCGGGCGCCGAGCGCAGCCCGCGCAGGAGCCCCACCGAGATCGGGAAGAAGGCGAGGTAGCCGGCGATCGCGGCCACCGACATCCACTGCTTCCACACGAAGTCGCCCGCGTGGATCTGCGATCCCCACGTGACCACGAGCGGCGCGAGCGCGATGAGCGGCACGGTCTGGCTCAGGATGACGAACGGGAGGATCGCCCGCTCGGCGAGCCGCCACGACACCATCAGCAGCGCGAGCAGCGCACCCAGGATCACGCCGGCCGCCCAGCCGCATGCCGCGATTCCGAGGCTGATGAGGCTCGCGCGCAGCACCGCGGAGAGGACGGTCGGCGAGCCCGCCGACGAGTCGACCGGCTGGCCGTAGCGCTGGAACATCGACCACAGGTGCGGCATCGCGAGATCGCTCGTGCGCGGCAGCACGACCGTCTGCCCCCAGTGCACGCCGTCGGCCGGCCCGACCGCCTTGTAGAGCTCCCACAGGGCGGCGAGCAGAAGTATGCCGCCGAAGGCATACAGGACGCGGCGGGCGACGACGGGCATGGGCGTCACGCCTTCGCGATCACGTGCTCGGAGACCGCGGGGATCACCGTCTCGCCGTAGACCCGCAGCGTCTCCTCCTTGTTGTCGTGCTGCAGGTAGCCGGCGAACTGGGTGACGCCTAGCTCTTTGAGGGCCGTGAGCTTCTCGATGTGAGCGGATGCCGGACCGAGCACACACAGCCGGTCGACAATCTCGTCGGGCACGAACGCCGTGTGCGTGTTGCCGGCGCGGCCGTGCTGGTTGTAGTCGTAGCCCTCCCGCGCCTTCACGTAGTCGACGAGCACCTGCGGAACGGCGCCGCCGTCCTCGCCGTAGCGCTTCACGATGTCGGCGATGTGGTTGCCGACCATGCCGCCGAACCAGCGGGTCTGCTCGCGCTGGTGGGTGAGCTCGTCGCCGATGTACATCGGGGCTGAGACGCAGATGGCGAGGGATTCCGGATCGCGGCCCGCTTTGCGTGCGGCATCCTTCACTGCTTTGATCATCCACTCGGCCACGTCGAGATCTGCCAGCTGCAGGATGAAGCCGTCGCCCACCTCGCCCGTGAGCTTGAGAGCCTGCGGGCCGTACGCCGCGACCCATACCGGCAGCTCGCTGCCCTTCGACCACGGGAAGCGGAGCGTCGAGCCCTTGTACTCGACCGAGCGCGAGTTGCCGAGCTCGCGGATCACGTGGATCGCCTCGCGCAGCTCGGCCATCGTCACCGGCTTGCCGTTGGTGACCCGCACCGCCGAGTCGCCGCGGCCGATGCCGCACACGGTGCGGTTGCCGTACAGCTCGTTGAGGGTGGCGAAGACGGAAGCCGTCACCGTCCAGTCCCGCGTGGCGGGGTTCGTGACGAACGGGCCCACTTTGATGCGGTGGGTGCGGGCGAGGATCTGCGAGTGGATGACGTATGGCTCCTCCCACAGCAGGTGGGAGTCGAACGTCCACGCGTGGCTGAAGCCGTACTGTTCGGCGAGCTCGGCGAGGTGGATCACCCTGCTCGCGGGCGGGTCGGTCTGGAGGACGACGCCGAAGTCCATGGTCTGGCCTGCCGTTCCCGCTAGACCAGGTACTGGCTCAGGCCGCGCTTGATGAACGAGCCGTCGCCCTTGGCGCCCCGGTAGCCCCCCTTGTCGACGATGACCCTGCCGCGGGACAGGACCGTGTCGACGCCGCCGTCGATCTCGAAGCCCTCCCACGCGGAGTAGTCCATGTTCATGTGGTGCGTCTTCGCGCTGATCGTGGTGTGGGCGTTCGGGTCGTAGATGACGACGTCGGCATCCGCCCCGGGCTGGATGACGCCCTTCTTGCCGTAGAAGCCGAACATGCGGGCCGGGGTGGTCGAGGTCAGCTCGACCCAGCGGGGCAGTGAGATCTCGCCGAGCACAACGCCCTGGTAGATCAGGTCGAGGCGGTGCTCGACCGAGCCGATGCCGTTCGGGATCTTGGCGAAGTTGCCGAGGCCCAGCTCCTTCTGGTCTTTCATGCAGAACGGACAGTGGTCGGTCGAGATGACCTGCAGGTCGTTCGTCCGCAGGCCCTGCCACATGTGGTTCTGATGGCCTTCCGCGCGGCTGCGCAGAGGCGTCGAGCACACCCACTTGGCGCCCTCGAAGCTGCCCCACTCGTCGCTCTGCGCGCCGAGCTGCTCTTCGAGGCTCAGGTAGAGGTACTGCGGGCAGGTCTCGGCGAACACGTTCTGGCCGCGGTCGCGGGCCGCCGCGATCTCTTCGACGGCCTGCTTCGCGCTGACGTGCACGACGTAGAGCGGCGCGCCGGTCATGCCGGCGTAGGAGATGGCGCGGTGCGTCGCCTCGGCCTCGGTCTGCCAGGGGCGGGTCGTGCCGTGGTAGTACGGCGCGGTCTCGCCGCGGGCGAGCGCCTGCTGCTGCAGCACGTCGATGACGGCGCCGTTCTCGGCGTGCATCATGATCATCGAGCCGGTGTCTGCGGCCTTCTGCATGGCCTTGACGATCTGGCCGTCATCCGACAGGAACACGCCCTTGTAGGCCATGAAGAGCTTGAAGCTCGTCACGCCCTCCTTGATCAGCTCGTCCATCGCGGTGAGCGAGCTGTCCTGGACGTCCGAGAGGATCTGGTGGAATCCGTAGTCGATCGCGCAGTTGCCCGCCGCCTTCTCGTGCCACAGCGCGTACTGGTCGAGCGGGTTCTCGCCCGCGTACTGCACGACGAAGTCGACGATCGTGGTCGTTCCGCCGTGCGCGGCTGCGCGCGTGCCGGTCTCGAAGGTGTCGGACGCGAAGGTGCCGCCGAACGGCATCTCCATGTGGGTGTGCGCGTCGACGCCGCCGGGGATCACATACTTCCCCTGCGCATCGATGACGGTGTCGACGGATGCTTTGAGGTCAGGGCCGAGCAGCTGGGAGCCGGGCGCCAGAACCGCGGCGATCGTCTCGCCGTCGATGAGCACGTCGGCGGCCACGGTGCCCGTCGCGTTGACGACGGTGCCGTTCGTGATGAGTGTGGTCATCGCTCCTCCTACGGCTTCGGGATGCTCGTGTAGGACTCGGGCCGGCGGTCCCGGTAGAACTGCCAGTCGTCGCGCACCTGCCTGATCAGGTCGAGGTCGAGGTCGCGGATGACGAGCTCCTCGTCGGTGCCCGACGCGTAGCCGCCGATGATGTTGCCGCGCGGGTCGACGAACTGGCTCGAGCCGTAGAAGTCGACGGCGAGGTCGCCGTACTCGTTGTCCTCGCGGCCGACCCGGTTCGGGGCGGCGACGAAGTAGCCGTTCGCGGCGGCGGCGGCGGGCTGCTCGATCTCCCACAGGCGGTTGGAGAGGCCCGGCTTCGTGGCGTTCGGGTTGAAGACGATCTGCGCGCCGTTCAGCCCGAGCTCGCGCCAGCCCTCAGGGAAGTGCCGGTCGTAGCAGATGTAGACGCCGATCGGCCCGACGGCGGTCTGGAACACCGGGTAGCCGAGGTTCCCCGGGCGGAAGTAGAACTTCTCCCAGAACTTGTCGAGGTTCGGGATGTGGTGCTTCCGGTAGCTGCCGAGAACGCTGCCGTCGGCATCCACCACCACGGCCGTGTTGTAGTACAGCCCCGGCATCTCGGCCTCGTAGATCGGCAGCACCATCACGAGACTCAGCTCTTTGGCGAGCGCCGCGAAGCGCTGCACGATCGGACCGTCGGCCGGCTCGGCGAAGTCGTAGTACTTCTTGTCTTCGGTGATGCCGAAATAGGGGCCGTAGAAGAGCTCCTGGAAGCAGATCACCTGAGCGCCCTGCGCCGCGGCGTCGCGGGCGAACTGCTCGTGCTTGTCGAGCATGGACTCTTTGTCGCCCGTCCAGGTCGTCTGGGTGATCGCGGCTCGGATGACCGTCATCGAAAACCTCCAACTGTCGTTCTGTTATCGTTCGGCGTGAACATTTCCCGACAATTTCCTCGCGTGACGCGGCGGTAAATGTTGCCGAGACCTGATGACACCTCCCCTCGGGGCATTGCCGCAAGCATTGCGAGGCAGATCACCTCTGGTGAGCTCGCCCCGGGCGACCGCTTGCCGACGGTGCGCGAGCTCGCGGCATCCCTCGGCGTGTCGCCCGCAACGGTTTCGCACGCCTGGCAGACACTGCTCGCCGCGGGCCTGATCGTCGCGCGCGGCAGGTCCGGCAGTTTCGTCCGCGAGCCGGGGGCGACAGATGCCTCATGGCTGCCCCGGAGCATGGCCGAGCTCGCCGGTCGCGCGCCCGTGGGCGAGCTCGACCTGTCGCGCGGAACTCCCGATGTCGCGCTGCTGCCCGAGCTGCAGCCCGTGGTCGGCCGCATCATCTGGCAGGCGGGCACGGGGGCGTATCAGGAGCTTCCGGTCATCCCCGAGCTGCACCGGCTGCTGCGCGACGCCTGGCCGTACCCGGTCGAAGCGCTCACCGTGATCGACGGCGCGCTCGACGGCCTCTCGCGCACGCTCGACCAGACTGTGCGGTTCGGCGACCGCGTCGCCGTCGAGGTGCCCGGCTTCCCGCCGCTGTTCGAGATGCTCGAGGCGCACGGCGTCGAGCGGGTACCGCTCGAGCTCGACGGCTCGGGGGTCACCCCGCGGTCGCTGTTCCGGGCGCTCGCGCGCGGGGTGTCGGCGGTGGTGCTGCAGCCGAGGGCGCAGAACCCGACTGGGGCGTCACTCTCGTCGCAGCGCGCCGAGGAGCTCGCCCGCATCATCGCGGGGCAGCGGCGCGGGGCTTCGATCGTCGTGATCGAGGACGACCACTCTGGGCTCATCTCAGGCGCGCCGGATGTCTCGCTCGGCACCTGGCTGCCCGGCCAGGTCGTGCACCTGCGCAGCTTCTCGAAGTCGCACGGCCCCGACCTGCGCATCGCGGCGCTCGGCGGCCCGCGGCCGCTCGTCGACCGCATCGTGGCGCGACGGCTGCTCGGCCCGGGGTGGACCTCGCGGATGCTTCAGCGAGTGCTGCTCGAGCTGCTGCGCGACCCGCTCGCGGTGGCCTCGGTGGCGCGGGCGGGCGGGGTGTACGCCGAGCGGCAGGCCGCGCTGGTGGCGGCGCTCGGGCGGCGGGGCGTGTCGGTGCCATCGGGTGACGGGATCAACCTGTGGCTGCCGGTGCGCGACGAGCGCGAGGCCGTGGCCGTGCTCGGCGCCGCGGGGGTGCGCGTCGCCGCCGGGGCGCCGTTCGTGGCCGATGAGCCGGGTCGGCCAGGCATCCGCCTCACCGTTGGCGCCCTGCCCGTCGAGCGCGCGGCGGCGGTCGCCGCGCTGCTCGCGCCGCTCGTCGCCCCGGTCGTCGATTAGTCGCCGATTCCGGCGTCGCGCGCCGACTTTCTGACGACCCGGCGCGAGCCGGCCCGCTCGCTCGTCGATAAGTCCGCTTTAGCGGCGGCGGCGAGCGATTTATCGACGACCGGGCGGCGCATAGGCTCGAGGGATGCCACAGAACATCGTCGTCTTCGTCGGGGGCGTCGGGGGCGCGCGGTTCACGCGCGGTCTCGTCGGGGAACTCGAGCGGCGCTACCCGTCGCCGGCCGGAACCGACGGGCAGAACCGCCCGTCGGTCACCGCGATCGTCAACACGGGCGACGACTCCTGGATCGCGGGCCTGCGCGTCACCCCCGACCTCGACTCGATGATGTACACCCTCGCCGGTGTCAACGACGACGAGCGCGGCTGGGGCCTGCGCGACGAGTCGTACCGCGTCTCGGCCGAGCTGTCGGCCTACGGCGTCGGATGGCCGTGGTTCACGCTCGGCGACCTCGACCTCGGCACCCACATCGCCCGCACCGCGCTGCTGCGCGAGGGGCTGACCCTGACCGAGGTCGTCGCACGCCTCGCCGCGCGCTGGAACGACGGCGCGGGGCTGCCCGTGCGGCTGCTGCCGATGAGCGACGAGTCGGTCGAAACGCATGTCGAGATCGACCTCGGCGCGGGGCCCGAGCTCGTGCACTTCGAGGAATGGTGGGTCAAGCACCGCGCCGCCGTTCCCGCGCGGCGGTTCGTGCAGCTCGGGCTGACTGGGGCGTCCGCGACGCGGCCGGTACGCGACGCTCTAGCCTCTGCCGACGTCGTGCTCATCGCACCCTCGAACCCGGTCGTCTCGGTCGGGACCGTGCTCGCGATCCCGGGCATCCGCGAGGCGCTCGGCGCCTCATCCGCTCCGGTGGTGGGCGTCTCGCCGATCATCGGCGGCGCGGCGGTGCGCGGCTATGCGGATGCCTGCCTGACCGCCATCGGCGTCGAGACCTCTGCTCTCGCCGTCGCACGCCACTATGGCGCGCGCGCCGACGGCGGCCTGCTCGATGGCTGGCTGGTCGGCGAAGAGGACGCGTCTTCGGTGGAGGCGGTGTCGGCTCTGGGCATCCGCTCGCATGCCGTACCGCTGTGGATGAAGGATGCCGCAACCTCCGCCGCCCTCGCGGGCGCGGCGCTCGACCTGGCCGCCTCGTTGGCCTGAGCGGCACCGTGCCGCCGTCGGCGGGTGCGAAAAGCACGTTCGATCGCGAACGAACGTGCATTCCGCACCCCCGGATGTCGGCGGTCGTGCGTAGCCTCGACGCGTGCATATCGAGACGCGCGGCTCAGGGGCGCCGCTGGTTCTGATCCACGGATTCGGGGTCGACCATCGGATTCTGCTGCCGCTCGACGATGCCATCGCGGCGCGGGGTGGGTGGCGACGCATCTATGTCGACCTGCCCGGCATGGGGCGGTCGCCGATCGGCGACATCGCGAGCGCGGAAGATCTCGTGATCGAACTCGCTGACACGGTGCGCGGCGCGATCGGCGACGAGCCGTTCGCGCTGCTCGGAAACTCGTACGGCGGCATGCTTGCGCGGCGCCTCGCGCACGACTTCGGTGAGCAAGTGATGGGCTTCGCAACGCTCGCGGGGGTGTTCGTGGCGAAGCACGGCGAGCGCACGGCACCGCCGCGCACGGTCCTTCACGAAGACGCCGCCATCTTCGAGGGCGTTCCCGGCGCCGTCGCCGACGGTTACCGCGGCTTCGCCGTCTGGCAGTCTGCGGCGGGGCTCGAGAACTTCATCGAGACCGTGCAACCGGGCATCGAGCTGGTCGACCAGGCGGGCCTCGAGCGCATCGCCGAGAACTACGCGTTCGAGGTCGAGCCGGAAGATCAGGCATCCGTCCCGTTCTCGAAACCGGCGCTCTTCATCGCCGGCCGGCAAGACGACGTCGTGGGCTACACCGACGCCTGGCGCCGCCTCGATCACTACCCGCGCGGTTCGTTCCTCGTGCTCGACGCCGCTGGCCACAACATCATCGGCGAGCAGCTCGGTCTGGTCGCCGCCGCGGTCGGCGAGTGGCTCGACCGCGTCGCCGCGTTCAGAGCTGATGCGCCCAACGGGCCGCGCGATCGGCCAGCTTCGGCATGACCGTGCTGAGCAGGCGGTCGACCTCTGCCCAGTCGGCTCGGCGCAGGAAGTCGTACTCGATCTCGCTGAAGAACACCACTCGGTCGCCGGTGATCTCGACGTTGTAGTCGGCCGCGTGATCGACGAGCAGGGCCATCACGTCAGGCGTCAGAACGTAGAGCGCGTCCTGCTGGTATGCGATCGGGGCGTACAGCCGGAAGCTCTTGTCGAAGTCGCCCTCGAGCGACAGCCGACCCACCCGGTCGTAGCTGTCGGGCAGGTCGCTGCCGAGGAAGTCGTTCGAGCGTGCGTCGAGAATCAGGTGCGGCAGCGCCGCGGGCAGCCGGGCGATGACGTAGTGCCACGGATGCGTCGTCTTCGGCTTCCCGGTTCCCGTCGTGTAGGTGAGCGAGCCGAACTCGGTGCCGCGGTCGTCGCGGAAGTAGCTCGTGCCCTCGAGGTCGTCCCCTGCGTGCAGCAGCGCGAAGTCGACGGCGGTGAGCCCCGACTCGGCGAAGGTAAAGCCGTTGGCCTCGGCGGCGAGATGCAGACGCAGGAACTTCGGCTCGGCCCGACGCGCGATCAGGGCCGCGCCCGCGAGGGCGCCACAGATGACCGCGGTGAGGATCGCGGCGCCCGCAAGCAGGGCCAGCGCTGCGCTGCCCGAGGTGTTGAGCGCGATCAGCGCGACAGCCACGATCACGGCGGCGGCGCACACGATCAGCCGCACACGCGGGAACCGGGTGCGGGGCCAACCGGGCGGCGCTGCGGCGAACGCCTTCGCGTCGCTCGCGCCGAGCCAGCTCGTGTCGAAACCCATGGGCGCCCCTCGCTGAGTCGTGTCGACTCACGCTAGTGGGCGGGTCGTCGCTGTGCCAGGAATCCGTTCAGTCGAATCGTTGCGACTCGGTTTAGGCTGGTTCCATCGGCAGCGGCCTGGATTTTGGCCGCCGAGCTGCGCGCATCTGGCTTTGATGGCGTTCCGGCTCGGCATCCGTATTCGCCCACCCATGTCTAGGTGACCCATGGCCGTTCCGCTGATGCTGCGCACCCCCGCAGCCCCCTATGCCCGCCCCGACGAACTCGACGGCGCCCTCGACCGTCTGGAAAGCGCGCGCGAGCCATGGGTCTCGCTCTCGCACGCGGATGCCACGATCCTGCTCGCCGCCCGCGATGAGGACCTCGACCGGCTGCTGCTCGTGGCCGGCCGCATTCGCGACGACGGGCTCGCGGCGGCCGGCCGGCCGGGAGTCATCACGTACTCGCGCAAGGTGTTCATCCCGCTCACGCACCTGTGCCAGGACCGCTGCCATTACTGCATCTTCGTGCAGACGCCGGGCAAGCTCACGAAGGCCGGCATCTCGCCGTACATGGAGCCCGAGGAGGTGCTCGAGGTCGCCCGCCAGGGCGCGGCGCTCGGCTGCAAGGAGGCGCTTCTCACCCTCGGCGACCGGCCGGAGAACCGCTGGCCGATCGCGCGACAGTGGCTCGACGAGCACGGCTACGAGTCGACCCTCGACTACGTGAAGGCGATGGCCGAGCTGATCCTCGCCGAGACCGGGCTGCTGCCGCACCTCAACCCCGGCGTGATGTCGTGGGCCGAGCTGCAGCGGCTGAAGCCCGTCGGGCCGTCGATGGGCATGATGCTCGAGACGACCTCGTCGCGCATCTGGGAGACGCCGGGCGAGGCCCACTTCGGCTCGCCCGACAAGGACCCGGCCGTGCGCTTGCGGGTGATCGACGACGCCGGGCGCTCGCGCATCCCGTTCACCACCGGGGTGCTCCTCGGCATCGGCGAGACGGCGGCCGACCGCATCGACGCGGTGCTCGCACTGCGGGCGTCGCACGAGAAGCACGGGCACATCCAAGAGGTGATCGTGCAGAACTTCCGCGCGAAGAACGCCACCGCGATGATGGGCGCCGTCGACCTCGAGACGCAGGAGTACGCGGCAGCCGTCGCGGTCACCCGCGTGCTGCTCGGCCCCGGCATGCGCGTGCAGGCACCGCCGAATCTGACGGATGCCGGCGAGCTCGCGCTTCTCGTACGTGCAGGCATCGACGACTGGGGCGGCGTCTCACCCCTCACTCCCGACCACGTGAACCCCGAGCGCCCCTGGCCGCAGATCGAGGAGCTCGCCCGGCTCACCGCCGAGGGCGGCTACACGCTGCGCGAGCGCCTCACCGCGCACCCGCACTACCTCCGTGAGGCGCGCGGGGCCGTCGCCGCCGGCGGCGACGCGGGGCGTGGCGCCGACTGGTTCGACGACCGCCTGAGTCCGCGCCTGCTCGAGCTCGCCGACGATTACGGGCTCGCGAAGCACGACGCCTACCTCGAGTCGGTGCTGAAGCGCGCCGAGGCCGACCCCACGGGCCTCACCGACGCCGAGTACGTCGCCCTGCTGCACGCCGACGGCGACGACCTCGAGACGCTGGCCGCGCTCGCCGATCGGGTCCGGCACGAGCGCGTCGGCGACACCGTCACCTACGCGATCAACCGCAACCTCGACGCCTCGCTCGGCCTGCCGGCCAGCGACATCGCCGCACTCGCCGACGAGGCGGCGGCACTCGGCGCGACCGAGATCTGCGCCCAGGGCGCGGTCCCTCGCGAGCTCGGCGCCGACGGCTACCTCGACTTCGCCCGCGCCATCAAGCGCGCGCAGCCGGGGCTGCACCTGCACGCCTTCCGGCCCGCCGAAGTGCTCGACGGCGCCGCCCGGGCAGGGCTCGCCCTCGCCGGCTGGCTGGAGCGGCTGCGCGCAGCCGGTGTCGACACCGTGCCGGGCACCGGGGCGCGGATTCTTGATGATCGCATACGCGGCATCCTGACCGGGGGCACCGACATTCCGGCATCCGTCTGGCTTGACACTGTGGAGAACGCACACCGCGCTGGCCTGCGCTCCACCGCCACGATGATCTACGGGCACGTGGAAACCGCCGCCGACCAGGTGAAGCACCTGCGCACGCTGGCCGCGCTGCAGGATCGGACCGGCGGCTTCACCGAGTTGATCGCCATGCCCTGGCTGCCCAGCGAATCGCCGGTCGACGTGCCGGGCGCCCGCCCCGGCCCGAGCCTGCGCGAGTCGCGCGCGGTCCACGCCGTCGCGCGGCTGATGCTCGCGGGGCGCATCGACCACATCCAGGCGGCCTGGACGAAGCTCGGCCTGCGCGGCGCGCAGCTCGTGCTCGCCGGCGGCGCCGACGACCTCGGCGGGGTCCTGCTCGACGGCGTCGTCGACCCGAGCGCCGGCCCCGAGCAGGGCCGCCAGCTCACGGTCGCCGATGTGACCCGGCTCGCCGCCGAGCTCGGCCGACCGGTGCGCCAGCGCACGACCACCTACGGCGAGGTGCGCTCCGATGGCTGAGCGTTCGGCGCTCGGAACGGCGGTCATCGGCGCGGGCATCGCCGGCATCGGCATGGGGGCGCAGCTGAAGCGCGCCGGTCGTCACGACTTCCTCATCTTCGAGCGCGCCGACGACCTCGGCGGCACGTGGCGCGACAACTCCTATCCGGGTGTCGCGTGCGACATCCCGAGCCGGCTGTACTCCTACTCGTTCCGCCCGAAGCAGCACTGGTCGCGCCGGTTCGCACCGGGCGCCGAGATCTTGGAGTACCTGCGCGACACCGCGCAGGCAGAGGGCCTCGCGCCCCACCTCAGGCTCGGGGAGACTCTCACGAGCGCCCGTTGGGACGACGAGAGCGGATGCTGGCGCCTGACCACCCCGCGCGGGGAGTACTCCGCCCGCGCTCTGGTCATGGCCGCCGGCCGCCTGAGCGAGCCGAAGACACCCGGCATCCCCGGCCTCGAAACCTTCCCCGGCCGCGCCTTCCACTCGGCCCGCTGGGACCACGCGCCGCTCGACGGCCTGCGCGTCGGCATCGTCGGCACGGGGGCCAGCGCGGTGCAGCTCGTGCCCGAGGTGGCGAAGGTCGCGGCATCCGTCACCGTCTTTCAGCGCACGCCCGCGTGGGTGCTGCCGCGCGGCGATCGCGCGCTCGCGCCGGGCGAGCCGCAACCCGATCGGGCGGCGCTCTCGGCAGAGGCCGAGCAGCTGTTCGACTCGCGCCTCTCGGGCTCGCCCGAGCTGGCCGCCCTGCGCGCCAAAGCGGAAACCCACCTGCGCGCGCACGTCGCCGACCCGCGGCTGCGCGCCGAGCTCACCCCCGACTATGAGCTCGGCTGCAAGCGCGCCGTGTTCAGCGACGACTACTTCACGGCGCTGCAGCGCCCGAACGTGACGCTCGAGCCCAGCGCACTGACCACTGTTGACGGCACGACGGCGGTCGCGGCATCCGGTGCCCGCTACGAACTCGACGTGCTCGTCTTCGCCACCGGGTTCGAGACCACGCGGCCGCCATTCGCCCGCCTGGTCACCGGCCGCGACGGCGAGACCCTCGCCGCCCACTGGGCCGACGGCATGACGAGCCACGCGTCAACGGTCGTGCACGGCTTCCCCAACCTGTTCGTGCTCGACGGGCCGAACGCGGCGCTCGGCCACCACTCGGCGTTCGAGGTGATCGAGGCCCAGCTCGGCTACGTGCTCGGCGCGCTCGAGCGGCTCGATGCGACGGATGCCCCGCTCGAAGTCACCGCAGACGCCGAGGCCGCCTATTCGGCCGAGATCGACCGGCTCGCGGCACGCACGGTCTGGGTGACGGGCGGATGCTCGAGCTGGTACCGCGACGAGGCATCAGGTCGCCTCACCCTGCTGTGGCCGGCCCGCGTCTCGGAGTTCCGCGACCGCTACGGCACCTTCGACCCAGCGCCGTTCGCACAGCCGATTCCGCAGGAAGTTCGCGCATAGCTGACCGGCGCGTGGCGGGGAATGACCGACGACCGGGGCACCTTGACCCAGAAGGACCATCTGAGGAGATGTGAATGACTGACACAGAACTGACCGCCGCGGCATCCGGAACCTTCGCGATCGGCGGTGACCTCACCGTCAACCGCCTCGGCTTCGGGTCGATGCAGCTTCCCGGGCCGGGCGTCTGGGGCGAACCCCGTGACCCCGAGGGCGCCGTGCGCGTGCTGCAGCGCGCCGTCGAGCTGGGTGTGAACTTCATCGACACCGCCGACTCGTACGGGCCCGTCATCGCCGAGCAGCTCATCAAGAAGGCGCTGCACCCGTACCGCGATGACCTGGTCATCGCGACCAAGGCAGGTCTGACCCGCCAGGGTCCGAATATCTGGACTCCGGTCGGCCGCCCGGCCTATCTGCGCCAGCAGGCGGAGCTCAGTCTGCGCAACCTCGGCCTCGACACCATCGACCTGTTCCAGCTGCACCGTATCGACCCCGAGGTGCCGCTCGAGGACCAGGTCGGCGAGCTGAAGAAGCTGCAGGACGAGGGCAAGATCCGCCACATCGGCCTCTCCGAGGTGTCCGTCGCAGAGGTCGAGGCCGCCCAGAAGGTCGCGTCGATCGTGTCGGTGCAGAATCTCTACAACGTGGCGAACCGCCAGTCCGAAGAGCTGCTGGACTGGTCGACGGCGCACGGCGTCGGATTCATCCCGTGGTTCCCGCTCGCGACCGGCAAGCTCTCGCAGCCGGGCGGCCCGCTGGCGCGACTCGCCGAGAAGACCGGAGCGACCCCGTCGCAGCTGGCACTGGCGTGGCTGCTGAGGCGCTCGCCCGTCATGCTGCCGATCCCCGGGACGTCGAGCGTCGAGCACCTCGAGGACAACATTGCGGGCGCGTCCGTCGAACTGTCCGACGAGGACTTCGCGGCCATCGAGGCGGCCGTCTAGCCCAGGAACGGACGCAAGACGCACGATTCGTCACACGAGAACGCGGGTTCCGTGTGACGAATCGTGCGTTAATTGCCGGAACGTGCGGGGGCGAGCTCGCGGGCGGCCTCGGCGGAGGCATCCGCTCGCCAGCCCCGCTCCCTGATCACCCGCGCAACCGTCGCGAACAGGCCGACCAGCCCGGGCACGGCCTGCCCCAAGAACGCCTGCGCCGTGTAGAAGATCGTGTAGTAGACCGAGCCGATCGCACTCGCGTCACCGAAGGGCGCGACGACCCGCGAACCCAGCGCGAGCAGCACGATCACGACCGTCTCGATCTCGGCCGCGCCGAGCGCGAGCAGCGCCGATGGCAGCGCCGCATACCACGGCCACTCGAGGGGCAGCAGCACGAAGATCAGCAGCGAGACGATGCTGCACGCGCGGATGAACCCGGTCACGGTGCGCACCAGGAAGCACGCGGCGACAGTCGGCAGCACGAGCAGAGCCAGCAGAACGATCTCTGCGGTCCCGGGCCGCAGGATGCCGTAGACGATGCCCGCGATCGACAGCCCCGGCGGCGCGGCGGCCTCAGTGAACAGCCCGTTGAGCGTCGCCGGCCCGACCCAGAACGGCGCGAACAGCGCAACCGCCGCGCCCGCGCTCACGACGACGCCGGCGACCAGCTCGAGCGCGAGCCGACGAGCCGACCGCCGCCAGAGCACGAGCGCCACGAGCACGAGCAGCCCGAGCGGCGCGGCGCTCGCCTTCACGAGCACGGCGAGCGCGATCGCGACGACGGCGACGAACGCCCAGCGGCGCACCGTCGCGAACATCGCGAGCACGACGAAGAAGATCATCACCGCGTCGTTGTGCCCCTCGCCCGCGAGCTCGATCAGGATCAGCGGGTTCGCGAGGAACAGCAGCACCCCGCGCAGGCGCCGATCGGGCGCGATGCGGGCGAGCAGGCGCCAGATCAGGGCTGCCGTGCCGAGCATGGCGAGGAACGACGGCAGCTTGATGAGCAGGATGCCGAGGCCGACGTTGTTCCCGGAGAGCAGGTAGGCGCCCTTCTCGAACATGGTCCACAGCGGGCCGTACGGAGTGACCGGATGCACCGCCTGCCAGCCGCTGTCGAGCAACAGCTGCCCATAGGGCAGCCACGCCACCGATGACGACGCGTCGACGTACGGGTTGAGCCCCGGCGTCGCCGCCAGGAAGCCGTGCGACAGGTAGGAGTACGCGTCGATCGACAGCGTCGGCGGCAGGAAGTAGAGCGCGACGGCGATCACCAGCGGCAGCGTGATCAGAGCCCAGGTGAGCCCGGCCGCCGCGAAGCGCTCGGCGCGCACGAACAGCCAGACCGCGAGGCCGGTGACGGCCGCGCCGAGCACGATCACCCGCACCGTCGCGTCGAGCCCCACGACCGGGTCGGAACCGGGCCGCGGCGTCTGGGCGGTCATGCCGGCGACGAGCCCGTTCGTCCAGAGGGCGTTCTGGGTGAGCCAGAGCGCTGTGTACGCGGCGAGCGTGAGCACCGCCAGCGCGGCGAACTCAACGACGAGTCGCGCGCGCCCTAAGGCGCCTGCGGGCACGGCAGCCCCACCTTGAGCCATGAGGCAACGCTAGTGCGCGGCGGCGACGACGGATGTCCGACCGCACGCCACCTCGCCGACTAGCGTTCCCCTTATGAAGGCTGCGCAGTTCAGCCGCTTCGGCGGCCCCGAGGTCCTTGAAATCGTCGACCTGCCCGAGCCGCACCCGGGCCCGGGCGAGGTGCGAATCGCGGTGCGCGCCGCCGGGGTGAACGCGAGCGACTGGAAGAAGCGGCTGGGGCAGATGGACCCCGAGCTTCCCCAGACGCTGGGCTACGAGGCGGCCGGAGTCGTCGACGAGCTCGGCGATGGCGTCGTCGACGTCGCCCTGGGTGATCGCGTCTACGGGTTCTCGGGCGGGGCTGCGCAGGCCGAGCTCGCCGTGCTCTCGAGCTACGCGCCCATTCCGGACGGCCTCGACTTCACCCAGGCCGCCGCCCTCCCCGCCTCGGCGGAGACCGCGGCACGGGCGCTCGACCAGCTCGGCGTGAGCAGAGACGGCAGCGCCGGCCCCGTGACCCTGCTCATCAGCGGCGCCTCAGGAAACGTCGGCGGTGCGGCGACGCAGCTCGCGATCGCCCGCGGCGCCCGCGTGATCGGCTCGGCGAGCGCTGCGAAGCAGGACTACGTGCGCTCCCTCGGCGCCGAGCCGGTCGTCTACGGCGACGGCCTCGGCGAGCGGGTGCGCGCCCTCACCCCCGGCGGGGTCGATCTCGCGCTCGACGTGGCAGGCAGCGGCATCCTGCCCGAGCTGATCGAGCTCGCGGGCGGCGCGCAGAACGTCATCACCGTCGCCGACTTCCTCGGCGCGCGCGACAACGGCGTGCGCTTCAGCCGGGGCGACGCCGGGCGCGCGCTCTACGTGCTGGGCGAACTCGCCGAGCTGCTGGCATCAGGGCGCTTCGCGGTGCCGCCCGTCCAGACGTTCCCGCTCACCGACATCGCCGAGGCGCACCGGGTCGGCGAGAGCGGCCGCGCGGGCGGAAAGCTCGTGCTGGCCGTCGGGTGACTCGGCGCGGGCGGCACGACGCACGATATGTCACCCCGAACGCGACGATCGGGGTGACGAATCGTGCGAGCCGTCAGCGCAGCGCGGCGAGCACCGCCCGCGTGAACTGTCCGGGGGCCACGATCACATCGACGTCGTCCGGCGCGTCGACGTCGCGGCGCAGGCCCGATGCGGCCGGCACGTCGAGCAGCGCGAAGCCCGCGGCCGCGTGCGCCGCAGCCGACCCCGCCCCGAATCGCGGTTCCGCGACGGCTCCGGGGGCAAGGGTGATGAGCGAGGTGCCGGTGCCCGCGGCATCCGCCACATAGGCGAGCGGATGCCGGACCGCAGCGCCCAGCGCATCGCCCAGCTCAGTCGCCGTGAGCTCGGGCAGGTCGCCGAGCAGCACGGCCACGTGGGCGGCAGGGTCGGCGGCGCGCGTCACCCGGATGCCGTGCGCGATCGCACCGTTCAGCCCGTGCCGCGGGTCGGGGGTGAGCTCGACCGGCGCGAGCCCCGGCGTCTCGGGGAACAGCGCCGCGAGGCCGGGCTCGCTCGAGACGAGCGTCACGCCGTCGACGCCCGGGGTCTCTCGGACCGCAGCCACGACGTCCTGCAGGAACGCGAGCGCCAGGGCGTGACGTGAGAGGTCGTCGAAGCGCGCGGCGAGGCGCGACTTCGAGCTCGGCGCGCCCTTGAAGGGGATGACGACGCGCCAGGTCATTCGAGCTTCTCGCCTGCCAACCCCAGCCGGTACGCCTCGTCGGTGCCGAGGCGGAACATGTCGGTCGGGCCCGTGCGGGGCAGCGTGCGCGCGCCGGGGGTGTCGACCTCGTCGGTGACGAGTCGCCCCATGCCGCGCACGACCGCGACCGGCCGGCCGGACGCTTTGCCCTTCACGAGGTCGCCGAGCCCGGCGAGCTCGTCGGCGACGACCGGCACCGTGACGTTCAGGGGCCGCCCTTGCGCATCCGTCGACCCACGCAGATCGTCGACCACCTGAACACCCGCCGCACCGATCGCGACGTCGGTCTGGCCGATGCGCCAGGCGCGGCCGAGGGTGTCCGACACGATCACGCCGAGCCGCACCCCGAACCGCGCCCGCAACGCCGCGGTGAGCCCGCGCGCCGAGGCGTCGGGGTCGACCGGCAGCAGCAGCACGGTGCCGTCGGCCGTGTTCGACGCGTCGACGCCGGCGGCGGCCCCCACGATTCCGAGGCGGTTCTCGACGATGCGGGTCACGCCGCCCTCGAACGCGCGTGTCGCGACGACGCGCACGGTCTCCGCGGTGATCGCGTCCTCCCGGTCGGATGCCTCGACGATGCGCCCCTCCGCCTTCGAGACGATCTTGCTCGTCACGATGAGGATGTCGCCGTCCAGGCATCCGCCCCCATCGCTCACGATCGCGTCGCCGATGAGCTGCGCGAGATCCGCGCCGGGCTCGATCTCGGGGATGCCGTCAAGGGCCCACGCGCTCACGCGCTCAGTCATCGCACCACCTTCGGAAGGACGTCGCGGCCGAACACGTCGATCCACTCGCGCTGGTTGCGGCCGACGTTGTGCAGGTAGATGCGGTCGAAGCCGAGGTCCGCGTAGCGCTGGATCGCCGCCCGGTGCACATCGGGATCGGCCGAGATGAGCAGGCGCCCCTCGAAGTCCCCGGGCCGCACCATCTTGGCGAGCTGCTCGAACTCCCACGGGCTGCGCACGTCGGATTTCGGGAAGTGCATGCCCCCGTTCGGCCACTCGGCGAGCGCGTTGCGCGCCGCCTCTTCCTCGGTGGCGGCCCACGACAGGTGCAGCTGCAGCACCTTCGACGCGGTGTCGGCACGACGGCCGGACTCACGGCGGCCCTCGGCGAAGCGCTCGAGCAGCGGGCCGAGCTTGTCGACGGGCGCGCCCGTTGTGATGAGCCCGTCGGCGGTGCGGCCCGCGCGCTTCGCGGTGACCGGCCCTCCTGTCGCGATCAGGATCTCGGGCGCGGTCGCGGGCATCGACCACAGACGGGTCGACTCGAGCTTGAAATAGCGCCCGTCATGTTTCACATCTCTGTGCCGGATGCCTGACGCGAACAGCTTCTGAATGACCTCGACCGCCTCGAACATCCGGTTGATGCGCTCCGGCGCCTCCGGCCAGTACTGGCCGACCACGTGCTCGCTCAGCGCCTCGCCGGCGCCGATGCCGAGCCAGTGCCTGCCGGGGTACATAAGACCGAGGGTCGCGCTCGCCTGAGCGACGAGCGCCGGGTGGTGGCGGAACGTCGGGGTGGTGACGCCCGGGCCGAAGTCGCCGGTGGTGCGCTCGGCGACCGCAGTCAGCACGTTCCACACGTAGGACGAGTTGCCCTGCTGCGGCACCCAGGGCTGGAAGTGATCGGTGGCCGCCGTGCCGGAGAATCCGTGCTGCTCCGCATACGCGGCGAGCGCGACCGCCTCTGCCGGATCGAACTGCTCGAGCGCGGCGCTGTACCCGATGGTGAGGCCGCTCACGCCGAGACCAGCGCCGCGATCTCGGGGTGCAGCGTCTCGACGGGCTGGTGGTCGGCGAGGGTGCGCGCGAAGTCGAGCGCTTCTCCCTTCCGCCCCGTCGCGAAGAACCGGCTGACGGTGATGCCGTGCCCCGGCTGGTGGACGATCTCGATCTCGTCGCCCGCCACGATCGCGCCCTTCTCGACGACGCGGAAGTACGCGCCCGTGCGGTTCGCCTGCGTGAAGCGCTTCACCCACTGCGGCTGGTCGACGTAGCGCTGGAAGGTCGCGCACGGGGTTCGTGGCGAAGTGACCTCAAGCACGAGCTTCGCGCCGATGCGCCAGCGCTCGCCGATCTCGGCGTTCGAGACCTCGATGCCCTGCGTACGCAGGTTCTCACCGAACAGCCCGGGCGGGATGTCTCGGCCGAGCTCGGCCGCCCACCAGTCCGCGTCCTCCTGCGCGTAGGCGTAGACCGCCTGGAAGAGGCCACCGTGGTTCTTGCGGTCCGCCTGCACGTCGCCGTAGACGCCGTAGGGTTTCACCGCGAGCGCCTCGCCGACTGGCTGCTTGTGGATCGCGGTCACGCCGACCGAGCCCTCATCGGGCAGCAGCTTCTCGACACGACACAGCTGGAGCAGGGTGGCCATGCTCCATTCTCACCCGCGCGGGCTACGGCACCTGCGTCACCGGTGGGTTCGGCTCGAGCGTGACCCCAGGGTTGTAGAGCCCTCCGGGGCCGGTCGAGTACACCGGCGTCGGGATGATCAGTGGGCCGCCGCGCACCGACGCTATCCGCTCGTACGCCAACCCCGCGAGCACGATCACGATCAGGCATCCGATCGCCAATGACAGCCAATAAGCGACGCCGCGCCTCTTACGACTCCGCGGTCCCCCCGACATGCGCGCCAGTCTGCCACGCAGGCACGGTCCGCCTGGCTGGTTCTCGGCAGCCGACGTGTACGGCACGTGTTTCGGAGCCCCAAGTCACCATGAGGCCAGCAATCTGCTGGCAACCTTCTCTCACAGCACTTCGATGAGGGAACAGATCCGGTACGGCGCGACGCATCACCAGATCTGTTCCCTCATCGAAATGAACCGAAGGGAACGCGACAGCCCGCGCGCCTCCGCGGCCCCCATAGGCTGGCGCTATGCGCGTCGCGACCTGGAACGTCAACTCGATCCGGACCCGCTACGGTCGCGTCGTCGACTGGCTGCTGCGCGAGGACATCGATGTGCTCGCCATGCAGGAGATCAAGTGCAAGCCCGAGCAGTTCCCGCGTGAGGCGTTCGAAGAGGCGGGGTACGAGCTCGCGATCCACGGCCTCAACCAGTGGAACGGGGTCGCGTTCGCCTCGCGGCTTCCCCTCGAGGACGTCGAGGTCGGATTCCCCAGCCAGCCCGGCTTCCTCAAGGGGGCCGAGGGCCCCGACCAGCCTCAGGAGGCCCGCGCGCTGGGCGTGACCGCGGCCGGCATCCGCCTCTGGTCGCTGTATGTGCCCAACGGGCGCGCGCTCGGCGACCCGCACCTGGCCTACAAGCTGGACTGGCTGCGTGTGCTCGCCGACGACACGCGCGCCTGGCTCGCCGACGACCCGACGCTGCCGCTCGCGCTGATGGGCGACTGGAACGTCGCCCCGCTCGACTCGGACGTCGGCGACCCGTCGTTCGTCCCCGGCGTCTCCACCCACATCTCGCCCGAGGAGCGGGCCGCCTTCGCCGCGTTCGAGACCGCCGGGCTCGCCGACGTGGTGCGGCCGCGCGTGCCGTCGGGCTACACGTTCTGGGACTACAAGCAGCTCCGCTTCCCGCGCAACGAGGGCATGCGCATCGACTTCATCATGGGGTCGTCGGCGTTCGCAGAATTGGTGACGGATGCCGCGATCCACCGCGACGAACGCAAGGGCGACGCTCCGTCAGATCACGTGCCCGTCGTCGTCGAGCTGTCGGTCGACGCGGAGGACGAGGACTACGACCGCCCGATGGTGTTCTAGAGCCGCTTCACCATGTTGAGCTCGAGCCGGGTGCGGTCGAGCGGGTACGGCATGGTGTGGCCGGTCTCGACGAATCCGCGGGCCTCGTAGTAACGGCGCGCCCGTGTGTTGTCCTCGTGCACGTCGAGCTGCAGCCGGTCGGAGAACCCGCGCGCCCAGTCCTCGATCGCCTCGAGCAGCGCGTCGCTCACTCCACGGCGGGCGCCGCGATGCGTGGAAGACACGAACACGGCCACCAGGAACGGCGCACCGCCGCCGTGATCGAGTGCGCCACCCATCATGCCGATGAATTCGTCGGATGCCTCGTCCACCGCCACGACGAACAGGCGGTTCCGCTCTTCACCGCGCCCCGCATACGCCCGCCACTCCGCCTCGCTCATCAGCAGCGCGTTCTCGTACGTCTGGCCGAACGCCATCGGGGTGTCCTGCAGAGCTTCCAGGCGCAGTCGGCGCATCGCCTGCCAGTCCTCGCGGGTGCTGCGCCGCACGGTGAACCCCATGCGCACCATTGTGCCGGGGACGTCTGTGCCCGGCATCCGCCCGCCGCCTTCGGTCGCGCTAGGTCAAGAGCAGCGCGATCACGAAGATCGCCGGCACAGAGAAGATCGTCGTGAGCAGCACGGCGTCGCGCGCGACGATCTCGCCTCGCTCGTAGCGCGCGGCGAAGTTGTACACGTTCTGCGCGGCGGGCAGCCCGCTCAGCACAGCCGTGACGAACAGCTGGTGGCCGGTGATGTGGAAGCCGAAGCGCGCGATGGCCCAGCCGACGAGCGGCATCAGGATGACCTTGAACGCGCTCGCGACGATCACCTCCGCGCGTGCGCCGCGCGCACGCAACGGCGCCGAGCCGTGCAGCGACATTCCGAACGCCATCAGCACAACGGGCACCGCCGCCCCGCCGAGCAGGGTGAAGGCGCTGTCGACCGGGCCCGGGATCCTCCAGCCGAGCGCGGCGACCACCACGCCCGCGAGCGACGCGATGATCATCGGATTCCGCACCGGGTTCAGGACGATGTCGCGCAGGCTCACCCGCCCGCGGCTCGTGACGTCGAGCACGGTGAGAGCGATCGGCGCGAAGATGATCAGCTGCACGAGAAGCACAGGCGCGACATACGCCGCGCTGCCCAGCACGTAGACCGCCACGGGAATCCCGATGTTGTTGAAGTTCGAATAGCTCGCCGACAGCACCCCGATGGTCGTGCGCGCCGCCGGACGCGGGAAGAACAGGCGGCTGAGCAGCAGGAACAGCACGCCGGCGGCGACGGCGGCGAGGTTCGCGGCAAGACCGACCCCCGAGCCGACTGTGCGGATGTCCTCTTTCGCGAGCACCGTGAACAGCAGCGCCGGGTTCGTGACGAAGAACGCGATGCGGTTGAGCACGTAGCCGGCTTGCGGGCCGCCGACCCCGATGCGGCCCACGACGTAGCCGACGGCGATCACGAAGGCGATGATCCCGAAGCCCGTCAGCACGCCCAGCACGCTTGTCAGCCTATTGGTATACCAGTGCGCGGACGCCTTTGCAGCAAACGGATGCCTGAGCCGATGTCGGCCGTGCCGAATAGCGTTGACGTATGCCGTTCGTCCAGGTTCCCGGTGCCCGTCTGTACTTCGAGACAGAGGGCGAGGCCGGCGCGCCCGCGTTGCTGCTCGTCCACCAGGGCGTGGCCACGCTGCGCATGTGGGACGAGCAGGTGCCCGCGTTCGCCGCGGGGCACTTCGTGATCAGGTATGACGCACGAGGTTTCGGGGCGACCGAGGCCGACGATGTCGCATTCAGCCCTGCGGCAGACATCCGCGCCCTCCTCGATCATCTGGGCGTCGCGGCGGTGACCATCATCGCGAACTCGCAGGGCGGGAACTTCGCGTTCGACTTCGCCGTCGAGTCGCCGGAGCGCGTGCGCGGGCTGATGACGATCGGCTCGCAGTGCAGCGGTTTCCCCGAGCTCTCGCTCGCTCCGGATGAGAAGGAGCAGTTCGACGAGCTGTGGGCCCTCTGGGGTGCGGCCGACTGGCCGGCGCTCAACCGACGCATGGTCGAGATCTGGAACCTGCGCACCGGCGACGCGTCGACGCCGCTCGATCCGGTCTTCGTCGAGCGGGCGTACGCGCTGAACGCCGCGAACCTCGCGCACGCGGGCTTCCAGGCGCAGCCGACCCCGGTCGACCCGCCGGCATACGAGCGGCTCGGGTCGCTGACGATGCCGGTCATGGTGACCGTCGGCGAGTGGGACCTCACGACCGAGCGCGAGCACCAGCGCGCGCTCGCCGAGCTGATCCCGGGTGCCGAGGGGCACGTTTTCCCCGGCGCCGCGCACCTTCCGAGCGTGCAGCACCCTGCGGAGTTCGAGGCGTTCGCACTTGCGTGGCTCGAACGGCATGGTCTGTGATGCGCGCCACGCCGAGAAGTGCGCGCATGTCCTCGGTGCCGACCGCCGACGACATCGCGACACGTCTCGAGGCGATCACGCCGGGCGCGTAGCGTGAGCGCCATGGACTTCGCGCCGCACACAAGTCCCGCCGCCATCGCCGAGCTGCGCGCACGGCTGCTCGCAACGAGATGGCCCGCCATCGCCGCCGACCCGGAGTGGTCGCTCGGCACCGACCCCGAGTATCTGCGCGAGCTGGTCGCCTATTGGGCAGACGGCTTCGACTGGGAAGCGCGTGAGGCCGAGCTCAACAAGCTGCCGCGGTCCTTCGTCGAGGTCGGCGGCACGGGCATCCATGTGATCCACTCGATCGCCGACCGCGCCGATCGCGCGGGCCCGGCGCCGGCACTGCTCCTGCTCCACGGGTGGCCGGACTCGTTCTGGCGCTACCTCAAGGTGATTCCGTTGCTCGCGCCCGATTTCGACCTGGTCATTCCTGACATGCCGGGCTACGGCTACTCCGACATTCCCGCGACGGCTCTCGACTCACGTCAGGTCGCGGCGCTCTACGCCGAGCTCATGACCAAGCTCGGCTACGAGCGCTTCTTCGCCGCCGGCGGCGACATCGGCTCGGGCGTCGGCCAGTTCCTCGCGGTCGACCAGCCCGAGCGCGTGATCGCCCTGCACCGCATGAGCGCGGGGCCACCGAGCCCCTCGGTCGACGCATCGCAGCTCACTCCTGAGGAGCAGCAGTGGCTCACGGGCGCCGCACGGTGGCTCGGCGCGGAGGGGGCGTATGCCGCCATGCATCGAACGAAGCCGAACACGGCCTCGTTCGGGCTCACGGATTCCCCGGTCGGACTTGCCGCCTGGATCGTGGAGAAGCTGCGAGCGTGGAGCGACGGCGGTCTCTCGGCGTACTCGAGGGACGACATCCTGACGAACCTCTCGATCTATTGGTTCACGGGCACGATCGGCTCGTCGATGCGGATGTATCACGCGAACGCCCTGATCCCGCCCGAGCAGTACGCGCGCCGCGTCGAGGTGCCCTCGGGGTTCTCGAGCTTCCCGGGCGACATCGTGCGCACCCCGCGCGCCTGGCTCGAGCGTGCGACGAACCTCGTCCGCTACGTCGAGCCGCCACGCGGCGGCCATTTCGCCCCGTACGAGGTCCCCGAGCTCTACGCGCAAGAGCTGCGCGACTTCTTCGGGCCGTTCGTCTGAGCACTGAGCCTCGCCGCGGGCCGACGAGCAGGACATGATGGACCCATGGCCTTCGAGCGTCTGCACGATCCGTCCATCACGAGCTTCGCGAGCGACAACTACGCGGGCGCGATCCCCGAGGTGCTCGACGCGATGCTCATCGCGAACGGCGGCCATCAGGCGAGCTACGGCGGCGACGCCTACACCGCCCGCCTCGACGCCCTGATCAAGGAGCAGTTCGGCGCGTCGGCCGAGGCGCACATCGCGCTCAACGGCACGGGCGCCAACGTGCTCGCACTGCAGAGCATCACCGAGCGCTGGTCGGGCGTGATCTGCGCGGAATCCGCCCATATCAACACGGACGAGAACGGCGCCCCCGAGCGTGTCGGCGGCCTCAAGCTGCTGCCGGTCAGCACGGAGGACGGCAAGCTCACCCCTGAGCTCATCGATCGCCAGGCGTGGGGCTGGGGCGACCAGCACCGCGCGCAGCCGAGCGTCGTGAGCATCACACAGGCGACCGAGCTCGGCACGATCTACACAGCCGACGAGATCGAGGAGATCGCCGACCACGCGCACAACCGCGGCATGACGCTGCACGTCGACGGCGCCCGGCTCGCCAACGCCGCAGCGGCGCTGAACCTGCCGCTCGCCGAGTTCACGAGCGACGCCGGTGTCGACATCGTGAGCTTCGGCGCGAGCAAGAACGGCGGCGCATTCGGCGAGGTCATCGTCATCGTCGACCCCGAGACGACGCTCGGCATCGAGTACCTGCGCAAGGCCGACATGCAGGTGCCCAGCAAGCAGCGTTTCATCGCCGCGCAGCTGGTCGCGCTGCTCGAGGACGGCCTCTGGCTGCGCGCGGCCCAGCACGCGAACGCGATGGCGGCACAGTTGCGCGAGCAGCTCGAAGAGGCAGTGGCGGATGCCGCGGCCCCCGGCCTCTCGTTCACGCAGCCCACCCAGTCGAACGCCGTGTTCGCCCTGCTGCCGAAGGTCGCGGCCGACATCGTGCGCGGGCGCTATGCGTTCTACGACTGGGATTCCACCCGCACCGATGGCTTCAGCGAGGTGCGCTGGATGACCGCATGGGACACCACCGAGGAAGACGTCGAGTCCTTCGCCGACGCGATCGTCGAGGGACTGCAGGCGGTCGTGTAACCGGCATCCGTTTTGCATCTTTGTTGCATCTAAGATAGAATGGATGCATCGAGCGAGGGTTCCCGCGATGCACGGCAGCAGCTGTGATCAGCTCGCTCGGCGGTCGCTGCCGACCACCCGGCCTCGGTCGGCGGGCTCGTCTCCACCCCCCTGAATGAATCCGTCGGCCGAGTTTCCGCGTCTTCTGGAATAGCCGCCCGGCTTCATGTGTTCGCATGGTGTTGTAGATAACATCGGCACTGGCGCCGAACCCGATCGAGTTCGAGAGGAGTCAGCGCCATGACGCTGATCACTGACCTGAAGTCCGCGCAGACCACCGCCCCGATCCTCGAGGTGCTCGCCGAACGCTGGAGCCCCCGCTCCTATACCGACGAGGTGATCGACGAGGAGAAGCTGGCATCGGCCCTCGAAGCAGCGCGCTGGAGCCCTTCGGCGGGCAATTCGCAGCCGTGGCGCTTCATCGTCGCCCGGCGCGGCACGCCGGCATTCGAGAAGGTCGCCGCGAGCCTGATGGGCTTCAACCAGGTATGGGCGCCGACCGCGTCGGTGCTGCTCGTCGGCCTCTACACCGAGCTGCGCGACCAGCAGGGGAACCTGCGCCCCACACCCGTCTACGACCTGGGCCAGGCGATGGCGCACCTCTCAGTGCAGGCCCACCACGACGGCCTGCACGTGCACCAGATGACCGGCTTCGTCGGCGATGAGCTCGCCGCGGCGTTCGACCTTCCGGCAGACGTGAAGCCCTTCGTCGTCGCCGCAGTCGGCACCGTCGGCTCGCCGGACGACCTCGACCAGGCACTCGCGGAGCGAGAGCGCCAGCCGCGCACGCGACTGGCGCTCGACGACATCGTGCTCGTGAACGAGTAGCCGAGCCGCCCTCGCGCGATCGTCGCCGAGCGCCAGAAAGGCGCATTTCGAAGCGACCGCCAAGAGCCCCGCTGACCTGAAGGTCAGCGGGGCTCTTTCCATTTCTGCAGCCGCCGGCCGCCACCTCGGGTGGCGACACCGGAGGCCGTCGGCGAGCGCGTCTGCGCCGTTGCTGACCACAACGTGGGAGTTGATGGATTCTTCATCAATCTGGCTTGTATCCCTGTAGTATATAAGCAAGGTTGAATCCGAGGGCACCACCCGAGGAAGGCCGCTGATCGCCCCGAACCGGGCGCGAACAACGACACGCCGGCGCCGCCCACGACGCGAGTGCCTGCACTGACAAGAAAGGCAGGAACACCTGATGAACAAACTGTTCAAAGGAACCCTTGCCGGCGCGGCCGGCGTGGCACTTCTCCTCGGCGGAGCCGGAACCTTCGCGCTCTGGAACGCCGACACCACAATCGGCGCCCAGCAGCAGATCCAGGCGGGCAGCCTCAGCATCAAACACTTGGGCGATGGCAGCTGGCAGCGACTAGGAGCCGACACGAACAACGGTTGGGTTGACTTCGAGCCAGAGACGGGCGTGATCGTGCCAGGCGATCAGTTGCGGTACTCGACCACGGTCGCGGCCACCGCAGAGGGCGGCATTGTCTCCGCTGTATTTAGCGTCGATCCCACTGCCCTGGAAGGCGCCATCACAGCCGCGACCCCCGACGCCGAGGGCGCCGGCGCCGCTCTCGCCACCGCCCTGGGTACGGCCGAAGTCACAGTGAACGGAGTCACCAATTCCAGTGATCCCGTCGCGATCAGCCCAGGCGACCCGTCGCACGTCGACGTCGCCGTCGTGGTGTCGTTCCCGAGCGGTGCCGCAGGTGACGACAACGAGGCCATGAACGGCAAGGTCACTCTTGGGGACGGCATTCCGATCACCGTGACGCAGGTCATTCCGGGCGCCAACGGCAACGGCAACGGCAACGGCAACGGCAACGGCAACGGCAACGGCTGATTATCTCGGGCCAGTCGGCGCGGGCGCCGCACGACTTCAGGCGCCCGCGTCAACATCCCTTTTGACGCTTCGACACGACTCAAGGAACCGCTGATGTCCACCACGACAACTGCCTCCGCGCACCGCCGCAGGTTCGGCGTCCTGGCGGCGGTCGCGGTCGGGGCTATGGCTGTGATCACGGCGGGCCTCGGCGGGAACGGCGGTACCTACGCGCTCTGGAACGACACCGTCAACATCGGAAGTGGGGCCACCATCACCGCCGGCTCGCCGAGCCTCAGCGTGCAGGGCTTCGAAGACCTCGATCACGAATATCGCGAAGGGTATCTCGAAGCTCAAGCGACGGTGACCGTCACCAATGACGGGAATACCCGCCTGCACAGCTTCGCCGTAGAACGCTCGCATTCCGGCGCGGGGGCTCTGTACAACGCGGTCTCGACGACATTCACCCCGGTCGACGCCACCGGCAGCTCCGAATGGGACACCTGGCTCAGCGACGTCACCCTCGCGCCCGGAGAGCACGTCGTCTATACGGTGAGAACCACGCTTGCCGCCAACGACTTCGCGGGCCTCTCTGCGCTCGAAATGACGACGAACGTGACGGTCTCCGCGCAAGCCGGCACGTCATGGACGGCATCGGACTCCAACGCTTTCACTCAGACGGTCACGGAATCGCCGGGTCCTGACGTCCCCACGGATGACTTCAACATGAGGTTCATGACGGATCCGGCGGGTAACACGCCACTTCCTCCGGCCGGTGTTGAGACATACAGCATCTACGTTCACTGGTCTTGGGAGGTACCCAATGCGCATACCAGGATGACGCTCGTGATCAACGATGTGGCCCTGGACCCACCTGGTCAAGGAATTTCGGACGGTTACCACGCCAGCCTCAGCCCTTGGAGCATCCCTGGCGGCCCTCCCGCGGTGAACAGCCCAGCGGTTCCGATCGTGATCGAAGTTGTCGCTGATCGGGGCACCGCAAGTGAGCTCGTCATCGCGCGGGGAACTTTTTGGCTCCAGCAGACGAACTCGGGCTTCTGGTTCTTCCCAACTGACCCGGCGATCTCATCTGCGTCTGGGCATGGGCCAGAGTCGCTTGCGCCCACGCCAGAACCTGATGCCGAAGTCGCCCCCAACACCATCGAGGAGGTCGAACTGCGCGTAAGCGATCGGGGAGACGGAACCCTGGAGCTCTCCTGGCAGAACCCGGTTGAGATTCCGGACGACACAAGCCACACGCTGTACCTCAACGGTCAGCCGACGGGCGACCAGACCGACACCACGAACCCGGTGTTCATTCTGACACCGACACGAATCTCGGCGGAGCTGTGGGCCACCGAGAACGACGCCCGCGAGGTGGTCGTCACAATCGTGCCGGAGCTGACTGACGGGCCCGGCGAACCGATCGCACACACCATCATCTGGGTCACGACCGCCTCCAACGGCACCTTCACCCTGCACGCCACGAACCCCGCCGCCTGAATCGGTCTACGAAAAGGACGCCATGAGCACGACAGCAGCACTCGCGCCGCTCACCGCCACGGCACCTGAGCGTGGCCCACGCCGCGAGCGCGGAGTGTGGGCATGGCTCTGGTTCGGCATCAGCGCGGGCCTGCTCGCGGTCATCCTCGGCATCGGCGTCGCCGCGATCGCCGTTCCGCGATTCGCCGGCGCGGTGCCCCTCACGGTGCTCAGCGCCTCGATGGAGCCGAGCCTGCCCCCCGGCACGATGCTCATCGTGCGCCCGCTCGCACAGGACCAGATGAACCAGGTGCGCATCGGCGACATCATCTCGTTCCAGCCGAGCCCGCAGGACCCCACCCTGATCACCCACCGCGTCGTCGGAATCAGCCACGTCACCGATGGCCGGACGATCTTCACCACCCAGGGCGATGCCAACGCCACCGTCGACGCGCCCGTGCACGACTACCAGGTACGTGCTGTGCTCTGGTACTCCCTGCCGGGCCTCGGCTGGGTCAGCGACGCGATCAACGGGCAGGGCAACCGCGTCTGGATCATTCCAACCGCCGCCGGACTGCTGTTCGCCTATGCTGCCTACACTGCGATCTCCACCACCGTCACAGCGGTCAAGAAGAAGCGCGCGGACCACGCGAGGGGCGAGGAGAATCGCGGCGCAGCGTAGGTCTCTGCTCAGTGGGCGTCGAGCTGCGCCGTGATGACCATGTTCTGCGTCGAAGCGCGGCCATCTCGGCGCTGCAGGCAGGTGATGACGACAAGCCTGCCGGGAACGTTCGCCCAGACATCCGCATCGCTCGAGATATCGAGCTTGCCGATCGCCTTCGCGCCCGTCACGCTGTAGGCGACGTCCGCGACATCGATGGTCGCACCGACCGCGACCTTCGCCTTCTGCGCTTTCACATCGATCAGATAGTTGCCAGGGCCGACCGCACCGTTGCGCAACGAGTGCGTCGCGACGAACACCGTGCCGGTCGGCGCCTGGGACAACGGCACGCCGAGGTTGCGCACGTCGTATGCCGACGCGAAGCCCGGAGGCGTGATCGTGCCGTGCGTCATGTCGAGCGCACCGAGGGGGACATCGAGCCCGACGGAGGGCACGCGGAATCGGTCACCGGAATCCGCAACGGCGTTCATGTCGTGGATGACCTGCGGGGTCAGCCCGGAACCCGGTTCGAGCCGAACCGAGTTACCGCGCATGTCCTTCCCGGTAGCGTCTTCTGGAGCTCGCGACAGGACCGCGGCGGTGATCGCGCCAGCAGCGAGCACAAGCGCAATGGCGCCGAGTGCTATCGCGGCCCACAGCCGACGGCGCCGTGGAGCCATCGTCGTAATGCGCTGTCGCGAGGTCAGCCTCGCTTCCGGCGCAGGAACAAGACGAGCGAGAGAACAGCGGCAACCGCGGCGAGACCACCGAGAACGAGCTGCCATGGCCACGGCGCATCGGGCTCGGCGAGCGTTCCGCCCGTGCCAACGCTCGGACCGGCCACCTCCGGGCAGTCGGATTGACCAGGGCACGGCGGCACGGGCTGCACGTAGTTCACGAAGTTCTCGTCGCCGTCGTACACGATCTGCGCGGCGAGCGCGCCCTCGCCGTCGTCAGTGACGGTGACGGTCGCCATCGCCTGGTTGATGTCGAAGGTCAGACCCTGCTTATCGGATGGGATCCCTTCCCTCACGAGATACGAGAACTCACCCGGCTCCGTGAACGTGATCGCGCCGAATCCGAATGATTCCGCGTTCGCCTGAGTCACGTTCACCGTGGTCTGCGCAGGCAGAGGGGCACCGGGCGTCACTGCGGTGAGCTGAAACGTGAACACTTCGTCGGCGGACCACGCGCGCCCGATCAGCGTCTTGGAGAACTCCGGAGTCGCCGTCACCGGGTCGGCGGCGTAGGTGTTGGCGAACGACACCTGCGGTGTCTCGCCTGCGAGCGCCGACGTCGACGTCGTGGTCGTACCATCGGTCACGGTCGCCACAACGTCGAGCTCGTCACCGGCGGCCGACAGACCCGGGGTCAGGGTCACGGTCCACTGCGTGGGGTCATAGGTCACACCCCCGAGCGAGCCGCCCGCCTCGCTGATGTGGAACACGAAGGACGAACCGATGTCGGTGCTCGAGAAGACGATTCCCTCGAGAAGCCTGCTGAGCCCGGGTGCCCCGGTGGGGTCGCCGTTTGCGATCGTCGCGCCCGTTGTCGGGATCCCGGCGATCTCGGCGGATGCCGCATCAGCCGGTACGACCGTGAACTCGAACTCACCCAGCCTCAACTCCCGACCCGTGAGCGTCTTGATCAGGTCGACGCCGTTGAACACGAGCCCAGCCGACCAGCGGTTGGTGAACGTCGAGGCCGCCTCGCCGCCTTGGATCGTCACGGTCGCCTCCAGCTGGCCGTCGAGGTCGCTGTCGGTCACCACGACATCGGCGATCATCCAGTGCTCATCCATCGTGACGCCAGCGGGGGCTGGATCAGTCGCCTCGCTCACCCGGAACTGGAAGGTGCCCTGCCTCGTGAACGTGATCGTGTCGAAGGAGAACGGCGCAGAGGCGCCTGAAGCCTGCGCCGCCCCGACCGTCACCGTAGTCTGTGTCGGCAGGATGACAGCACCCGAGGTAACCGCTGCTTGGGTGTCAGCGCCGCTCGCGGCGAGGTCGAAGCTGAACGTGTCCCCGCTGGCCCACGGACGGCCCTCGAGCACCTTGGTGCCCGACAGAGCGGCGGTCGCCGGGGCGGCGTCGTATGTGTTCATGAACTGCACGGCAGTGTCGCCGAAGGCCGTGCAGCCGCCGTCAGACGCGCCGGTGAGCGCCGCCGCCGTGGTACGGCAGACATCCTGCGTCACCTGGACCACGGCGGGATCGCCGGTGGCGCCGACCGTCAGGCGATACACGAAGGCGGCATCATCATAGGTCACGCCCCCGAGGCTGCCGGGCTGCTCGACGACCGAGTAGTAGTACGTGTAGCCGACGTGGCCGCTCGTGAACAGCAGCTCCGGGGAGATGACGGATGTCCCGCCGGGCTGGTTGCTCGCGACCGCCGATGGCTGACCGTTGAAGGTCGGAGCCGTCGGCGCATTCAGCTGCGCCGAGCCGAGGAAGCGGAATTCGAAGTTGTACGCGACGCTCGGGGCGCGCTCCTGCTCACCGGCGGGCAGCGTCAGGTCGGTGATGAGCTTGTCGGCGGTCAGGCGCACGCCGACTTCCGTAGCGTCGAAGGTGTTGGTGAAGGTCGCCGTGGTGGCCCCCGCCTCGCCCGCCGCGCCGTCGTCATTGCGGAGCTGCGTCAGCGTCGAGCTGGCAGCGAGCGTGCCCGTGCCGTTGTCGGTGACCACGACCCGCCATCGGTACTCGGCCGCCGAGTAGGTGATGCCCGGCGTCCCGCCTCGCGTCTCGGTGATCGTGAAGTCGAAGGTGCCAGGAGTGTCGAACGCCCGCGCGGCGAACACGCCCGACTGCGCCGCCTGCGTCAATGTCAGCGACTCGCAGGTCTCGGGACCGTTCACGGGGCACAACCGCGCCTCGAAAGTATCGGTCGGCGACCAGTCGCGGCCGTTGAGCACTTTCTCGATGGCCGGTCCGGCAACGGCGGGCGTCGGGGCCGGGCTGTACGTGTTCACGAAGTCTGCACGCGCCGGCGTCGTCTGCGGAAGCGCGATGGTGCCGGACTGCGGCGACGACGGCGCCGGCGACGTCTGCGTGTAGCCCGGCGGCGGCGTCGGCTCTGCGACCGACCAGGTCGCACCGTTCGGCAGGCCCAGGATCTCCGCGAGCTGCCCCGCCTTCAGCTGGATCGTGCCCCCGCTGCCGACCGTGCCGCTGCTGACCGCGGTCGTCGGGTCAGATGCGTTGAACACCGAGTAGGGGAACGTGGCTCCGCTCGAGATGTTGCCGAGGGTCACCGTGAAGCCGAACAGCGTGTCGGGGTTCGGGTTCAACCCGGCATCCGCTTGCGTCTGCTTGCTGATGATCAGCCGGCCCGGCACCTCGTACGACAGATAGCCGTTGTTGCCGAGCGCCGCCGCGACCGCGCCCGTGCCGACGGCGAGGGGCCCCGCCGCGCCCACGTCGCCCCACGTCGTACGGCGGGCCCAGTCATCGGTGGCGGTGACGTTGCCGCGGGCCGGGTCGCTGCAGACCGGGTTGTTGCCCACCCAGCTCAGGCTGAGGCACTTCTCGTGGTCGAGGCTCGTGGCGCGGCTCGAGTAGTCGGCCATTCCGGCCGGGGCGACGATCTCACCGTCGACCGCGTCGTCCACCGTCAGCCCGGCGGCCACGAGCGCCGCCTTGGTCGTCGTGTTGACGTCGAATTCCTTGGTGATACTGCTGCCGATCAGGTGGTACGCCACCGTGCGGAAGCTCAGCGCCGCACTTGGCGCCAGGCCGTTCCACGCGGCCACGGTCAGCGGCGTCGTCCCGGCGGAGTCCGTGTAGATCGGCGTCGCGCTCCCGAAGCGGTAGAAGTCGTTCTGCGCCGCGGGGACGAAGGTGGCCGAGGTGCGCGCGACGTCCGGCTCGTTTGCGGCCTTCGCCGACGAGTTCCAGTCGTTCGAGTAGAAGCGCACGTGGCCGTCGGCGTCCGTGTGCGCGTGCATGTACGACACCAGGGCGTCGCCCGCATCGGAGCCGCCGGTGTTGAGCGACAACGGATCGGCGAGCGCCGCGGTGACACCGGGCTTAGGCGCGACCGTGTACATGATGTGCACAGGTTCGGACGCGTACACGTTCATCGACACGGGGTCGCCGTCGGCGTCCTCGTGGACCCAGGTGTCGTTGAGCGGCAGGAGCGCTGCGGGGATCTGCACGGTCACAACGTCACCGACGGCGAGGTTGCTGGACCGCTCCACGTTGATCCTGATGTTCGCGACGTTCGTTGGGCCCGACAGCCCGTTCGCCGCGTAGGTGCCTTGGAACGTATACGTCGTGACGGCGCCTGAGACGCTGGAGGTGGGGTTGGTGAACGTCGCAGGCACGCAGGCGGTCGGCGCGCCCTCGCCGCCACCAGCGGGCAGCGCCGAGCAGAATGTGATGCTGTTCATGCTGCTCACCTGCATGAACTCGCCTGCTGGGTCGGTGAATGTGACATAGCCGGAGGTCGTGTCCTGACCGTTCTCGATCTCCACCGGGTGGTTCGGGGCGGCGTCGATGATCTGCTGGGCGATCTGCCGGAACACAGCGATCAGGTCGTCCTGAGTGACGGGGGAGAAGTACTGGTCGTTGTAGCGCAGGTCATCGGCACCGGTGGGGTTGAACGGCGTGTCTGCCGGGTTCGTCGGATGGGTGACGGTGAAGCTCTGGCCACCGCTGTTGACCGGGACCGACGGCGTTCCCCCGGTGCGATAGGTGTTGAACGCGTTCGTGAAACCCGCCGTCATGGTGTTGCCGGTCGTTCCAAGCAGCTCACGTGGATTCAGCGTTGCGAGCGCAAGGTCGCGGCCCTGCGCCGAGAGGCCCTGAATGCCGAGGCCGATCGTGTAGACGCGAGGGTTGACCGCGAGCGCGGGGTCGGCGTCGTTGTACACCGACGCGATCTTCTTCTTGAGGAACGACGCCGCCATCGCGGCGAGGAATCCGTTGCCGTAGTACTGCGTCGTCGTCGGCGAGGACGGGCCCTGGTTGAGGCCGGACTCAGCGACGGCCCACCACGCAGGCTGCGCTGCCGAATACGTCGGCTCGCCGTCGGTGAAGACGATCACGTTGGGGACGCGCTGGTTCTCACCCGTCACCGCGGCGCTGGGCTGGTTCGCCAGCTGGTTCATGCCCGTGACGATGCCGCGCTGGATGTTCGTGCTCTGGACGGAGCCGCTCACCGTTCCTGCGGTCAGAGTCTGGCCGTTGCCGAGCGTGATCGTCAGGGTGACGGTATTGCCCACCTGAGTCCGCGTCATCCTGACGTAATGGGTCGGGTTGCTCGTTCCCGAAAGCGGTACCGGCGCACCCAGCGCTTGCAGCACACCGGAGTTCGTGCCGAACTGGACTATGGCGATGCGGTTCTCGGGGTTGTCATCGGCGATGATGCCGATCGCGACGTCAAGCGCCTGCACCATCGCATACGCGCGGGAGTTGGTGTACGAGGTCGTTCCGGACGCGCTCGTGCAGGTCGAGGTGCTGCCGACGCATTGCAGCATCGAGTACGAGTTGTCGAGCACCATCGAGACGTCGATCGGCACCTGCTCTTCGCCGATGACGTGACGGGTGGAACCGAGCGCGGAAAGCGCGACGCCTAGTTCGTCAGGCCCGCCGCTCCCGCCAGCCAGTGTGCTGCTGTCGAAGACCGTCTTGTCGGTCCAGATGCGGCCGGGATCGCTGGAGAGCTGGTCGTTGCCGACGGTGTGCGCCCCGGGGAACTCGCGATAGGTCGCAGGGTCGGCTGCTTTGGTCGCCGGGGCGGGGCCCACGGGTGCTGCGTGCGCAGCTGGGGCGAGCGCCGCGAGTCCCGACGTCAGCAATCCGACCGCCAATGCGGCGGCCACGACCCTCTTGATCCCCACTGCGGCTCCCGGTGATGAGGTATTGATCGGTCATCAGTGCAGCGCTTGCGGTCACCCGCGTATCAGCGCGAATCGTGGGGAAATACCGCCCCCAGGGCACAAACTAGCGCGCAGCGGTGGCCACGCGCCAGACTCCGGCCTGTTGCAGCACGCGCGCAACACCGATGGCCGGGGTGCCGCTGGAGCCTAGCGCAGGCCCATCGTCGCGAGCCGGATCAGCCGCTGCAGCGCGGCGTCGGAATCGCCACGACGTTCGGCGGCCCACGCGAGCGATCCGATCAGGGCGTTGAGATCGGATGCCTGCACATCGGCGCGCACCGCCCCCGCGGCCTTCGCCCGCGCGAGCAGCGTGTCGGTTCCCGTGCGCATCGGCTGGCACTTCGTGCCGAGCGGCGAGTTCGGGTCCTGCAGCGCGATCGCGATCGACTCGGGAAGCCCGCCGTAGGTGCGCAGGTGGCGCGCGAGCTCGAGGATCCACTCATCGAGGGCCTCGCCGGCGTCGGGCTCAGCGATGAGCCGACGCGCAGTATCGCCGAGGTCGGTGAGCGCGCCGTGCAATGCGGCTGCGAGCAGAGCGTCGCGGGTGGGGAAGTGGCGGTACAGCGTGCCGGGGCCGACGCCCGCGCGGCATGCGATGTCGTCGAGCGACGCCCCGGTGCCGTTCTCGGCGAAGGCCTGCGTGGCGACCTGCACGATCTTGTCGTAGTTGCGCTGCGCATCCGCGCGCAGGGGCCGCCTCACCGTCGCGGCGTCGGTACTCATCTCGTTCACTCCCAGCGAACCGGATTCATCCTCCGCTTGTTGACAAAGCGGAGCCAGTCTCCATATATTGAGGATTCCGAGAGACGGAGACTTCCTCCGGATTCGGAAAGACCATACACCTTCTCGTGACGGGACAACCCTTGACCGACACTCTTTCCCTTGATCTCACAGCCGAGACGACGGATGCCCCGCGGCGCGCGGCGGGCAAAGCATCCTCACTTTCGAGCCGCGGCCTGGCCGCGGCGAGCGGCAAGCGCGGAAAGGCTTCCGCACTTGCCCTCGTCACCGTGTTCATCACCCAGCTCATGCTCGTCGTCGACGCGAGCATCGTGAACGTCGCGCTTCCGGACATCCAGAAGGCGCTGCACTTCACGCCGAGCGGCCTGAGCTGGGTCGTCACCGGCTATGCGCTCGCGTTCGCGGGGCTCATGCTGCTGACGGGCAAACTCGGCTCGAAGATCGGCGCCAAGCGGGCGCTCATCATCGGCACGCTCGTCTTCATCGTCGCCAGCGCTGCCGGGGGGCTCGCGCCGACGGCATCCGCCCTCATCGTCGCCCGTGTCGTGCAGGGCATCGGCGCTGCGATCGCCGCGCCGAGCACGCTCGTGCTGCTCATCGAGAACACCACCCCCGGGGCGCAGCGCAACCGCGCGATGAGCCTGTTCGTGCTCGCGGCTGGCTCGGGGGGCGCCATCGGGCTGATCCTCGGCGGCGTGCTCACCACCGGCTTCGGCTGGGAGTGGGTCATGTTCGTCAACGTGCCGATCGGCATCCTGATCGCGCTCGGCGCCGCGTTCTTCCTGCGCGAGACGGAGCGCACGGGCGAGCGGCTCGACTTCGGCGGCGCGACCACCAGCGTGATCGCGATGGTCGCGCTCGTCTACGGCTTCACCTCTGCGGCCACCTCGGGCTGGGGCAGCCCCGTCGTGATCGTGTCGTTCGCGGTCGCTGTCGCATCGCTCACCGCCCTCGTGCTGATCGAGCGCGGGCACCGCTCACCGGTGGTGCCGCTGCAGCTGTTCACCCGATCCCGCTCGGCCGTGCCGCTCGTGTCGATGCTGCTCGTGCCGGCCGGCATGTTCGCGTTCTTCTACCTGATCACCCTGTTCACGCAGGACGTCTACCACTTCAGCCCCCTCGGCACCGGCCTCTCGCTGCTGCCGTTCGTCACCGTGATGATCGTCGTCTCGCAGTTCGCCCCGCGGCTCCTGCCGCAGTTCGGCGAGCGACTCGTCGGCGCGGTTGGACTGGCCGCCCTGGTGATCGGGCTCGGCTGGCTGTCGCAGCTGCAGGCGTCGGAGAGCTATGCGGCAGGCATCCTCGGCCCCATCGTCGTGATGGGCGTCGGAGCCGGCCTGACGTTCGCGCCCATCACCGGGCTCATCATGGCGCACGCGCCCGAGGGCCACGTCGGCGCGACGTCGTCGGTGCTGCAGACGATGCAGCAGCTCGGCGGGTCGATCGGAGTCGCCGTGTTGTCGACCGTGTTCGTCTCGGCGGCCGCGACCGCCGGGCTCGCGGGTGGCCTGACCACCGCGATCATCGGCGGGGTCGTGTTCGTCGGCGTCGCGTTCGTGCTCTATGCGCTGTGGGGATCGAACGCCCCGGCTGTGCAGACGGATGCCGCACCGGTCGTCACTCACTAGCGGTAGCCCGGTAGCCCGGCCGGCCCGCAGCCCGGTCGTCACTTTGTCGCTCGATCTTGAATTCTGGGCGGACTTTGTGACGACCGGGCGGCGTCGCGCCAGCCCGGTCGTCACAAAGTCATCCCGCCGCAGCGGATTCGCCGACAAACTGACGACCGGCGGCTGGGCTACGGGCGCAGCAGCACCTTGATCGCGCGGCGCTCGTCCATCGCAGCGTAGGCCTCGGCGACCTCGGCGAGCGGCAGCTCGAGGTCGAAAACGCGGCCGGGCTTGAGAGCGCCGCTCCAGACCTCGGGCAACAGCTCCTCGATGTAGTTGCGCACGGGAGCCATGCCGCCGCGCACCCCGACGTTCGAGTCGAACAGCTGCCGCACCGGCAGCTCGGGGCCGCCGCTCGGCACGCCGACGAAGCCGACCTGGCCGCCGGGGCGGGCGACGCGCAGCGCCTGGTCCATCGAGTCCTTCGTTCCGACGCACTCGAGCACGGCATCCGCCCCGATACCGTCGAACAGCTCCTTGACCGCCGCGATGCCCTCGTCGCCGCGCGCCGCGACGATGTCTGTCGCGCCGAAGTCGCGGCCGAGGTTCTGCCGGTCTTCGTGGCGCGACATCAGCACGATGCGTGCCGCGCCCAGGCGGTGCGCGGCGAGCACACCCAGCAGCCCGACGGCGCCGTCGCCGACGACCGCCACGTTCGAGCCCTGCTTCACACCGGCCGAGACTGCGGCGTGGTGACCGGTGCCGAACACGTCCGCGAGGGTCAGCAGATGCGGCACCAGTTCGTCGGCCGGCCAGGACGGCGTCGCGACGAGCGAGCCGTCGGCGTGCGGCACGCGCACGTACTCGCCCTGCGCGCCGGGCAGCGCGTTGCCCCAATGGTCATGGCCGCCCCACCAGCCGATCTCGAGGCACGAGGTCGTGAAGCCGTTGCGGCAGTTCACGCAGGTCATGTCGCAGTCGTAGAACGGGGCGATGACGAAGTCGCCCACCTCGATCCTCGACACTTCGGAGCCGACGGATTCCACGACACCGACGAACTCGTGCCCGATGCGCGCCGGCCGCGGCACCGGCGAGATGCCCCGGTAGCGCCAGAGGTCAGAGCCGCAGACACAGGCGGCGACCACCTTCACGATGGCGTCGGTGCCCCTGATCAGCTCGGGCTTCGGAACCTCTTCGTATCGCACGTCGTTCTTGCCGTAGATCGTCGTCGCATGCATGCCGTCAGCGTACCGACCGCGTGCGCGGGAAAAACGTTCCTTGCGCGGGAGAAGCTTCGCCCGCGGACGTGCCGTTTCACCCGCGCACACAGCGGCTAGCGTGAGGGGCATGCCCTTCTCGACGCCCGACGCGTTCACGACCCGGCCCACCCTGCGCGGCAGCTTCGGAATGGCGGCTTCCACGCACTGGCTCGCGACGGCCACGGCGCAGTCGGTGCTCGAGCGCGGCGGCAACGCCTTCGACGCGGCGGTCGCCGCGGGCTTCGTGCTCCACGTCGTCGAGCCGCATCTGAATGGGCCCGGCGGCGATCTCACGGGATTGTTCGCGACGGATGCCGAGGGTGTCCGCGTCTTCATGGGCCAGGGCGCCGCGCCCGCGCGTGCGACGATCGAGCACTACCGAGACGTCGAGGGGCTGACCGAGATCCCCGGCTCCGGCGCGCTCGCCGCCGCGGTACCCGGGGCGGTGGATGCCTGGCTGTGGCTGCTCGCCGCGCACGGCACCTGGGAGCTCGACGCGGTGCTGCGCTACGCGATCGGGTACGCCCAGGACGGACATCCGGTCGCCCCCGGCGTCGTCACGACCATCGAGCGCATCGCGCCGCACTTCCGCGCGCACTGGCCGTCGTCGGCCGCGCTCTGGCTCGACGAGGCGGGCAACGCGCCACGCCCGCACGCCGTCGTCACGAACCCTGCCTACGCACAGGTTCTGCTGCGGCTCATCGCCGCCGGGCCCGACGACGGCACTCGGGTCGACCGCATCGACGCGGCGCGCGCCGTCTGGAAGACGGGTTTCGTCGCCCAGGCCATGGAGTCCTTCGCCGCACAGCCCCACTGGCACAGCGACGGGCGGGAGCACGCGGGTGTGCTGCAGGCATCCGACCTGGCACTCTTCGAGCCGGGCGCGGAAGAGCCGGTCACCCTTGATTTCCGAGGGCTGACGATCGCCAAGACCGGCCCGTGGGGGCAGGGGCCGGTGCTGCTGCAGATGCTCGCGATCCTCGAGGCATACGGCCGCCTGCACGGACTCACCGACGAGCACCTCGACCCGTCGACAGCGTTCGGAATCCACGTGATCGCCGAGGCCGAGAAGCTCGCCCTCGCCGATCGCGACGCCTGGTACGGCGACCCCGCGTTCGTGGATGTGCCGCTCGCGACGCTGCTCTCGCCGGCCTATGCGGAAGAGCGCGCCGCGCTCATCGGCGAGCGCGCGAGCGCCGAGCTGCGCCCCGGCTCGCCCGACGGGCGCGTTCCTGTGGCGCTGACCGGCGCGCAGGGCGTGGGCAAGACCGGGCTGGTCGATGACATCGACGAGACGGATGCCTCAGCCGAAGACGCAGCCCCCGGCGACGACCCGGGAGCCGAGCTCGCCACCGACGCCAACGGCCAGACCCGCGGCGACACCTGCCACCTCGACGTGATCGACGCCGCCGGAAACCTCGTCACGGTGACGCCGTCGGGCGGGTGGCTGCAGTCGTCCCCGACGATCCCGGAGCTCGGCTTCTGCCTCGGCACCCGCCTGCAGATGTCGTGGCTCGACGAGTCCTCGCCGAGCGCGCTTCGCCCAGGCGCGCGGCCGCGCACGACCCTGTCGGCGACGCTCGTGATCGGGTCCGACGGGTCGCCGCTGTTCAGTCTCGGCACCCCGGGCGGCGACCAGCAGGACCAATGGCAGCTTCCCGCTCTGCTGCGGATGATCGTCGGCGGGTGGGATGCCCAGCAGGCGATCGACGCCCCCGCCTTCCACACCACGAGCCACCTCTCGAGCTTCTGGCCGCGGGTGTGGGAGCCGGCCGGGCTCATCGTCGAAGGCCGCGTCGGGGCATCTGTCATCGCCGAGCTCGAAGCGCGCGGCCACCGCGTCACCGTGCCCGGCGACTGGTCGCTCGGCCGGCTCTCGGCCGTCGGCCGCGCGCCGTCGACGGGCACGCTCTGGGCGGCGGCGAACCCGCGCGGCGCGCAGGGCTACGCCGCCGGACGCTGAATCCCACTACACGCCCCAGTCGCCGCCGCCGTCGAAGCCGCCCCCGTCGAAGCCGCCGCCGTTGTCCCATCCGGCCTGGTCGAAGCCCTGACCGGCATCCGACTGGCCCTGGTCTTGACCCTGACCCTGGTCGAAGCCGCTGTCGTAACCCTGGTCGTAGCCCTGCTCGAACGCCTGGTCCTGCCCGCCGCCGAAGCCGTCGCCGCCGAAGAGGTTCGAGATGCCCTCGAACAGGAAGAGGCCACCGGCGATGCCGACCGCGCTCGACGCGGCCTGCGCAAGGAAGCTCGAGCTGCCACGCTGGGCGTAGTAGGGCTGCTGGTACTGCTGATTCTGCGGCGGCGCGTACTGCTGCTGACCGAACCCGCCCCCGAACAGGCCGGAGAACAGCCCGCCGCCGCGGTTCTGCTGCTGCGCACGCTGCCGCGCCTGCAGCTGCTGGATCTGAGTCTGGGCCTGACGCAGCCCCTCCTGTTGAAGAAGAACAGCCTGCGTAAGCAGGTAGACCGCGTCGGGTTGGGACGCGACGCGGTGGGCGATCACCTGGGCCGCCTCGGGGTCCTTGGTGACGGGCTGAGCCTTGCTGAGTTCCGTGGCGAGATCGTCGATCAAGCGACGGTCGTTGTTGTCCATGGTTATTTCTCCCACGACGACGAATGCCGCCGACCCCGGTTCAGGGAGTCGGCGGCATCCGCTCAGCAGGCGTAAAGGAAACGGCTAGCTCGCGTGGGCCTGCTCGTCGAGGTCGAGCGGCGGCAGGCTCTCGCCCGCCGTGACCGTGAGGCCCTCGCCGTCGGGCGCGACGTCGACCCGCACGACGTCGCCGTCGCGGATCTGGCCCTTCAGCAGCGCAGTCGCGAGCTTGTCGTCGATCTCGTGCTGCATCAGGCGGCGCAGCGGGCGCGCGCCGTACGTCGGGTCGTAGCCGCGCTCGGCGAGCCACGCCCTGGCGTCGGGTGTGACGCCGAGGTCGAGGCGGCGCTCCTGCAGGCGCTTCTGCAGCCGGTCGACGTAGAGCGAGACGATCTCGCCGAGCTGCTCGGCCGACAGCGCGTCGAAGATGACAATGTCGTCGAGGCGGTTGATGAACTCGGGCTTGAACGCCTGGCGCACCATCGCCTGAACGGCCTCGCGCTTCTCGGCGTCGCTCAGCGCGGCATCCGTCAAGAACTGAGACCCCAGGTTCGAGGTGAGGATCAGGATCGTGTTGCGGAAGTCGACCGTGCGCCCCTGGCCGTCGGTCAGGCGCCCGTCGTCGAGCACCTGCAGCAGCACGTCGAACACCTCGGGGTGCGCCTTCTCGACCTCGTCGAGCAGGATCACCGAGTAGGGCCGGCGACGCACCGCCTCGGTCAGCTGGCCGCCCTGCTCGTAGCCGACGTATCCCGGGGGAGCGCCGACGAGCCGCGACACCGAGAACTTCTCGCCGTACTCGCTCATGTCGATGCGCACGATCGACTTCTCGTCGTCGAACAGGAACTCGGCGAGCGCCTTCGCGAGCTCGGTCTTGCCGACGCCCGTGGGGCCGAGGAACAGGAACGAGCCGGTCGGACGGTTCGGGTCGCCGATGCCGGAGCGCGAACGGCGCACCGCGTCGGCCACCGCGGTCACGGCGGCCTGCTGGCCGATCAAGCGGCGGTGCAGCTCGCTCTCGAGGTTGATCAGCTTCTCGGTCTCACCCTGGGTGAGGCGGTCGACCGGAATCCCGGTCCACTGCGCGACGACGGCCGCGATGTCCTCATCGGTCACCTGCTCGTTCACCATGCGGGGGCCGGATGCCGCACCCTCACTGTTCTCGGCAGCGCCAAGCGCCTTCTCAATGCCCGGAATCGTCTCGTAGTTGAGCTTCGACGCCTTCTGGTAGTCGCCCTCGCGCATCGCGCGGTCGAGGTCGATGCGGGCCTCGTTCAGCTGCGTCTTGAGGTCACCGACGGAGTGCAGCGAGGCCTTCTCTGCGTCCCACCTGGCCTGCAGCTGGTCGAGCTGGCCCTGCTTCTCTGCCATGTCCTCGCGCAGCTTCGCGAGACGCTCACGAGACGCGTCGTCCTTCTCCTTCTTGAGGGCGAGCTCTTCGATGCGCAGCCGGTCGACGGCGCGCTTCAACTCGTCGATCTCGACGGGAGACGAGTCGATCTCCATCTTGAGCCTGCTGGCCGCCTCGTCGATCAGGTCGATCGCCTTGTCGGGCAGCTGGCGGCTTGTGATGTACCGGTTCGACAGCACCGCGGCCGCGACCAATGCCGAGTCGGCGATGGCGACCTTGTGGTGCGCCTCGTAGCGCTCCTTCAGGCCGCGCAGGATCGCGACGGTGTCCTCGACGGTCGGCTCACCGACGTACACCTGCTGGAAGCGACGCTCGAGCGCGGCATCCTTCTCGATGTACTCGCGGTACTCGTTCAAAGTGGTCGCGCCGATCAGGCGCAGCTCGCCGCGCGCGAGCATCGGCTTCAGCATGTTGGCCGCGGCCACCGAACCCTCGCCGCCGCCGGCGCCCATGAGCGTGTGCAGCTCATCGATGAAGGTGATGATCTTGCCGTCGGACTCGTTGATCTCCTTGAGCACGGCCTTGAGCCGCTCCTCGAACTGGCCGCGGTACATCGCGCCGGCCACGAGGGCGGAGATGTCGAGCGACACCAGTTCCTTGCCCTTCAGCGAGTCGGCGACGTCACCCGCGACGATGCGCTGCGCGAGCCCTTCGACGACGGCGGTCTTGCCGACGCCCGGCTCGCCGATGAGCACGGGGTTGTTCTTGGTGCGCCGGGTCAGCACCTGGCTGACGCGCCGGATCTCGGAGTCACGCCCGATCACCGGGTCGAGCTTGCCCTGACGCGCGATCTCGGTCAGGTTGATGCCGAACTGCTCGAGGGCGCTCTTCCCCTCGTCGGTCGTCGGCGGCACGCCCTGCATGTTGGCCATGTTGTGCGGTTCGTCCTTCTGGTCTGGGATTTGTGGCGGCGGATGCCAGACGGCACTCGCCTCTCAAAGTTGAGTCTACTTGGCTCAACTTCACCTGACCAGCGGTTATTCCGCCCGAGGCGTACTGCGCTGCGACCGGAGATCACCGACCGAAGCACAGACTCAGCCGCCGGGAAGCGGCTCGGTGAGGTAGCGCTGGATGGTGGGGGCGTACCAGGCGACGAGTGTGTCGTGGTCGGCGTCCGCGAGTGCGCCCGCGCGAACGATGGAACGAGTGGTGGTGAGGCCGACCAGGGTCGACGCGATCAGCGCGGCCCTGACCTCCGACTGCGGCTGGCCGAGGGCGTTCAGGAGCTGGATGAGCTCGCCTTCGCCGATACCCTCGCGAAGGGCTTTCGCCGCCTCCTCGTGGGTGCCGGCGGCGCGGATCAGGCCGACGAGCGCATCGCCGTCGTCGTAGACCGTCAGCGCCTGGCGGAGCAGCCGCTCGCCGATTCGCGCCGGGTCGCCGTCGAGCACGTGCGTGAGTTCGTAGGTGCGGGCGTCGTGGAGCGACTCGAGCAGGAGCTGGTCTTTCGAGGTGAAGTAGTGGTAAACCAGCGCGACGTCGACGCCCGCGCCGGCCGCGATCTTGCGGATGGTAGTGCCCTCGAAGCCGTTCTCGCTGAACTCCCGACGCGCGGACGCGAGGATCGCGTCACGATTGGGCGGCGATCCGACAGGTCGCCCGGTGCGCCGCCGCTGGGCACCCTTCGTGGTCATGCGCCGACGCTAACACAGTGAGGTCAGCGCTTGTTGACATCCTGCTCCACGCGGCTAAGATCAACATGCGATGACATCAACGGTCGTTGACATCTGAGGGAGCGGTCATGAGCGTTGGCGAGACAGATTCTTCGGCCGGGCCTGCAACCCCGGATGCGCGACGGTGGTGGGCTCTGGGTGCGGTGACCCTGTCGGTCCTGACGATCGGCCTGGACACCACGGTGCTGAGCGTCGCGTTGCCCACCCTGGCCGGCGCGCTGCACGCCTCGGAGTCGGAGCTGCAGTGGTTCACCTCCGGCTACGCCCTGGCCCTGACCGCCGCGATGCTTCCCGCTGGCCTGCTGGGCGACCGGTTCGGTCGCAAGCGAGTCCTCGTGATCGCCCTCGCGCTGTTCGTCGCCGGCTCCGCGGCCTGCGCCTTCGCGCCGGGGCCCGGGCTGTTCCTCGCCGCCCGCCTCGCGCTGGGGCTCGCCGGAGCGGGAATCACCGTGATGGCGGTCTCCGCTCTCACCGTGCTGTTCTCCGAGCAGGAGCGGCCGAGGGCGATCGCGGTGTGGGCGGGCGCGAACTTCCTCGCCCTGCCGCTTGGTCCGATCCTCGGCGGGTGGTTGCTCAGCCACTTCTGGTGGGGGTGGGTGTTCCTCATCAACGTTCCGGTCGCGCTGATCGGCCTCGTTGCGACGGTGATCCTGATCCCCGAATCCCGCGCACCCGAGCGGCCCGGGCTGGACGCGACCGGCATCGTCGCGTCCAGCGCGGGGCTGGTCGCCGTCACCTACGGGGTCATCGACGCGGGCCAGCACGGCTGGGGCACCCCTGCCGCACTGGGGTGGATTGCCGCCGGCATCCTGACCCTCATCGCGTTCTTCCTGTGGGAGTCCCGCCTCGCCAGCAGACCGGAGGCGAGCCCGCTGCTCGACCCTGCCCTGTTTCGATCGGCATCGTTCACCTGGGGCGCCACGCTCGCCGCCGTTACCCTGCTCAGCATGAGCGGGATCCTGTTCACGATGCCGCAGTACTTCCAAGCGGTGCTCGGCGAGACTGCGATGAGCTCGGGCTTGCGCCTGCTGCCCCTGATCGGCGGCATGGTCGTCGGCCTCGTCCCCTCAGGCCGGCTCGCAGCCGCAATCGGCGCCAAACTCACCGTCACCGCCGGCTTCGCGCTCATCGCCGCCGGCATGCTGCTCGGCACGACCACCACTCGGGCCTCGAGCGTCCTGCTCGTGTCCGCGTGGATGGCATTGGTCGGCGTGGGAACCGGGCTCGCGATCTCCACCGCGGCCTCGGCCGCCCTCTCCGACCTGCCCACGGACCGCAGCGGCGTCGGCTCAGCGGCCATGCAGGCCATCCAGAAGCTCGGGGCGCCGTTCGGCGCGGCGATCGTCGGCAGTGTTCTACTCACCGGCTACCAAGCGCGCCTGAACGAGGTCGCTCTCCCCGCTGCCGCCGCCGGAGCAGCCCGCCAAAGCGTCTTCGCCGGCCTCACCGCGGCGCAGCGGCTCGGCTCGCCGGCCCTCGAGACGGCCATCCAGAACGCGTTCCTCCACGGACTCACCGCGTCGCTCCTCGCCTCTGCGGGGATCTCCGTCTTCGGCGCGATCGCCACCCTGATCTTCCTGCCAGGCCGACGTGAGCCGGCGCGTCGCGCGGAGTTCAGCTCACGGGTCGGCTGAACAGGTTCACGAGATTCCCGTCGAGGTCGCGGAAGAGTGTCGAGCGGTTGCCCCACGGCATCGTCGTCGGCTCGAGCACGATGTCGGTGAGCCCCGGTGCGAGGCGGGCGAACTCCGCGTCGACATCGTTGACGATGAATTCGACGATGACGCTCGAGTTCGAGGCAGGCGCCGGCACGTTCGCGCCCAGCATCGCGACGGTGGCCGTGCTGCCGATGGCGAGCGCGACCGCCCCGGTGCGGAACTCGGCGAACACGGGCGCGGGTCGGCTGGCCGGAACGCCGAGCACCTCTTCATAGAAGGCGGCGAGGCGGTCGACGTCGGCGGTGATGATGCGGATCGATGCGAAGCTCATGCGCTCAAGCATCCGCACACCTCGCGACAGCGTGCTGTCGGGGTTTCCGGAACCCGCGCTATTCAGACCTGACGGGGCGCAGCTCGCCATAGGGAATCGCAAGATCATCGGCGCGGATGCTTCGCGCCGGCGGCCGCTCGCCCGTGGCCGCCGCCTCGAGCACACGATCGCCGCGGAACGCCCGCACGCCGTCGCGCAGTCGGCACCAGGCGACGAGGTACCAGTCCTGCCCCTTGCCGATGTAGCCGAGCGGCTCGACCTCACGGGTGGTGACCCGGCCCTGAGCGTCGCGGTAGCGCAGCTCGATGACGCTGTTCACGCGCAGCGCTTCGGCGAGCGCGGCGGGCGGCTGCTCCCGATCGTCCTCGAGCAGGTGGACGCGGCTCGCGAGCAGGGCGGTGCGGCGGGCATCCTCATCGCTCATCACCGCCGTGATCTTCTGTGCAGCACTTGCGGCCGCACTGCGAAACGGGCTGCGGGCGAGGGTCCCGAGCCCGATCGCGATGGCGAGCGCCTCGTCGAGTGTGAGCCCGAGCGGCGGCAGGGTGTGGGTCGCGTCGATCGTGTAGCCGCCGGTGCGCCCGGCATCCGCCCAAATCGGGACGCCGGCGGCCTGCAGGCTGCTGATGTCGCGCTCGATGGTGCGCGCGCTCACCTCGAAGCGCTCGGCCAGCCGCTTCGTGCTGCGCCGCCCGGGCGCCGCGGCCCTGAGCTCTTCGACGAGCGCGTAGAGACGGTCGGTGCGGTTCACGCGGGGGCGCCGCCGCCCGGCCTGGGCGCAACTGGCGTGTGGGGCATCTGCGTGTCCTCCTCGAGTCGATCAGCGTAGCCGACGGGTGACGCGGGCCGAGGCATCCGTCAGACTGCGATCGTGACGGTAACCACCGAGGTCAGCTGGCAGCTCGAGGGCATCACTCTGTTCGGCACACTGCTCGTGCCCGACGGTGACGGGCCGTGCCCCGGTGTGGTGCTCGTGGCCGGCGCGGTCGAGGCGCTGGCGGCGGAGGCAGGCGAGCCGATGGATACCCCGACCGAACTGCCCGACCCACCCAGACACCGTTGCCCTCATCGTCGACTGGCTGCGCCGAACGGTCGCGGCAAGCTAGATATACTGATTGCACATTGTTAGATATACGGAGGCCTGATGAGCAAGACCCTTGTGGACCTTGACGACGCACTGCTGGAGCGAGCGGTGAAACTCTCCGGAATCCCGACCAAGAAGGGCGTCATCACCACCGCGCTTGAGCAGCTCGTGCGCCGCCTCGAACTCGACGACTACGAGCGCTTCGTCACCTCGGGCGCGGTCGATGATCTATCGGATGCCGAGGTGATCCGTTCGGCGCAACGGTGAGCATCCTGTTCTTGGCCGACAACTCGGTCATTCAACGGCTACGCAAGCCGACGATCCGGGCGGCATGGGCGGCCCTTCGTGAACGCGGAGACATCGCCACCTGCTTGCCGACGCTGCTCGAGGCCGGGTTCTCGGCACGTTCGGCGACCGACCATTCGGCGCTGACGCGCCTTGAGCGCGGTGCCAAGATCGTCCTGCCGCCCGCGCCGGAGATGGTCGACATCGCACTCGAGATTCAGGCCGCGCTGTTCGCGGCCGGCATCGGCCGCGCAGTCGGCGTCAGCGACCTGCAGATCGCCGCGACCGCGATCCACCACTCCAGCCCCGACACACCGGTCGTCGTCGTCCACTACGACGCCGACTTCGACTTTGTTGCACGGGTTGATTCACGCTTCCGCGCCGAGTGGATCGTCCCGCGCGGCACCGCCGACGGCTGAGAGGCACTCTCCGTATGCTTCAGCCATGACTGTATAGTCAGCGTGTGCTGACCATTGCTTCCCGCATCGACGTGATGAACCGGCTCGGGCGTGCGATGGCCGACCCCACCCGCTCGCGCATCCTGCTCTCGCTGCTCGACGGGCCCGGCTACCCGGCACAGCTTGCGCGCGAACTCGAACTCACGCGCACGAACGTCTCGAACCATCTCGCCTGCCTGCGCGGCTGCGGCATCGTGGTCACCGAGTCCGAAGGGCGCCGGACGCGATACGAGATCGCGGACCCGCACCTGACGCGCGCGATCGGGACTCTGCTCGAGACGGTGCTCGCGGTCGATGACGGTGCGCCCTGCCTCGACGAGGACTGCGATGTTCCGCTGTGCTGCGGGCCGGGCGCCGCGGCCGCAGCGGTCGCGCCATGAGCACCGCCCAGCTGGCCCCGGCGCGTCGAGACGTGCTGCGCCGACGCATCCGCCTGATCGTGGCCGTCACCATCGGCTGGAACGTGATCGAGGCGGTGGTGGCGATCGCGAGCGGTGCCGCCGCTTCCTCGGCCGCTCTCGTCGGCTTCGGTCTCGACTCGATCGTCGAGGTGCTCTCGGCGGCCGCGGTCGCGTGGCAGTTCGCGGCGCCCGACCCCGAGGCGCGCGAGAAGGCTGCGCTACGGGTGATCGCGATCTCCTTCTTCGGGCTCGCGACCTACGTGACCGTCGACGCTGTGCTCGCCTTCGCCGGGGTGCAAAGGGCCGAGCACTCGACCGTCGGCATCGTGCTGGCCGCGCTCAGCCTCATCGTCATGCCGGTGCTCAGCTTTCTCGAGCGCCGCGCCGGCCGCGAGCTCGGCTCTGCCTCTGCGGTCGCCGACTCGAAGCAGACGCTGATCTGCAGCTACCTCTCGGGCGCCGTGCTGCTCGGCCTGCTGCTGAACACGCTCTTCGGGTGGACGTGGGCCGACCCGATCGCCGCCCTCGTGATCGTCTACTTCGCGGTGCGCGAGGGACTCGAGGCCTGGCGCGGGGAAGCCTGCGCGGTGCCCGTCTCGGTGCTCACCGGCGAGCAGGAGTTCGGGCACGAGCATCATGGCTGAGCGTTGATCCGCGCCCTCGAATCCATGAATGCGATGTGACTCGCGCTCCACCATGAGCCCATGACGGATGCCGCAGAGCACGGGTGCCGTCACTGAGTTGACATCCCGGCTAGCGGCCGAGCCGCTGTTCGCGTCCATGAATCCCGCGGAATAACTCGCGCCCTAGCGTGGGCGCATGGACACGCTCGAGCTCCCCGCCGGCCGCATCGTCGAGCTCGGCGAGCGCACCCGCGGCGGGTCCAAGAACGAGACTCGCTACGCCCTGATCGGCGCTTTGCCGGTGGTCGTCAAGCTGCAGCGCTCGCACGGTCGGCTCGCCGACGAGGCACGCGCGCTCGAGTTTCTCGCAGATGCCGAGGTGCGCGTGCCGCGCGTCATCGCCTCGGGAACGACGCCTGACGGCCTGCCGTTCCTCGTCATCTCGCGCGAAGAGGGCGCCGACACGCGCACGCCCGGCGGGTGGGCCCGGTTCGGCCGCGATCTTGCGCGGCTCGCCGACATCTCGATAGACGGATGCCCGTTCCCGGTCGTGCCCGCGGCACAGTTCACCGCAGACCATCGCGCGCGTCTCGACCTGGTTCGCCCGCTACTCGCGACGGCACTCGCGAGCGAGATCGACGCGGCGATCGCGCTCATCTCCGCCACGGATCGCCTGCTCGTCACCCACGGCGACCCGGGAACGGGCAACTATCTCGACAGCGGGCGAGACGACGTGCCCGGCGTTCTGCTCGATTGGGAGACAGCATCCGTCTCACCCTTCGGCCTTGATCTCGGTCGCTCGGCCTTCATCGCTCTGCTCGACCTGCGCGGCACAGGGATTCCCGACCTGCTCGCCGCGGCTGTCATCCGCGGATATCTGGAACGCTCAACGCTCGCAGACGAGCTGAGCGAGCCTGTGCTGCGCGCGTGGATCACGATCGCCGGCCTGCAGTTCATCCACGGCCGACACACGCAGCCGCTCATGCCAGAGCGCACGGCCGAGGCCGCCGCGCGGGTGCTCGCCGACTTCGTCGCCTAGGTTCCCCGCGGCCTCAACGCAGCGACCGTATATTTTCGTCCCACGCCAGATGATCAGTCTTACGTCACGCGTCTCGCGGATCGTCCACGGTCGGCAGGCGATTACCGCGGACATCGCCTTGCGTCTCGGCGCCTTCTTCGGCACCACTCCGCAATTCTGGCTTCGCCTGCAGGAGGGTTACGACCTCGCCTTGGCTCGCGCGAATGCGCGCGAAGAGCTCGGTGCGATCCAGCCGTTGAGCGCCTGAGCGGGAGATGTTTCTGACAAGCCGTCCTCAGGTGCGCGCACCCGCCGACGCTCACTTCCCTTCGAACACGATGACTTCGCGATGCGCTTTGTCGTAGACGAACTGCAGCGAACGACCGCCGTAGACGGATCGAAGCTTGGCGGGCGTGTCGCTCGACACTTCGAACTGCACCATTGCGGGGAATGATCCGGCGGCGTTGCCGCCCCACATGCGGCCGGAGAACTCTGTCGAGTCGGGGTCGGTGATGTCGTCATCGCGGTAGATCTCCATGAAGACGTCGTCCGCCGCACCGCCCTCGGCCGGCAGGTCGACCACCACCGCTCGGAGCCCATGGAAGTCGACGAACCCCTTGGCCTTGACGCCGTCGCCGCCGATGGCGCGAGGCACCTGATACCCGCGGTCCACACTCAGCCTGGCGACCTGCCGCGCACCGGTCTGCAACGGGTCGCTCTGCGTCCGATGGGCGATGAGCGCCCCCGCGCCGATCAGCACCAGCGCCACGATGGCGGCGGCAGCGATGAGCGCTCCTCGGCGTCGCGGCAACGGGCGCAGAGCGCCTGATTCGATGGGGGCGGATGCCTGTGCCGGAGCCTCCTCGTCGGCATCGGCCGACACACTCGGGGTCACCGGCACGCTTGGAGCCACCGGCGCGCCTGGACCCGGGGCATCGGCAGCCGGCCTGGCGCCAACCTGGCCGCCAACCTTCCCCTCGAGCTCGCGCAGCCGGATCAGGGCGACGGGGTCGAGGTGGATGTCGGCATCCGGCCCGTACGCGCGCGACTGCAGTTCGCGCAGCTCGCTCTCGTCGGGTCGCACCATGGCAGTGATCGTCTCACGGCGTGCCGCTCACGCTCGGCACGCCACGAAGTCACGCGACCGGCCTCGTCGACAGGATCGCCGAGCGGAGCGCTCGCTTCGCCGCCGAGCTGAACCGCCCGGCAGTCAATCGACGCGGCAGATGAGTTCTCCGTGGAGGATCGAGATCCATCCGTCGGCGTCAGCGGCCCACTCCTGCCAGCCGGCGCTGATCCGCTCGAGCTCGGCGGTCGTCGCGAGCCCGCTGCCCGCGAGCTGGCGGGCGATCGCCGAGTTCACGATGCGCTCCGCCCACATTCCGCCCCACCACTCGCGCTCGGCCGGCGTGGCGTAGCACCACGTGCTCGAGGTGGCGGTGACCTCGGTGAGGCCGGCGGCGTGCGCCCACGAGAGCAGGCGGCGCCCGGCATCCGGCTCACCGCCGTTCGCCTGCGCAGCAGTGCGATACAGGTCGAGCCAGGTGTCGAGCGCGGGCACCTGCGGCCACCAGCAGAAGCCGCTGTAGTCGCTGTCGCGCACCGCGACGATGCCGCCCGGCTTCGTGACCCGCGCCAGTTCGCGCAGCGCCTGCACCGGGTCTGCGACGTGCTGCAGCACCTGGTGCGCATGCGTGATGTCGAAGCTGTCGTCGTCGAACGGCAGCGCGTGCACGTCGGCGACCTGGAACGCGATGTTCTGGCTGCCGCGCTCGGCGGCGGTCGCACGGGTGAGCGCCAACTCGTCGGGACCGATCTCGGTCGCGGTGACGTCGGCGACGAGTTCGGCGAGATCGGCCGTGATCGTGCCGGGACCGGCGCCGACGTCGAGCAGGCGGTCGCTCGGCTTCAAGTGCGGAAGCAGGTAGGCGGCCGAGTTCTGCGCGGTGCGCGAGCGGTGCGAGCGCAGGACCGATTCGTGATGACCGTGGGTGTATGCCGTCATGGCGCGTCCTTCCGAGAGTGGGGCTCTGCAACCAGACTGCGGGGCCGGGCAGCGAGGCGGAAGACCGTAATCTTCATAGGAGTCGCGCACCCACCGGAGCGCAGACCGGCTCGAGGGAGGCCGCACGTGTCGAATGAGCTCGGCGACTTCCTGCGCGCACGGCGGGCGGATGCCGCACTGGAACCGCCCGCTCGCGACGGGGTCGGCCGACGTCGGAACCCCGGACTCCGCCGCGAAGAGGTGGCCGCCGCCGCGGGCATCAGCGTCGACTACTACACCCGGCTCGAGCAGGGCCGCGAGCGGCATCCGAGCGACGCCGTCGTCGACGCGCTCGCCCGCGTGCTGCGCCTGACCCCGGATGCGCGAGCGCACCTCGCCCGTCTGCGCGGCGTGAGCGCGGCAGCCGCCCGCGGCGAGCGCGACGACGGCAGCGCGGTGGCCGAGCGGATGTCTGCGCTGGTCGACGCCGTCCGACCGAACCCCGCCTACGTGCTCGACCGGCTGAGCAACATGGTCGCGGCCAACACCGAGGGGCTCGCGCTCTACGCCGGCTTCGGCGAGCTGCCGCCCGAGCAGCGCAACACGTGCCGCTACCTCATGACCGACCCGCGCGCGCCGCGGATCTTCGTCGAGTGGGAGGAGCTCGCGCGCGGCGCCGTCGCCCAGCTGCGCGCGGCCAACGCGGGCAGGCTCGACGACCCCGCACTGCGGGCGCTGATCGAAGAGTTGCGTGGCGAGAGCCCGCTCTTCGCCGAATGGTGGGGCGGGCACCTCGTCGAGCGGCGTCGCGCCTCGATCAAGCATCTGCGCACCGCGGCCGGCGAGGTCGCTCGACGCTATGAGGTCCTCCACCTGCCCGAGGAGGAGCTGCGGATGACGATCTGGCTGCCCGGCGCGTAGCTCGCGCGCCTACTGCGGCAGGTGCTTCCGCGACGCCGCGAGCAGCGCGACCCAGCTCACCACGCCGATCGCCACGATCACGGCCAGGATCGCGAGGACCGGCGCGGCGCCCGCGATCGCCGCGATGAGGGCCGGGGTCAGGAATCCGGCGTACGCGATGGCGTAGAACACGCCGGTGAGGCCTGCCAGGTCCTTCGGCCCGGCGATCGCCTGCACCTCGAGCAGGCCGGAGACGAGCGCGATGCCGATGCCCGCGCCGAGCAGCAGATTGGCGACGAGCCCGATCCAGATCGACTGCTGCCAGATCGCAAGGCCGACCACCGCGATTCCGGCGATCATGATGAGCACCGCCGTCGACAGCCCGCGCGCAGAGTCGGTGGAGTGCAGACGGCGCGCGATCGGCTGCATCAGGCTCGACGTGCCGAGCGCGACGGCGGTCGCCGCGGTGGCGAAGACCAGACCCCACGTGCCGGTCACGCCGCGGAGCGCAGTGGGCAGGTAGCCGTAGCCGATGCCGGCTGCGGCGAAGATCCACGGCGCGGCGACCGCGACCACGCGCAGGAAGCGGCGATGGCCCGCGCTCGGGATGCGCAGCTGGCGCCACCACGGGCCGGGCAGCCCGCCGCCGCGCTGCGTCTCCGGCAGGCGCGCGACGACGAGCGCGAACGGCGCGGTCACGGCGATGTGCAGCAGGAACGGCAGGACTTCGGGGATCGGGCCCCACTCGGCGAGCAGCCCGGCGACGACCGCGCCACCGCCCGAGCCGAGGGTGAAGGCGAGCGCGGCCCGCCGGGCGCCCGCACCGCGATCGGCGTGCTCGAACGGCGGGCCGGAAAGCTCCTTGATCCACGCATTTCCGACGGCCATCGCGACGCCGACGGTGACGCCGGAGAGCAGACGGCCGGCCGCGAGGAATCCCGCACCCAACGGGCCGAGCGCGAGCAGCCCGCTGCCCGCGACTGCGGCGGCGATGCCGACGAGCATCACGGGCCGGCGCCCGTGCCGGTCGGAGAGTGCGCCCGAGACTAGCAGCGCCGGCGCCAGGCCGAGCACGTACACGCCGAGGAACGCGTTGACTGTGAGCGCCGAATAGTGGTCGCGGTTCTCGTACATCAACAGCAGCGGGCTGAACTGGTTGCCGCCCCATGAGCACACCAGCACGGCGCCCCACAGGCCCAGCCATGCCCGGCGGTGGCCGGTGCGCGGCAGGGCGAGCTCGTGCGAGCCTGTCGCGAACTGCTCCGCGACCCCCGCGCTCACAGCGCGCCCTTGTGCAGCGACACGTGCTCGAGCAGCACCGCTCGGTAGGCCGCAGCGTCGCCCGCGCCGACCGCTGCGGCGAGCTGGCGGTGCTGCGCGAGCCCCGCCGTGATCTGGGCGGGGGCGACGCGGTACAGCTGGTGCCGCAGTCGCTGCTGGCGGTCGTGCAGGATTCCCGAGAACTGCAAGGCGACCGGATTCCGGGACGCGACGACCACCGCGTGGTGGAAGTCGTCGTCGGCGATGACGAAGCGGTCGAGCTCGTCGGCATCCAGCGCCGCGCTCTGCACCGCGAGCAGTCGCTCGAGCTCCGTGTTCAACTCGCCGTGTCGGCCTTCGGCGATGACGCGCGCGGCCGCAGACGACTCGACCGCCTCGCGCATCTCGAGCACGTCGAGGGATTCCTGCGGAGACATCGGGCGCACGACGGCGCCCTTGCGCGATGCGAGCGTGAGGAACCCCTCGACGTCGAGCCGCAGGAAGGCCTCGTGCACGGGAGTGCGGCTGACACCGAGCGCCTCGCAGACCAGGTTCTCGCTGATCATCGCGCTGGGGGCGAGCTCGCCGCGGATGATCGCGTCCTTCGTGTAGTCGTAGGCGCGCTCCGCAGCGCTCCCGATGTCGAGGTGGGAGGTGGTGAGCGCGCTCATGAGCCGATGATACGCCTTGCATGCAACGATGCATGAGTAAGAGTGGTGACTGACGAAGCGTCGGTGGTGCACGGCACCATGTGGGTATGACCTCGGTCCGACCCAGCCGCATCGGCGCACGGGAGTCGCTGCGCGCGCTCGGCCCCGTCGCGGCCGCGGTGATGCTGCTCGGAATCGCGGACTCGATGGCGAACTCATACATCGTGCTCTACGCGTCGAATACGGCCGGGCTGAACGCCGTGCAGACGGGTGTCTTCGTCTCCGCGGCGCCCGCGGGCAGCATCATCGCGAGCTTCCTCGCCGGGCGGCGGTTCGACCACCGGCCGAGCAGGGTCTACGCCGTGGTCGCAGCGCTCGCGGGCGCGGCCGGCTACGCGGCACTGTTGCTGACCTCGTCGTTCCCGCTGATGCTCGCCATCGGCGTCGTTCTCACCGGCGCCGTCGGGGCCGCGTTCCCACTGCTGTTCGCCCAGGCGCGACTGAAGCTCGCGGGCAGCCCGCTCGAACCGCGCGCCGCGCCGCTGCTGCGCTCGGGCTGGTCGCTGTCGTGGGCGATCGGCCCGCTGTTCGCCGCCCTGGTCGTGTCGCATGGTGGCCTGCGGCCGGTGCTCGCGATCAGCGCGGGGGTGCTCGTGATCACGGCGGTCGCGGCGGCCGCCGCCCCCGCGACGCCGGCTCGCCAGGCCGACGTCGATGGCCCAGCACAAGCAGCCGCGGCATCCCCACCCAGTGGGGTCGCCCTCGTCTTGCTGACGGCGAGCGTCGCCCTCTTCTTCGCTGCGATGTTCGCCGGATCGGTAGCGCTTCCACTGTTCGTCACCAGGACGATGGGGCGGCCTGAGAGCGACATCGGCCTGCTGTACAGCGCGTGCGCGGCGGTCGAGGTCGTCGCAGCGATCGGGCTCACGCTGATGCCGGCTCGCATCAGTCAGAAGTGGTTCATCGTCGCGTCGATGGTCGTGTTCGCCGGGTACTTCGCCCTGACCATCACGGGCCGATTCGAGCTGGTCGCCGTCGGTCAGCTCGCGCGCGGCATCGGCATCGCCGTCGTGGGCGCGGCAGGAATGCGCTACTTCCAGGACGTGAGCGGCGGTGCCGTCGGACGGGCGACGACCCTGTTCGCCAACGCGACCACGGCGGGCGGCCTGGTCGCGGGCGTACTGGCCGGTCTCTCGAACCACTTCCTCGGCTACGTCGGCACGCTCGCACTCTGCGGCGTCGCGGCGCTCGTCGCCGCGACACTGTTCGCGGCCGCGCGCGTTCAGTCGCCCGACACAGACGCTGTGGAAGGTCAGCACACCCGAGCATAGAAGAGCGCATCATTCAGTGTCATGATTGATGACATGCGCACGACGGTCACCCTCGACGATGCACTCATCGCGCGGGCAATGGAAATGACCGGAATCACTGAGCGCTCCGCCCTTGTACGGCACGCGTTGGAGCGTCTGGTTCAACACGAGGCCGGGCGACGGCTCGCGGCACTGGGGGGTTCCGATCCGCATGCGACGGCCGCGCCCAGGCGCCGCGGCGAGTGATCCTCGTCGACACGTCGGTGTGGGTCGACCACCTGCACCGCGCCGACGCCCGGTTGATCGAGCTGCTCGATTCCGACGATGTGGCGACGCACCCGATGGTGGTCGCCGAACTCGCCCTCGGCTCGCTCGCGAACCGGCGCGGCATTCTGGAAGGACTTGCCGCGCTGCCGTTCGCGTTCCGCGCCGTGGATGACGAACTGCTCGAGCTCATCGACGCGCGCACGCTCTGGTCGAAAGGCCTCAGTGCCGTGGACGCCCACCTGCTGGCATCCGCCCTCATCACCCCGGGCACCCAACTCTGGACTCGCGACAAACGGCTCGCGTCTGCCGCGGCTCAGCTCGGCGTCGCGTGGTCGCCGAGCTGAGCCCAACCGGTCGGGCTCAGTGCCCGCGCAGCTCCGCGACGGGGCCGGCGAGCTTCGACTTCGCCCACACGCTCGTGTCGTCCACGAGCACCTCGTCGTCGCCCGCCTTGAGCGCGCCGATGACCCGCTGGGCGACGAACTCGGGCGAGATCTTCGGCACGTCGAGCTCGGCGATCAGGTCGGTGTCGGCGTAGCCGAGGTGCACACCGAGCACCTGCACGCCCTTCGGCGCGAGTTCGGCGCGCAGCGAGTTTGTGAACGACCAGAACGCGGCCTTCGAGGCGCCGTAGGCGCCGAAGCCGGCGAGCCAGCTGAGGGCCGAGTGCACGTCGACGAGCGCACTCTGCTCATGCGCCGTGAGCACCGGGGCGAACGCCTGGGCGACGCAAACGGCGCCCCACACGTTCGTCTCGAAGAGATCCTTCATGACGTCGACCGGGGTGTCGAGCGTTCCCAGAGGCGCGGACGTCCCCGCGTTGTTGAACACGATCGACACGTCGCCGACCGCGTCGACAAGCTTCGCGACCGACTCGGGCGAGGTCACGTCGAGCTCGAGCGGCACGAGGCGCGGGTCGCTCGTCGGCTGCGGGTTGCGCGCCGTGACATAGACGCGCTCAGCGCCCTGTTCCAACAACTCGGCGGCGAATGCGGCGCCGAGGCCGCGCTGGCCGCCCGTGACGAGGGCGGTGCGCCCGGAGATCTGAACCATAACGGTCCTTTCGTTTAGATGTCGACTAACATTTATAGCGAAGGCCGGATGCGGCCGAAAGATTCCGAAGAGTGGAGAAACGGATGCCACGGGCATCACGCGCACAGACCGAGGCCAACCGCGCAGCGGTCGTTCGCGCCGCCGCCGCACTGGTGCGCGAGCGCGGCGCCGCGGGCCTCACGCTCGACGCCGTCGCCGCGCGGGCCGGGCTCACCCACGGCGGGTTCTACAAGCAGTTCGCCTCGAAGGACGCGCTCATCGCCGAGGCCGTCGACGAGGCCGCGCGTGAGCGCCGCGAGGCGACCGCTGCGGTGAGCGCGCGCGAGGGCGGCCGCGCCGCGCTGCTCGACTGGTACCTGTCGGCCGCCCACCGCGACGCCCCGGCGAGCGGCTGCGTCGTCGCGGGCCTGGCCGGCGAGGCGTCCGTCGACCCTCACGGCGCACTCGGCGACGGTTTCCGCGGAGCGCTCGACGATCTGATCGCGGCGCGCGCCTCAGGCACCGCCGATCGCGAGGCCGCCCTCGCCGACGTCGCCCTCATGGTCGGCGCGATCGAGCTCGCCCGGGCCACCGCGGGAACCCCGCTCTCCGACGAGTTGCTCGCTGCGGCTCGCGCGCGCCTCGCCCTCTGACTCAGCCTCGGCGGGTGCGATAAGTACGTTCCCGAGCGATCGAACGTACTTTTCGCCCCCCCGGGCGCCGGCGGGGCGGCGCCGGCGAGGCCGTACCGCCCCGCCTCAGTCCGGGAAGTCCGTCGACGCGCTCACGTCCGCCCACGCCTCGACCTCCGCGGTCTGCGCCGCGAGCTCGGCGCGGGTGCGCGCGAGCGCGTCACTGCCGAGCAGCAACCGGAACGGCGGCTCGGCCGATTCGACCGCGTCGATCACCGCCTGCGCGAACTTCGCGGGGTCGCCCGGCTGGCTGCCGTCCTCGGCCGCACTCTTGCGCCGCGTGCCCGCCGTCGAGGCGTAGTCGGCGATCGGCTCGGCCGACTGCCCGAGCGACCGCCCCGCGAAGTCCGTGCGGAACCCGCCGGGCTCGACCACGATCACCCTGATGCCCAGCGGCTGGACCTCGAGGCGCAGCGACCCCGACAGACCCTCGACCGCGTACTTCGACGCGGCGTAGTAGCCGGACCCCAGCGGCGCCGTGCGCCCCGCGATCGACGACAGGTTCACGATCACGCCGGAGCGGCGGCCGCGCATACCGGGCAGCACCCGCTTCGTCACCTCGACCAGCCCGAAGAAGTTCGTCTCGAAGAGCTCGCGCACCGCGGCATCCTCACCCTCTTCGACCGCCGCGCGGTAGCCGTGCCCGGCGTTGTTGACGAGCACGTCGATGCCACCGAAGCGGTCTTCTGCCGCGCGCACGGCGGCCGCGACCTGCGCCGCATCGGTCACATCGAGGGCGAGCGCCAGAGCGGTGGCCGGATGCTTCGCCGCCAGCTCACCCAGCACGTCGGCGTTGCGCGCGGTGATCACCGCGTTGTCGCCCCTCTCGAGAACCGCCTCGGCGAGCGCGCGCCCGAAGCCCGTCGAACAGCCGGTGATGAACCACGTCGTCATGCTTCGATCCTCGCCCACTGGGTGCCGAAGACGCGACGGCAGGATTCGAACCTGCGACAAACGGGGTATGAAACCGTTCCCTTCGACCACTTGGATACGCCGCGATGCCCCACACCGTAAGCGGGGCCCCGCCGCCGAGTCGACAAGTGTTGCGCCCGGCTACGCCGCGTGACGAAACGCGCCGGAACGGCCCCTCGGCGCGGAATTCGCCCCGTTCCGCGCGTCTCGGCGCGAACGAGAGGCGGCGCTACAGTCGAGGCATCCCCATGATCACCACACCCGCCCCCGCCCGCTCGTCGGGCTTCTGGCTGGTCGCGCTCGCGGGCGCGCTCTGGGGCACGGGCGGCCTGGCCGCGACCTTCGCGGCTGACCACAGCGCGCTGTCGTGGCCGGCGCTCTCGGCAATCAGGCTCGTCGGCGGCGGGGTTCTCATGCTGGTCGTCATCGCGGCGACGGGCGAGCTGCGCGGCATCCCACGCACCCGCGAAGCCGTGCGCCACGTCGCGCTCACCGCGGTGCTCTCGGCCATCTACCAGGGCGCGTACTTCCAGTCGATCGCGCTCGTCGGCGTCGCGGTGTCGACGGTCATCTCGCTCGGCGCGGCGCCAGTCGCGGTCGCGCTGGCTACGGCGATCAGAAGCCGGCGGATGCCCGGCTGGGCCGTCATCGCCGCGCTGATCGCCGCCGTGGTGGGTCTGGTCCTGGTGTCGGGCGCGCCGGCCGCGGCATCCGACCCCGGCAAGACCGTGCTCGGCGTGCTGCTCGCGCTGATCGCCGGGCTGTCGTTCGCCGCGACCACCGTCGTGAACCGCCGAACGGTTCCCGGCCTCACGCCCGGAGCACTGATCGCGACCTCGTTCACGCTCGCCGGCCTGTTGATCGCGATCTGGGGCGCGTTCGCGGGGTTCGACCTCGCGTCGACCGACCCGGTCGGCTGGGCCTGGATCGCGTTCCTCGCCGTCGTCCCGACGGCGCTCGCGTACCTCGCGTTCTTCGGCGGGCTGCATCGCGGGGTGCCGTCGACGACCGCGGCGATCCTGTCACTCATCGAGCCGGTGACCGCGACGCTGCTCGCCGTGACGATTCTGCACGAGCCGCTGACGCCTGCAGCATCCCTCGGCATCGCCCTGCTTCTGCTCGCCGTCGTGCTCAGTCACATAGGGCAATACTTTTTGCCACAGGGCGCGGTGAGCAAACAGGCTGAGAATGTCAATAGGGCGCGCCGCTGACGGCAGCGAGGGCGCCGACGCAGAAGGAGGACCAAGTGGCGGAATCGGAGCGAGTCCACCGGCTTGAGAACGACGAGCAGGCGACCGCACTCGGGGGTCTCTCGGCCGACGAGTTCAAGCTCGCCTTCCGCCACCACCCGGCCGGAACCGCGCTGATCACCGCCGACGCCGGCGACGGGCCCGTGGCCATGACCGTGACGTCGGTGTTCTCGGTGAGCGCCGAGCCGCCGCTGTTCGTCTTCTCGATCTCCGACCAGTCGTCGGCCTCCGCCACGATCACGAAGGCCGAGACGCTGATCGTGCACCTGCTGTCTGCCGATCAGCTCGACCTGGCCAAGCTGGGCGCGACGAGCGGCATCGACCGCTTCGCGGACACCTCCATCTGGGACCGCCTGATCACGGGCGAACCGTACTTCCCGGCCGTGCGCACCTGGATCCGTGGCCGCGTCATCGACCGCATGCGCGCCGGCTCATCGACCGTCGTGGCGGTGCACGCGCTGCAGGCGCGCCTCCCCGAGAGCGAGGCGGCCGAGGCGGCCGCGCCGCTCGTCTACTACCGTCGCACCTGGCACGAGCTGACCGACCGGTCGGAGATCGGCAGACAGTGACCCTGCGCCGGCTCGGCTTTCTGACGATCGGCCTCTTCGACCCCGCACAGCCGCGCGGCGGCCACGAGACAACCCTGCAGCTCATCGAGCTGGGCGAGCGGCTCGGCTTCGACTCGGCCTGGGTGCGCCAGCGGCACCTCCAGTTCGGCATCTCATCGCCGGCAACGGTATTGGCCGCCGCCTCGCAGCGCACCTCGCGCATCTCGCTCGGCACCGCCGTCATTCCCCTCGGCGCGGAGAACCCCTTGCGGCTGGCGGAAGATCTGGCGACCGTCGACGTGCTTTCCGGCGGGCGGCTGAATCCCGGGTTCTCGACCGGGACGCCGATGCACTTCGACGACTACAAAGAGGCGCTCTACCCCGGCACCTGGCGCGACGAGGATCTGAGCTACGCGCGCCTGCTGCGGTTCCGCGGCTTCGTGCGCGGCGACCAGGTGAGCTCGTTCACCGGGCGCGAGGGCATCGAGGACTACAGCGAGCGCGTCGAGCCGTTTGCCGCCGGGCTGGCTGAGCGGCTCTGGTACGGCGCGGGCAGCACGCGCTCTGCGCGTTGGGCGGGGGCCAACGGATTCCACCTGCTCACGTCGTCCGTCGTGCAGAGCGAGAACGGGGTGACCGACTTCGGCGCCGTGCAGCGCGCGCAGATCGACGCATACCGCGAGGCGCGCGGCGAGGGCGGCCGCGTGTCGCAGGGGCTCGTGGTGATCCCGACGGATTCCGCGACAGCGGCTCAGGTCGAGCGGTACCGGTCTTACGCGGCATCCCGCGCCCATCGCGTCGGGGTACCGCAGGGGCCGCGCGGCATGCTCTTCGCGGCAGACCTCGTCGGGCCGTCTGCCGAGATCGCCTCGCGTTTGCACGACGACCCCGCGTTCCAGGCCGTCGACGAGGTGGCCTTCGCCCTGCCGTTCAGCTTCGAGCACGACGACTACGTGCAGTTGCTCACCGACATCGCCGCCTCGCTGGCGCCGCTGCTCGGGTGGTCGCCACAGCTCTGAGCCCGGCACCGACCGCTGGCCAACGCTGCTCGGGAGGGGTGCGAAAAGTCCGTTCACGGGCGATCGGGCATACCTTTCGCACCCGTCGACGGCGTTAGGCAGCGACCATCGCGGCGAAGAGACGTGCGAGTTCAGCGTGGTCGACGTCGTTGTGACCGGTGATCACCGCCGAGCAGTCGATGGAGTACTGATGGCCCGGCTCCACCGCGAAGTGAGCAGCGCCGGGCTCGAGCGCCGGAAGCGCGCCCGCCGAGGCGACCGGCGGGTCGAAGCCGAGCCCCTCGGCGCCGATCGCGGCGCTGCGCGCAGGCCGGGCGACGGATGCCGCGGCATAGCTGCGCTCAAGCACGAACTCCATCCCCAGGCGGTACAGCACGGCGAGCGCCCCGTCGTGGCTCGAGCGCGTCGCGACGAGCGGTCCGTCTACGAGCCCGTCTGAGATCACGGCCGCGTACTTCCCCGCGCCACCGGTGAAGAACGGCGCGGATGCCGAGAACGCCCATGACGACTCGGCTGCCTGCACGAGGAAGAAGCTCGCGGCGTGCGGCCCGCCAGCAGCACCAGCGGCTACCAGCGCCCCGGACAGCGCGACGCACCCGAGGCTGTGCCCGACGAGGTGCACGCGCACCCCGGGCCGAGCGGCGAAGATGCGGGCGAGCAGGCGCCCGAGCCCGGCATCCGTCGCCCCCAGTGAGATCGCGCGCTCGCGCATGCCCCAGAAACTCAGGAAATCGGCGAGCTCAACACCCGCGTTCTCGAGCGACTCGAGCAGCGTGCCGTCGGCCAGGCGCGCCTGCATCTGCGCGGGCACGTCCGGCGGCTCGCCGCCCGCAGCAGGAACGCTGGGCCAGTGCACGCCGACGACGAGCGGGGCGGATGCCTCAGGCCAGCCCACCCCGTGCGCGGTCGTGAGCCACCCGCGGTAGGTGTTCTTCGCGTCGGTCAGGTCGTCGAGCCAGCCGTGGCACATGAGCACGACGTCGGCGTCACCCCCGGCCGCGACCCTCGCGGCGACCGTGGTGCTCAGCGCCGAGCCGTCGGCCTCTGCCACCTCGCGCCCAGCGGCATCGAAGATGACCAGCGCGTACTCGGGCGTCGTCGCGGTGGGCGGAACGAACGGCACGCTTCGACCCTAGCCAGCAGACCGGGTTAAGCGAGGTGGCCCGCCGGCAGGGCCGGCGGGCCACGTGAGGGGAAGGGTTGGGATGAGTGCGGCGATCATCGCCGCGGGATGGTGCTGAGCAGAAGGCGCTCAGCCAGTCGCTCGCGTTCCGTGCGGGCCAGCCACTCGAGGTGGTCGTGGTGCTGCGGAGCGCGGCGCTGTCGGGGCTCGACGCTGGTGATCAGCACGAGGCTGAAGGCCAGGGCGAGCCGGCGGGCGAGGTTGAGCTTGGGAAGCTCGGCGAGGTCGATCGTGAGCGTCGTCACGGTCGATTGAGGGGGGTGCGATTCGATGGTGATCACGGTGATTCCTTTGAGATGGCGGCAGGGACGCCGACAGACATGGCAGAAGAGAAGACGGATGCCGGGCGCGGCCGACGGGCGGAGGACGAGTCGCCTAGCGGAAGTGGAGAGGCCGGATCGCGAAGGCGATCAGACGGCCGTCGGCCAGGTCCGGGCAGACGTGTGGCTTACAGCCCCATGCCCACGGCGCCGAAGCGCATTCCGAGACCAGGGGCTCGACGCATCGTTCGGTCGATGAAGAACATTGCGGAGCCTCCTAACTTTCTCGGTGGATTTACAGGTTAGCCAGGTAGCCACCCTCGCCACAAGCCAAAAGGCCGGGAAATCCGGATTGGCCTCAGCTGTCGCCGTGGCGCAGCACGCGGGCCGCCGTCTCCTCCGCGTCGATCACATGCATCACCTTGCGCACCGCGGCCTCCTGATAGCGGCCTTCGGCGCGCGCCTGCAGCACGGCCTTCCGCTCGGCCTCGAAGAGCCGGATACGCAGCTCGGCGTAGGCGATGTTGAGGCTGTCGCCGGTCGGCGTCGGGCCCGCGTCGACCGAGGCGGAGACGAACTCGGCGTCGGCCGTGAGCCGCTCGAGCACCCGCGGGTCCGTGTTCTCGTCGGCGCAGGTGCGCACCAGCTCGAGGCCTGCCGACTTGGCCTCCGCCATCAGCAGCTCAGCCTCGATGCGCTCCTGGTCGAACGCGGTCACCACGAGCCCGGCCGCGCGCAGCACGCGCGGGATCGGAATGGCGAGCAGCAGGGTGCCGATCACGATGACGAAGGCGAACAGCTGCAGGATCGCGCGGTCGGGGGTGGATGCCGGCAGCAGGAACACCGCCGCGAGGGTGACCACCCCGCGCACCCCGGACAGCGTCCACGGCACGACCGTCACCCACGGCCACCCGACCCGGCGCATGCGGGCGGGGCCGTACCGGAACAGCGGCGTGACGACGACACCCCAGATGAGGCGGCTGAGCAGAACGGCGGCGAGCAGCGCGAAGGCGATGCCGACGAGCTGCCAGGCCGGGATGCCGCTGTCGACCGCCGCGCGCACCGCATGCGGCAGCGTCAGGCCGATGAGCAGGAAGACCAGGTTCTCGACGATGAACTGGATGGTGCGCCAGTTGAGCTCCTCCGCGACGCGCGCCTGAGCCGACTGGAAGCTGGGAGCCCGATAGCCGAGGAACAGTCCGGCGACGACGACGGCGAGCGCGCCGGAGCCGTGCGCGACCTGCGCGAGCAGGAAGGCGGCGTACGGCGCGACCAGCGAGAGGCTCGTGTCGAGCACCGGTGCCGCGAGCTTGCCGCGCACGAAGCCGAGCACGAAGCCGACCACAAGACCGCCCGCGAGGCCGGCCACGACCTCGAGCACGAAGGAGACGCCGATCTGCACGGGTGTGATCGTCGCGGTGATCGCGATGATCGCCGAGTTCAAGGCGACGAGCGCGGTCGCATCGTTCAGCAGGTTCTCGCCGTCGAGGATCGTCGAGAGCATGCGAGGCATGCCCGCGCGGCGGGTCACCGCCTCGACGGCCACCTGGTCGGTCGGGGCGACGACGGCGCCGAAGGCGATGGCCGCCGCAACGCTGATCCCCGGCACCAGCAGCCAGCCCACCCCGCCGACGGCGAGCACCGTGAACGCGACGAGGCCGACCGAGCTGAGCAGGATCGGGTCGCGTCGCGTGCGCAGGTCGATCAGCGAGGCGCGCATCGCCGCCGAGAACAGCAGCGGCGGCAGCACGCCGTACAAGATGATGTCGGGGTCGATGGTGAACGCCGGCACGCCGGGGAAGAGCGCGATGATCGCGCCCAGCGCGACGAGCATCAGCGGCGCCGACCAGCCGGAGCGGCGCGCGACGACGGTGACGACGACCGCCAGCACGACGGCCGTCACGATCGCAAGAACGACGAGTGCGGCATCCGACCCCATGCGGTGATTTTGCCAAAACTCAGCAACTATCGGGGCCTGGGCCACGCCATAGGAAACTCTCGGGCTGCGCTGTATCAATGGATGAATGAGCAGCACGCACCCGCTCGACCTGCCTCCCGTGCGCCGGGCCGACGGCACGCCCGCCCGCGCGCTCGTCGTCGACGACGAGCAGGCGCTCGCCGACGCGGTCGCGATCGCGCTGCGCAGCGACGGCTGGGACGTCGAGACGGCGTACCGCGGCCGCGAGGTGCCGCTCACCGTGCGCGACTGGCGCCCCGACGTCGTGGTGCTCGACATCATGCTTCCCGACCTCGACGGGCTCGAGGTGCTCGATCGCATCCGCGCTGTGAGCGACGAGGTGCGCGTGCTGTTCCTCACCGCTCGGGATGGGCAGAGCGACCGCATCTCCGGCCTGCGCGCGGGCGGCGACGACTATGTCACGAAGCCCTTCGACATCTCCGAACTGCTCGCGCGCGCCCGCGCGCTGGTGCGGCTTGCCCCGTCGATGACGGATGCCACACCGCGCACGTCTCTGACCGTCGGCGCCCTCGTGCTCGACGAGGGCGAACGGGTCGCGAGGTTCGGCGAGGCTCGACTCGAGCTCACAGCCACCGAGTTCGAGGTGCTGCGCTGCTTCGCGCGCAACGCGGGCCGCGTGCTGCGGCGCGAGCAGCTGCTCACGACCGTGTGGGGCTACGACTTCGGCGCGGAGTCGAACCTCGTCGAGATGTACGTGTCGACGCTGCGGCGCAAGCTGCCGGAGGACTGCGGGGTCGCCATTCAGACCATCCGCGGTGTCGGCTACATCTTGAAGGTCGGGTCGTGACGCTCGTGCGGCGCGCCACGACCCGCCTTGCGCACCCCAGGGGTGTGTTCGAGCTGCTTCTTCGCCGACGGCGGCGCCCTTTCGCACCCCTCGGGTGCGCTGAACCGGCTGGTCGGGTCGGATGAGCTTCGGGCTGCGCAGCCTGCGGTGGCGCATCGTGCTGATCGCAGCGGCGCTCGTCGCCGCGGCGAGCCTCGTCATCGGCGGCGTCACTGTGCTCGCGCTGCGCGGCTATCTGGTCGGCCAGCTCGACACGCGGCTCGTCTCGTCGGCGCAGCGCGTCGACCGCATCGGGGGTCAGCTCGACCGGCTGCAACCGGGCGCCGACCTGAACGGCGGCGGGTCCGGCACCACGGGACCCGGGCCGGGGCGGACCACGGCGCCGCGGCCGTCGGGCGGCGACTTCGTCGGTGACTTCGTGGGAGTTCCCGGCCAGGCGCCTCAGACCATCGTCGCGGTGATCGACGGGGGCGAGATCGTCGTGAACGGCTTCGTCGATGCGAGCGGCAACCGACACCAGCTGAGCGACGCGCAGCAGGGCAAGCTCGCCGATTTCCGTCACAGCACAGAGCCGACGACCGTCGATCTGGGCGGCGACCTCGGTCGTTACCGCGTCGCGAGCAGCGAGCTGCCCGGCGGCGCGACGATCGTCACGGGGTTGCCCCTCACGTCTGTCGATTCGACCATGTGGCAGGTGACCTGGGTGATCCTCGCCGTCGCGATCCTCGCGACCGTTGCCGGCGCCGGCGTCGCCGCCGTCGTGATCGGCCGCTCATTGCGCCCGCTGGGAAGGGTCGCGTCGACCGCTGCGTCGGTTACCGGGGTCCGGCTCGATCGCGGCGATGTCCGCCTGTCGGCACGGGTCGCACCTGCCGACCTGGCGTCCACCGAAGAGGTCGGTCAGGTGGGCGGCGCCCTCAACGCCCTGCTGGCGCACGTCGACGAGGCGCTTGCCGTGCGCCAGGCGAGCGAGGAGACCATGCGCCGCTTCGTCGCCGATGCGAGCCACGAGCTGCGCACTCCGCTCGCGACGGTGCGCGCCTACGCGCAGCTCTCGGCGCGCGAGCACCCGGAACTGCCCGAGGACCTCGAGCGCAACATCAGCCGCATCGACCGCGAGTCGGTGCGCATGGGCGAGCTGGTCGACCAGCTGCTGCTGCTCGCCCGGCTCGACGCCGATGCCGGCACGGGCCAGCCCGGCGTGCAGCGCACCGAGGTCAACCTCTCGCTCCTGGTGGCCGAGGCCGCGGGGGATGCCCGGCTTGCGGCATCCGATCACGCCTGGTCGCTCGATCTCGATGCCGAGCCGGTCCTCGCCGCCGGCGACGAGGGGCAGCTGCGACGTCTCGTCTCCAATCTGCTCGCCAACGCCGCCGCCCACACGCCGGCCGGCACGCACGTTGCGATCGGATTGCATGCCTCGAACGGCATGAACACCTTGACGGTGGCGGATGACGGGCCGGGCGTGCCCGCAGAACTTCAGCCGACCGTGTTCGACCGCTTCGCCCGGGGCGACTCGGCCCGCAACCGGGATGCCGGGTCGACGGGCCTGGGACTCGCGATCGTGCGCGCCATCGCTGAGGCGCACGGCGGGCGCGTCACCCTGGAGAGCACGCCCGGCCGCACGATCTTCACCGTGATGGTGCCGGCCGCCTAGGGACGCGCGTCGGCCGCCCACGTGTCGGGGGAGCCGATGCGCCTGATCTCCTTGACGAACGCGGTGCCGACGACGCCCGCGGCGAGCGCAGCCGAGAAGATCCAGAGCGTCGGCACGATTCCCAGCTGCGCCAGCAGCGCGCCGGCGACGACCGGGGCGAGCGGAGCCACCGCGAGGTAGCCGAGTGAGCTGACCGAATTGACGCGGCCCTGCAGCTCGTCCGGCACGATGGCGGTCACGTACCCGCCGATTCCCGAGTTCACCGCGGGGATCAGCACGAATGCGAAGGCCAGGAACACGAGGTAGCCGACGTAGTCGTGCACGACCGACATGCCGAGGAAGGCAGCCGCGGTGACCCCGAGCCCCACGATGGCTAGCAGGCCGGACGGCACGCGCTTCAGCAGCGGCCCGGCGATCACGGAGCCGAGCAGCATGACCGCCCCCGCGACGGTGTCGAGCAACCCGATCAGCAGCGGGGCCGTATGCGTGCGCACCAGTTGCAGATTGACCGCGATGAGCGTGCCGTTGACGGTCAAGTTGATCAGCATGATGAGCCACAGCGAGTTGCGCAGCAGCGGAAGCCTCGCGACGAAGCGGATGCCCTCCTTGAGCTGCTCGACCGGGTGTGCCGCCTTCGCCTGCACGCGGTCGCCGTTCAGCGGCACCCGAACAAGCCCGGTGCAGACCACGACCGCAAGATGGCCGATCGCCGTCGCTGCGAACGGCAGCGCACGCGACACGGCGTAGAGCACGCCGCCGATCGGGCTGGCGATGAGCGCCGCGGCCGCGCTGCGGCCCTGCACCGCCGCCATCGCGGGAGCAAGCTGATCAGTGGCGACGACCGCGCGAATTGCCCCGACCTCGGCCGGGTTGAAGACCGCGGTCGCCACCGACGCGCCGAACAGCACGATCGCCAGTTGCCATGCGGTCAGCGCTCCCGCCAGGCCGGCGAGCGCTGCGAACGACCAGAGCGCCGTTCCCACCACGGCGGCGGCGATGAGCAGACCGCGACGGTCGGCTCGGTCGGCGAGCACGCCCGCCGGCAGGGTGGCGAGCAGGCTGCCCGCTTCGCCCACGGCGGCGACGACACCCGCGAGCACGACCGAGTGAGTGAGGCCGAACGCCACCAGCGGAACGGCGAACGTACCGACACCCTCACCGATGATCTGCGTCGTCTTGCCCGACATGAGCAGCAGGTAGGGGCGGTTGCGCCAGAGCGAGATCTGCGGCTGCGCCGGCGCCGAGACAGAGGCCTGAGGAGTGGTCATGGGGCGAGATTAGTTTCGCAACGCTAATTGCGCAATATTTATTGCGCACTTCTTCGTGCGCAAGCCGGTAGGCTGTGGACATGGCCGCAGAGGACACCTGGAATCAGCCGCCGCTCCAGGTCACGGAGCCGGCGACGCTGCGGGCCTTCGCGCACCCGACGCGGCAGCGGATCCTTCGCGAGCTGGCCGTGCGCACTCATGCCCGCGCCGCCGACCTCGCCCGCTGGACGGGGGAGCCGGCGAACTCCCTCAGCTTCCACCTGCGCACACTCGCGAGCGCCGGCCTGATCCGCGAACTGCCCGAGAAGGGGCGTGACAAGCGCGACCGGGTGTGGGAGCTCGCCAATCAAGGCGGCTACACCTTCGAGGATCCAATCGCCGACCCCGGCGTCTCATCCTTCGTGGCAGAGCGCTTCGACTGGCTGCGCCGGCTCCTCGCACGCGAGTTCGACGACGAGCAGTCTGTGTCGACCGTGCAGTTCGGCGGAGCGCTGCTGACGAAGGCCGAGGCCAAGGAGTTCTCCGAACAACTCGGCGAACTGCTCACAAAGTGGCGCAAGCACGGCGCGGAGGCAGCGGAGCGCGACCCCGCCGACACGCAGCGGCGCGCCTATGACGTCGCCTTCGCGCTCGGGCGGTCCGCGCCGCCCGCAGCCGCCTCCCAGGACTGAGCCCGGCTCGGTTCACCCCGGGGCAACCGGCGATTCACCTCGGCCGTGTTGACTGCCCCGCGTGTTGGCCTGGGTGGAGTCACCGTTCCAGCTGCTGAGTGCAGCCGAATGGGCGCACGCCGCCGGCCGCCGCATCTCGGTCGCCATGCGCCTCTCGGGGCCCCAGATGGAGACGACCGCCGCCGAGCTGCTGCGCCGCGGCGCGCCGTTCAGTGACGTCACGCCGTGGGTCGGCATTCCGTGGGGGAAGCTCGCCGAGGAGCGCGACTGGGCCGTCGGCGACGGCTTCAGCGGGCAGTTCCGCATGGCGGCATCCGTTCTGCGCCCGCGCAGCGTGAGCCTGCTGGATGACGGCGCCAACACGCTCGCTCTCGCTGACGCGCTGCTCGATCGCACGCCGTTCCGCCGCCCGCGCCGGCACGAGGGTCGCGCCGCCCGCCTGCTCGGCGATCTGGCAAAGCACCGGCTGCACGCGCTCGCCGACCGCGAGGCGGTCGAGGTCTTCACCGTCTTCCCGCTCGGCGAGCAGCGGGTCGAGGCGCTCGGCACCCGCGGCATCGCGACCAGGCACCACTCCTTCGCGTGGACACGCGGTGCTGCCGACCCGCTCGAGCTGCCGGGCGATCGCGTGCTGCTCGGCAGCGCGCTGCCGACCGACGGCCACGTCGCGACTCCCGACTACCTGCGCTGGGTCGCGGGGCAGGCACGCGAGGCATCCGTCGTCTATCTGCCGCACCGACGCGAATTGCGTCACGTTCTCGACAATGTGCGCCGGATGCCTGGCGTGAGGGTGCTCGAGACGGGGCTGCCGGTCGAGCTGGTGCTCGCAGGCATCCGTCGCCCCATCGAACTGGTGTCGCTGCAGACGAGCGCCTCCACCACGCTCGAGCTGCTGCTCGGCGGCACCGGCAGCGTGATCAGGCAGACCGCCCTCGTTTGACCGTTTCTGTGGGTTTCAGGCCGAGGTACCCGGAAGCGGTCGGTAGGATCCACACATGTCGCTCTTCTCCATCGAACGGCGGAAGGTCATCGTGGACCATGCCCGCGAGACGGGGCGCGCCGACGTCAGCGAGCTGTCGAAGCTGCTGAAGGTCTCGGCCGAGACCGTGCGGCGCGATCTGACCTCGCTCGAGAAGTCCGGGCTGCTGCGGCGCGTGCATGGCGGGGCGGTGCCGGTCGAGCGGCTGGGGTTCGAGTCCGACCTCGCGACGCGCTCGACGCGCATGATCGAAGAGAAGAGCCGCATCGCCGAGGCGACGGTGAAGCACCTCGAGAACGCCGAGGCGATCTACATCGACGAGGGCGCGATCTTCCAGCTGCTCGCCGACCGGCTGTACCCCGAGAGCCCGACGACGGTCGTCACGAACTCGCTCGCGATCGCAGTGTCGCTCGCCGGGCGACCGAACGTCGAGGTCATCTCGCTGGGTGGTCGGGTGCGGGCGAAGACCCTGGGGGCCGTCGACTTCTGGGCGATCGAGATGCTCGAGACGATGGTGCTCGACCTCGCGATCATCGGGGCCAACGGCATCTCGGTGCGGCGTGGCGCGACGGTGCCCGATGCCGCGATCGCCGAGGTGAAGGCGGCAGCGATCAAGCAGTCCCGCCGGCGCATCCTGATCGCCGACCACTCGAAGGTCGGCGCCGACTCGTTCGTGCGGTTCGCCGCCCTCGACGATTTCGAGCTGTTCATCACCGACGACGGGGTGAGCCCCGAGCACGCCGACGAGCTGCGCGCGTCGGGCCTCGAGCTCGACCTCGCCTGAGCACTCGCCGCCTGGGTCGCGCACCCGCCCGGTCGTCACAAAGTCGGCTTATGCCCGTCTGTGGGACGACTTATTGACGACCGGCGAGCGCCCGTGCCGGCGAGTCGTCGCAAAGTCGGCCGAACGAGCTGGAGAACCGGACTTGTTGACGACCGGGCGAGGGGCCGGGCGAGGGGTCAGCTCGCGGCGGGCTCGCCGACCAGCTCGGTGAGGGCGGCGCGGGCGCCGCGCGCGTGCAGCGCATCGAGGGTGCGCAAGTAGGGCACGGTGAAGGCGGGCTCTGCGGCGAGCGAACCGAACAGGCTCTCGTCGCGCAGGAACGCGAGCGGGTCGGATGCCTGCGCGAGCGCCGCCGTGTGCCGCGAGTCGGCGAGGCGGTCGACGATCGTGATCGGATTGCCCGACTCGTCCACGCCTTCCGCGTATCGCGCCCAGCTGGCCACGAGAGCCGCCGACGCGTCGACCTCGCCGCCCGCGTCGAGCCGTGCGCGGATCACGGGAACGAGCCACTTCGGAATGCGGTCGGACGACTCGGCGGCGAGCCGCGCGAGCGTGTCGCGCACGTGCTCGTTGCCGAACCGCTCGACCAGCTCCGCGGTGTAGGCGTCCAGGTCGACGCCGGGCACCGGGCGCAGGGTGGGCCGCGCCTCACGATCCCAGTAGCGCCGCAGCAGCCCGACGAACAGCGGGTCCCGCGCGGCCTCGTGCGCGAAGGTGTAGCCGGCGAGCACCCCGAAGTAGGCGATCGCCTGGTGACCGACATTGAGCAGCCGCAGCTTCATCAGCTCGTACGGCTCGACCTCGTCGACCACCTGCACGCCGACCGTCTCGTACGCCGGTCGCCCCAGCCCGAACGAGTCCTCGAGCACCCACTGCTCGAACGGCTCGGCCACGACCGGCCAGCCGTCGTCGATGCCCCATTCCCGCTGCACGAGCACCCGGTCGGCATCCGTCGTCACCGGCGTGATGCGGTCGACCATGGAGTTGGGGAAGCGCACGGATGCCTCGAGCCAGTCCGCCAGCTCGGGGTCCTTGAGCCGGGCGAACGCCGCGAACACTTTGCGCGCCAGCTCGCCGTTCCCCGGGATGTTGTCGCATGACATCACCGTGAACGGTTCGATACCCCGCGAGCGCCGCAGCGCGAGGCCCGCCACGACGAGCCCGAAGACGGTCTGCGGCAGCGCGCCAGGAACGAGATCGGCCTGCACCGCGGGATTCGAGGCGTCGAACTCGCGCGTGATCTGATCGAAGTTGTAGCCGCCCTCTGTGATGGTCAGCGAGACGATGCGGATGCCGGGGTCCGCCAGCTTCTCGACGACGGCCTGCGGGTCGTCGGGCGCCAGCAGGTAGTCGACGATCGAGCCGATCACGCGCGGCTCGAGCGTCCCGTCGGGGTGCTTGAGCACGAGCGTGTACAGGTGGTCCTGCTCCTCCAGCGCCTGCTTCATGCGCCGGTCGACCTCGAGCACGCCGACCCCGCAGATGCCCCAGTCGGATGCCTCGCCGGCGTTCAGCAGCCGGTCGAGGTACATCGCCTGGTGCGCGCGGTGGAAGCCGCCGACCCCGAAGTGCACGATTCCCGCGTTGACCTTCGAGCGGTCGTAGCGCGGAACGGCCACCGCTGCGGGCAGCCCAGCCAGTGCGGCCTCGGAAAGACGGACCATCAGAAACCTCTCTCGTCTTCGTCGACGATGCCCGAACCGGCATTCGCGATCTCATGATTGCCCGGCTATGCCCGGTTTTGCAAGTTTTGTGTGGTTGATTGCCCGATTTAGCTTGCAAGATGTGGGGATGCGTGAATATTGTGTGCTTGCTTGCGACGGAGCAGGCAGGAGAGGACAACGGTGCCCACGATGACGAGGAGACACCTGGCCAAGGCGATCACGGGTGTCGCCGTGGCCGCCACAGCAGCACTGGCACTCGCGGGCTGCAGCGGCGCAGGCGCCGGCAGCGCCGGCAAGTCGGGCGGAACGCTCAACGTGCTGATGGTGAACAACCCGCAGATGGTCGATCTGCAGAAGCTCACCGCAGACAACTTCACCAAGCAGACCGGCATCAAGGTCAACTACACGGTGCTGCCGGAAGACTCGCTGCGCGCCAAGGCGAGCCAGGAGTTCTCCTCGCAGGCCGGGCAGTACGACGTCGCCACGATCAGCAACTACGAGGTGCCGTTCTACTCGAAGAACGGCTGGCTGCTGTCGCTGTCCGACAACGTGGCGAAAGACGCCGCCTTCAAGCAGTCCGACGTGCTGAAGCCGATCCAGGACGCACTGACCGGCTCCGACGGGAAGATCTACGCCGAGCCGTTCTACGGCGAGTCGTCGATGCTCTACTACCGCGCGGACGTCTTCAAGGACTTGGGCCTCACGATGCCGGCGAACCCCACCTGGGACCAGGTCGCGCAGCTCGCCGACCAGGTGAAGCAGAAGGAACAGGGCATGGCGGGCATCTGCCTGCGCGGCCAGCCGGGCTGGGGCCAGATGGTCGCGCCGCTCACCACGGTCGTCAACACCATGGGCGGCACCTGGTTCGACGACGACTGGAACGCGCAGGTCAGCGGCGAGGGCTTCACGAAGGCGCTCAACTTCTACGTCGACCTCGTCAAGAAGGACGGCGAGAGCGGCGCCCCGCAGGCCGGCTACACCGAGTGCCTCAACGACATGACGCAGGGCAAGGCGGCCATGTGGTACGACGCGACGGCCGCCGCGGGCTCGCTCGAGGCATCCGACTCGCCCGTCGCCGGGAAGATCGGCTACGCGCCCGCGCCGGTCGACCAGACCGAGAGCTCGGGCTGGCTGTACAGCTGGGCGTGGGGCATCGAGAAGGCGAGCAAGAACCAGGCGAACGCCGAGAAGTTCATCGAGTGGGCGTCTGGCCCCGACTACGCGAAGCTCGTCGCCGACAAGTACGGCTGGGCGCAGGTTCCCCCGGGCACCCGCACCTCGCTCTACGAGAACGTCGACTACCAGAAGGGCGCCGCGGCCTTCTACAAGCAGGTCGAGACCGCCATCGACAGCGCCAAGCCGAACGACCCCGGTACGCAGAAGCGACCGGCTGCGGGCATCCAGTTCGTCGCGATCCCTGAGTTCGCGAATCTCGGCACAGATGCCTCGCAGCAGTTCAGCGACGCGATCGCCGGCAAGACGACGGTCGAGGCCGCCATCAAGTCGGTTCAGGCCGAAGCCCAAAAAGTCGGCGACAAGTACAAGAAGTAGGAGCACCTGATGTCGACAGCGGTCACTCTGAACGCGTCGCACCAGACACTGAGCAGGGCGTCCGCCTGGGCCAGGCGGGCGCCCCTGCTGCCGGCGCTGATCTTCATGATCATCGTCACGCAGCTGCCCTTCGTCGCGACGCTCGTCATCTCGTTCGTGCGCTGGAACGCGCTCTACCCGAATGACATCGGCTTCGGCTGGTTCGCCAACTATGCGGCGGTGTTCACCGACCAGGCCATGCTGAAGTCGGTCATCACGACGGTCATCCTGACGGTCGCCGTGGTGCTCGTGAGCCTGATCCTCGGGCTCGTCATCGCGATCCTGCTCGATCGGAAGTTCTTCGGCCGCGGCTTCGTACGCACCATCATGATCGCGCCGTTCCTGATCGTGCCGGTGGCGGCCGCGCTCGTGTGGAAGCACGCGATCCTGAACCCGTCGTACGGCCTGCTGAACGGAACACTCACGTGGATCTGGGGGCTGTTCGGCCACGCGGCGAGCGCGCCCCAGCCCGACTGGGTCAGCTCGCAGCCGCTCGGCGCGATCATCGCAGCGCTCGTGTGGCAGTGGACCCCGTTCATGATGCTGATCCTGCTGGCCGGGCTGCAGGGGCGGCCGCTCGACGTCATCGAGGCCGCGCGCATCGACGGCGCCGATGAGTGGCAGATCTTCCGTCACATGACGCTGCCGCACCTGCGTCAGTACCTCGAGCTCGCCGCACTGCTCGGCTGCATCTACCTGGTGCAGAACTTCGACGCCGTGTTCACGATCACGAGCGGCGGCCTCGGCACGGCCAACCTGCCGTACACGATCTATCAGACCTTCTTCGAGGCGCACGACTACGGGCAGGCATCCGCCGCGGGTGTCGTCGTCGTGATCGGGTCGATGATCATCGCGACGTTCGTGCTGCGCACCGTTTCGTCGCTGTTGAAGGAGGAGAAGCGATGAGCGCGACCATCACAGGCGAGCGGGCGGATGCCGCAAGCATCCGTCGCCGCGCCGGTGCGCCCGTAGGGCGCACGGCCTCCATGCGCACCCGCGAACGGCGTCGCACGGTTTCGCTCGGCATCATCGCGTGGGTGATCGGGCTGATCTTCTTCGGGCCGATCGTGTGGATGCTGCTCACCTCGCTGCACAGCGAGACGACCGCGGCGACGAATCCGCCCAACCTGTTCGCGCCGCTGACGCTGTCGTCGTACGCGAACTTCTTCGGCGCATCCTCGGGCGCGAGCCCATGGCCGCCGCTCATCAACTCGGTGTCGATGAGCCTCGGGTCGACGGCGATCGTGCTGATCCTGTCGATTCCGGCCGCATACGCACTAGCAATCAGGCCGGTGCGGAAGTGGTCGGACGTGATGTTCTTCTTCCTCACGACGAAGATGCTGCCGATGGTGGCCGGGCTGCTGCCCGTCTACCTGATCGCCAAACAGCTCGGGCTGCTCGACACCGTCGGGCTGATGGTCATCATTTACACCTCGATGAACCTGCCGATCGCGGTGTGGATGATGCGGTCGTTCTTCGCCGAGATCCCGCTCGAGGTCATCGAGGCGGCGCAGGTGGACGGGGCCGGGCTGCTGCTGACCTTCCGGCGCATCATCATTCCGCTCGCGTCGCCCGGCATCATCGCGACCGCGCTGATCTGCTTCATCTTCAGCTGGAATGAGCTGCTGTTCGCGAGCGTGCTCACGAGCACGACGTCGTACACGGCGCCCGTGTTCCTGACGTCGTTCGTGACCTCGGAGGGACTGTTCCTTTCAAAGGTGTGCGCCGCCTCGATCGCGATCTCACTGCCCGTGCTGGCCGCGGGCTTCGCCGCTCAAGACAAGCTCGTGCAGGGGCTGAGCCTCGGCGCGATCAAGTGAGCACGGCGTGGTCGAGCGTGCCCGCCTCATGCGGGTGGCGCTCGACGCCCAAGGCCGTGCCGAGATCAGGGCAGACGAGATAGGTGTGATGCGTGTGCGCATCGACGTCGACGTCGTGGCGGCTGATGGCGTGGTAGCAGACGGGGCATAGCCCGTCGGTGACACCGGGGTGCGGGTCCTCGCGCCGCTCGTCGACCCCGTAGGGCCCTCGAATGGCCGGGCCGATGAGCGGCACCAGCGTGTCATCGAGCGCGGCCGTGGCCTTCCGAACGTTCTCTTTGACGGTATTCATGCGGTGATGTTAGGACCGTTCGGCCCTATCCGCGCCGGGGTTGACGGCGTAATTTCTTGGCTTGAGCGGGTACCACCGAACCGCCCGCCATGGAGGCTTGCAATGAAGGCACTCGTCTACCACGGCCCTGGTGAGAAGTCGTGGGAGGAGGTGCCTGCCCCCGTCATCCTCAAGCCCACCGACGCGATCGTGAAAATCGATACGACGACGATCTGCGGCACCGATCTGCACATCCTGAAAGGTGACGTGCCGGCGGTGACACCCGGCCGGATTCTGGGGCACGAGGGCGTCGGCACGATCACCGAGGTCGGCTCGGCCGTCACCGATCTGGCCGTCGGCGACCACGTGATCATCTCGTGCGTCTCGGCGTGCGGAAAATGTGACTTCTGCAAGAAGGGCGTCTACTCGCACTGCCGCGCCGACGAGGGCGCGCCCGGCATCGGCTGGATCTTCGGGCACCTCATCGACGGCACGCAGGCCGACTATGTGCGGGTGCCGTTCGCGGAGACCTCGCTGTACCGCGTGCCTGACGGCGTGCCGGACGAGCTGGCTGTGCTGATCAGCGACATCCTGCCGACGGGGCACGAGATCGGGGTGCGCTACGGCGCCGTCTCGCCGGGCGACGTGGTGGCGGTCGTGGGGGGCCGGGCCCGTGGGGCTCGCAGCGATGGCGACCGCCGGGCTCTACGGCCCGTCGCGGGTCATCGCGATCGACACGGATGCCAACCGCGTCGAGCAGGCCAAGCGTTTCGGTGCGACCGACGGCGTCGTGGCATCCGCCCCCGATTGGAAGGAGCAGGTGTTCGCGCTCACCGATGGGCTCGGGGTGGATGTCGCGATCGAGGCCGTCGGCATTCCCGCCACCTGGGACATGTCGCTCGACATCGTGCGCCCCGGCGGCCACGTCGCGAACGTCGGCGTCCACGGAACTCCGGTCGAGTTCCATCTCGAGCAGAAGTGGATCGAGAACCTCACCATCACCACCGGTCTCGTCAACACCGACACCTCACCGATGCTGATCAAGCTGCTCGCGCAGGGGAAGCTCGACGTCGCGGGATTCGTGTCGCACCACTTCGAGCTGTCAGACATCGTCTCGGCCTACGACACCTTCAGCCGGGCGGCGGAGACGAAGGCACTGAAGGTGATCTTGACCGCATGAGGATGCTTCCCCGAAGGGTGAGCTGAGGTCGTCACGGCCTGGGTACGGGGACCCGGACTCACCCCTCGGGTGAGTCAAGCAGGGGAGTCAGCTTCCCGAGATCTGCCGCGAGCCCGATTTCGAAGAGGCGGATGCCTCCCGCGAAGCTCGCACCCGGCTCGATGAGCAGCCCCGCTTTCGCGCCCCCGAACGTCACGGTGACGTCGGCTGTGAGCACCGCCTCGGGGTCGGGCACCTCGCCGGTGTCTGGGTGGATTCCGCTCGGGATGTCGACCGCGACGACCTTCGGCCACCCCGGTCGTTGAGGAGGCGCCGCAGGCGTCGTCTCGAAACGATCCTGAGGCGACCCCGGTTTGGAGTCGCGGCTGCGCCGGCTCTCGACCATCGGGGCGAGCGCTGCGACGAGGTCTCGCGCGGCGCCGCGCAGCCGCGGGTTCGCGCTCGTGCCCGTTCCGAGGATTCCGTCGACGATCAGGTCTGCGGACTTCGCCCGGGCTGCAAGCTTCGCGGGCGGGCCTGTGAGTTCGGTCGCCCCTGCGGCGAGGGCAGCGGTCAGTCCTTCTTCGTGCACCCGGCTCGAGGTGCGCACGAGCTCAACCGTCACCCGCGCCGTGGCGAGATGCGCCGCGGCGTAGAGCGCGTCGCCGCCGTTGTTCCCCCCTCCGATGATCATCACAACGCGCGCGTGCGCGAGCGCGAGTCCGCCGTCGGTCAGCAGCTCTTCGCACACGCGTGCCAGGGCCGCGGCCGCTCGCGCCATCAGAGGCTCGCCTGCCGCCAGGTGCGGCGCCTCGGCGTCGCGGACCTGCTGGGCGCCATAGCCCTTCATGACGGCAGCACCTTGACCGACACGGAAGCCTTCACCGGTCTCCCTTCACCGAACTCGTGATCGTGAACTTGCTGTTGCGCGCCACCTGCCGCGTCTCACCGACGAGCCGGCGCAATGTCGGCTGGTAGCGCAGGTGCGAGTTGAACACGACGCGCAGCTCGCCGCCGGGGGCGAGGACACGTGCGGCATCCGCCATCAATCTGATACCCACATCGGCCGTCACCGTCGTGCCCGAATGGAACGGCGGGTTGAGCACGATGAGCTCGGCGCTCGCGTCGGGCAGCGAACCGAGCGCGTCGTCGCGCACGACCATGACGCGATCGTCCAGTCCGTTGAGCTGCATGGTCTCGCGGGCGGATGCCACGGCCGCAGCCGACTGATCGGTGGCGTGCACCCGCAGGCCCGGCCGGGCGAGGGCGAGCGCCGCCGCGATGACGCCGGTGCCGCAGCCGAGGTCGATCGCGGTCACGGCATCGGGCTTGGCGTCGGCGAGGTGTTCGAGCAGGAACCGGGTGCCGATGTCGAGGGACGCCCCCGCGAAGACTCCGCCATGGGCCGAGACGGTGATGCCGGGTGGGTCGATGAGGGCGGTCTTGGGCCAACTGCTCTGCACAAAAGCGGCAATCTCGGCCCGCGAGACCCCGAACGACGGCGCCGCGCCGGCGGTTGAAGGCATGTTTCCGCTTTTCTGCGGGCCGCGCGCCGTCAGCACACGCGCCTTCTGGCGGGCCAGGCCAGCCCGCACCTCGCCGAACCAGCGCCCGAGCACCTCGTTCTGGGCGAGCGTCATGTGCTTGACCATTCCGGCGGCGAACACGGTGACGTCGGGCGCCGCATGCGCCGCGATCAATCCGGCCCATTCGTCGAGCTGGTCGAGGGACTTGGGCAGGCGAAGCAGGATCACCCGGGCGTCCGCCACCAACTCGGGCACCAGTTCGAGCGAGCTGAACCCCGCCCGCCCGAGCAGCGCCGCGTTGGCGGCGAGCGCGCGCTCGCCGAGCAGCGCGTCCTGGTGGACCCGCACGTCGCGCGCCCCCAGCTCAAGAGCGCCGAGAGTCAGCGCCCCGTACGCGTCGCCGATCACCGCCACCGTCGGCCCGTGCGACGCCTTCCGCACCGCCTTGGCGGCGGTGTCGAGCAGCAGCCGGTCCGCCGCGTCGACGGCGACGAGGTTCGGCGCCTCGACGTCAGGCCGGCGCCGCAGCTCGGCGAGGAACGCGAAGTCGGTCACAGTTCGAGCAGCCCTCTGACGTCGTCGGCCGACAGCAGCTCGCTGAACGTGCCGTCGTCGTCGAGCACCTGACCGAACAGCTCGGCCTTCTCATCGCGCAGCTTCATCACCTTGTCTTCGATGGTGCCGTCGGCGACGAGTCGATACACGTTCACGGCGGACGCCTGCCCGATGCGGTGCGCCCGATCGACCGCCTGCGCCTCGGACGCCGGGTTCCACCACGGGTCGAGCAGGAAGACGTAGTCGGCCTCGGTGAGGTTGATGCCGAAGCCGCCCGCCTTGAGCGAGATCAGGAAGACGGGCGCCGCGCCGGACTTGAACCGTGCGATGACGTCGGCGCGATTCGTCGTCGAGCCGTCGAGGTACTCGTACGCGATGCCCGCGTCGTCGAGCCGCGCCTCGACCCGGCGCAGATATGACGTGAACTGGCTGAAGACGAGGGCGCGATGGCCCTCATCGACGAGCTCGGCCAGCTGCTCGAGCAGCGCGTCGAGCTTCGCACTCGGCACGCCCTCGTACTGCTCGTCGATCAGCGCGGCATCCAGCGCGAGCATGCGCAGCAGCGTGAGCGAGCGGAACAGGATGAACTTCTGCCGGTCGAAATCTTCCTTCACAAGCCCGAGCAGCTTCTGCCGCTCGCGCTGCAGGAACTGCTCGTACAGCCGCCGGTGCTTGGGCGTGAGCTCGACCCTGATCACCTGCTCCTGCTTGGCGGGCAGCTCGGGCGCGACGAGCGCCTTGGTGCGCCGCAGCAGGAAGGGCCGCACCCGCTTCCGCAGCCGGGCGATCACCCGCTGCGCATCAGCCGCGCTGATGCCGGCAGGCACCGCGTCGGGCTCGCGCACGTGCGACAGCGGGCGCACATACTGCTCGGTGAAGCGGCGGATGCTGGGGAACAGCCCCGGCGCCACGATGTCGAGGATCGACCACAGCTCGAGCACGTTGTTCTCGAGCGGGGTGCCCGTGATCGCGAGCTTGAACGGGGTGTCGAGCGCCTTCGCGCACTCGTGCGCGCGGCTGCGGTGGTTCTTCACGAACTGCGCCTCGTCGAGCACGAGCCCCGCCCAGCGCACGTCTTCGACGTCGTCGAAGTCGAGGCGGAACAGGTTGTACGACATGACGATCACGTCATTGTCCCTGGCGAGCGCCGTGAGCTTGCGCTTCTCGCGCAGCTGGGTGCGGGCGACGGATGCCACGCGCAGCGTCGGCGCGAACTTCGCCGCCTCGGCCACCCAGTTCGACACGACGGACGCCGGTGCGACGACCAGCCAGGGCCGATCGGCCTGCGCATGAAGAATCAGGGCGAGGGTCTGCAGCGTCTTCCCGAGGCCCATGTCGTCGGCGAGGATTCCACCGAGCCCGTGGTCGTAGAGGTACGCGAGCCAGGTCAGCCCCGCCCGCTGGTACTCGCGCAGCTCAGCCGTGAGCCCCTCGGGCACGGGGGCGGCCTCGGCCGGGGCATCCGTCAGCGCCGTGACCTGCTCGCGCCACTCGACGGCGGCGCTCGCCTGGTCGGCGAGGTCTTCGAAGTCGGACCACAGCGCGAGCTGAGTGCGGTGGATGCGCGGACCTGCCTCCCACTCGCGCAACGCGTCCGCCTCGGCGATGAGGTCCATCAGGCGCGCGAACACGGGCTGGTTGAGGCGCAGGTAGGAGCCGTCGACAAGCCTCAGCGACTTCCGGCCGCCGGCGAGCGCCTCGAAGAGCGTCGAGAACGGCACCTCGCGGCCCTCGACGTGCACCGTGAACCCGAGGTCGAGCCAGTCACGGTCTTCGCTGGGGACGAGGGTGACCTCGAGCTCGGGCGTGGCAGTGAGGTAGTCCTCTGGGGCAGGCGGCTCTCCAGGGGTGATCGTTTCGAGACGGGCGGCTTCGCCGTCCTCCGGGGCGGCCGGGGGGCGGGGCAGCCAGACTGAGGCGTCGGCGCTCGTGATCGGGAGGGGGAGCGACGGGGCGAAGTCGGCGAAGAATTCGGCTCGCTCGGCGCCGGGCACGACGAGTGGGTCGGATGCCAGCAGCTTCAGCGTCTCGGCCGTGATCGCCTGCTCGGCGGGGGCCAGGCGCACGATGGGCCCCGGCCACTCGACTGCCCACAGCCCGTGCGCGCCGATCGCGCCGAGGCGCAGCCCCGACACGTCGACGGCGTCGATCGAGACCACCGGCGACAACGTGACGGTGCCGTCGCTCGCCGCAGAGGCGTCGAGGCGGGCGGATGCCTGCCCGCCAACCCGCAGCACAGGCTCGCGCCCCACGCCGACCAGTGCGACACCGAGCTCGCGCGCCTGTCGAAGCAGCGGCCAGAGCAGCGGAGAACCGAACTCGTCGAGGGCGATGCGCGCTCCGTCCTGCCCGAGGAACCCGCCGGAGGCGGCCCGCGCGAGGGCCGCGAACTCGGTGAACCAGCGCACCTGCGCCGGGTCGAGCCCGAGCTGGTGCACCTGATACTGCAGGCCGGCCCAGGTGAGGTTCGCGCCGACCCAATTGGTCCCAGAGGGCTTGGCGGCCGAGCGCCCCGGCATGACGGGCCGCACCGCGAGCCTCAACGCGCCGATCGACTCGGCCGTCGCGGCGACGGTGGTGTTGCTCGTGTGCTGCCAGCGACCGGAGCCACGGCGGACGACCTCGCGCACCTCGAACTGCACGCCGAGGGGGGTGCGCGGAGGCGGGGCGGCTTCGCCCGCGGCATCCGTCGTCGCATCGGCACGCGCGAGCCCGCGCAGCTTGCGCTTCCACTCGCTCTCAGCCACGCGCCCATGCTTTCACGCGCCGCTGACACGCATGCCGCGCTCCGCGGGTGCGAAATGCACGCTCGTTCGCAATCCAGCGTGCGTTTCGCACCCCTCGCCGGCACGAGGGCGGGAGGGTCAGCGCGGCTTCGGGAAGACCTCGGGGTGCAGGCGGAACAGCTCCTGCAGCTCTGGCGAGCCCTGGCGCAGCAGCGCGAGCAGGCGCCCGACCCGCATCGTGGAGCGCAGCTCGCGCACGTAGGGCAGGTACATCCAGACGATGCGGCGCTGCGAGTTGCCCGCGATGACCGAGAGCATCAGCCCGACGATGATCACGACGATGCCGAGCGTGATGCCGAACACGGGGCCCGTGCTGATTCCCCGCACGATTCCGCCGATCAGAGCGACGGCCGCTCCGCCGACGAAGCCCCACACGATGAAGTTGACCGACAGCACCCAATACAGCTGGCCGTTGGCGAAGCGGTTCGCGAGGTCCTCACCCATAAACGGCGTCCACACCTCGCGCACCGCCTTCACATTCGAGAGCGGGTGCCGCAGCACAGCGGGCAGCGGCGCGGCGGTCTCGCGGGCGGCATCGGTCATGATTCGAACCTAACGGTCCTCGCTGGACGAACTCCACGGCCGCCACACGACCATCTGGTTGCGGCGCTCGGCCCGGGCGCCAGCGCGCATCGACAGCACCTCGCCGTTCGCTCCGGAGGCGAAGACGCGACGGCCGGGCTGCTGCAGCAGGGCATCGGCGAGCGCCGACTCAAGCTCGCGCACCCGCTGCTGCAGCGCGCGCGCCTCGTTCTCGAGCGACAGCACACGACGGATGCCTTCGAGCGACACCCCTTCGGCCGAGAGCCGCGCGATCTCACGCAGCTGCGCGATGTCGCGCAGGGAGTAGCGGCGAGACTTGCCGGCCGTGCGAGTCGGCTCGACGAGGCCGAGCCGGTCGTACTGGCGCAGCGTCTGCGGGTGCAGTTCGGCGAGCTCGGCCGCCGCCGCGATCGCGAACAGGGGAGTGTCCTGATCGACATCCATCGAGGCCATTCGGCCGCCTCCTCTCACCTCGCGCCGCCGAGACGTTCCAAAACGGGTTTCTCCTGCGGGATTCCGCCGCTTCGGCGCGTCTCGCGGCGCGGACTCACTCCCGCGCCCGCGCCAGCAGGTCGTCGCGGGGGTTCTCCTTCGGCAGCTTCGCCGCGAAGTCGAGCAGCGCGTTCTCGGCGTCGGCCGAGAGGTGCGACGGCACCGCGACCTGCACGACGGCGAGCAGGTCGCCCGTCCCCTTGTCGGTCTTGACGCCGCGGCCCTTGACGCGCAGCACCCGGCCCGACGGTGTGCCGGGGGCGACCTTTAGCTTCACCGGGGCGCCCTCGAGCGTCGGCACCTCGATGGTCGCGCCGAGCGCGGCCTCGACGAAGGTCACCGGCACGTTGAGGCGCAGGTTCAGCCCGTCGCGCTCGAAGACCGGATGCTTGCGCACGGTCACGTGCAGAATCAGGTCGCCGGCCTCCCCGCCGTCCTGGCTGGGGTAGCCGCGGCCACGCAGGCGGATCTTCTGCCCGTCCGCGACGCCCGCCGGGATCTTCACCTTGATCGGCTTGCCGCCGGCGCCGGTCAGCGTGAGCGTCTCGCCGCGGGTGGCCGCGAGGAACTCGATCGTCGTCGACGCCTCGAGGTTCTGGCCCTTGGTCGGGCCGCCGTAGCCGCGGAAGCCGCCGGACGACTGGCCGAAGCGGCCGCCGCCGAACAGTCCGCCGAAGATGTCATTGGGGTCGGCGCCGCCGCCCTGGTACGTGAAACCGCCGGGGCGGCCACCCGCGCCACCGCCGAACATCGACCCGAACACGTCCTCGAAGCCGCCCGCGCCGCCGGAGCCCGGGGCGGTGAACCGCGCCCCGGACCCCATGGCACGGATCTGGTCGTATTCCTGGCGCTGCTCCTTGTCGGAGAGCACGGAGTACGCCTCGCTGATCTCCTTGAAGCGCGCCTCGGCCGCGGCATCCCCCGGGTTCGAATCCGGGTGGTACTGCCGCGCGAGCTTGCGGTAGGTCTTCTTCAGCTCGGCCTCCGAGACGTCCTTGCTGACGCCGAGGACCTTGTAGAAGTCCTTGTCGAACCAGTCCTGACTGGCCAACGCGCCTCCTTAGAGAAATGGAGTTCGTTTCGAGACGCGGCCTGCGGCCGCTCCTCAACGAACGGAACTAGTCGGCCGGGGTGGCGACGACCACGCGGGCCACACGCACGAGCGTCGAGCCGATCGTGTAGCCGGTCTCGACGACGTCGAGAACGGTGGTCTCGGTCGCACCGGGGGTGGGCTGCTGGAAGATCGCCTCGTGCCGCTGCGGGTCGAACACCTCGCCGACCTCGCCGAACGGCTTCACGCCGAGCTTCTCGACCGCGCCGCGCAGCTTCGCCGCGATGGTCGGGAAGGCGCCGTCGCCGTCGAGGTCGCCGTGCTTCTGGGCACGGTCGAGGTCGTCGAGCACGGGCAGCAGCACGCGCACAGCGTCGCCGACGGCGCGCTCACGCACGACCTCGCGCTCGCTCTCGGTGCGGCGGCGATAGTTGGCGTACTCCGCGGTCACGCGCTTGAGGTCGGCGAGGTGCTCGGCGCTCGGGTCGTTCTCCTCCGCCTCGGCGGCCGCGAGGATGTCCTCGACGAACAGATCGTCCCCGTCGCCGGCGCCCTCGGGGGCCGAAGCGTCCGCCTCGGCCCCCTCGGACTCGGCGGGGACGATGGGCTCTTCCGGGTTCTTGTCCTCAGAGGACTCGGGGCCTTCGGGCTTCTCGTCCGTCATCCGCTTACTTCTTCTCGTCCTCGTCGTCGACGACCTCGGCGTCGACCACGTCCTCGTCAGAGGCGTCGTCGGCGGAGGCATCCGCACCCTGCTGCGCACCGGCTGCCTGCTCGGCCTGACCTTGCGCGTAGATCGCCTCGCCCAGCTTCTGCTGGCTCTGCGAGAGCTTCTCGAACGCGGTCTTCACGGCCTCGTCGTCCTCGCCGGCGAGCGCGGTCTTGAGCGCGTCGACGTCGCCCTGCACGTCGGACTTGACGTCCTCGGGCAGCTTGTCCTCGTTGTCCTTGATCAGCTTCTCGATCGAGTAGACGAGCTGCTCGGCCGTGTTGCGGGTCTCGGCGGACTCGCGGCGGCGCTTGTCCTCTGCGGCGTGCTCCTCCGCCTCCTTGACCATGCGCTCGATGTCCTCCTTCGGCAGCGACGAGCCGCCGGTGATGGTCATCGACTGCTCCTTGCCGGTGCCCTTGTCCTTCGCGGACACGTGCACGATGCCGTTCGCGTCGATGTCGAAGGTGACCTCGATCTGCGGGATGCCGCGGGGGGCCGGCGCGATGCCGGTGAGCTCGAAGGTGCCGAGCGCCTTGTTGTCGCGCGTGAAGTCGCGCTCGCCCTGGAACACCTGGATAGCCACGGACGGCTGGTTGTCGTCGGCGGTCGTGAAGGTCTCGCTGCGCTTGGTCGGGATGGCCGTGTTGCGCTCGATGAGCTTGGTCATGATGCCGCCCTTCGTCTCGATGCCGAGGCTCAGGGGGGTGACGTCGATGAGCAGCACGTCCTTGCGCTCGCCCTTGAGGACGCCCGCCTGCAGTGCGGCACCCACGGCGACGACCTCGTCGGGGTTGACGCCCTTGTTGGGGTCCTTGCCGCCGGTCTCCTGCTTGACGAGCTCGGAGACCGCAGGCATGCGGGTCGAGCCGCCGACGAGCACGACGTGCGCGATGTCGGAGACCTTGATGCCGGCCTCCTTGATGACGTCCTGGAACGGCTTCTTGGTGCGGTCGAGCAGGTCGCTGGTCATCTGCTCGAACTGCGCGCGGGTCAGCGTCTCGTCGAGGTTGGCCGGGCCGTTCTCGGTGAGGCTCAGGTACGGCAGCTGAATGCTCGTGCTCATCGAGGAGCTGAGCTCCTTCTTCGCCTGCTCCGCGGCCTCCTTGAGGCGCTGCAGCGCGATCTTGTCCTTCGAGACGTCGACGCCGGTCGAGTCCTTGAACTTCTTGATCAGGTACTCGACGACGCGCTGGTCCCAGTCGTCGCCGCCGAGGCGGTTGTCGCCGGCCGTCGCGCGAACCTGGATGGTCGAGAAGTCGTCGTCCTTGCCCACCTCGAGCAGCGAGACGTCGAAGGTGCCGCCGCCGAGGTCGAAGACGAGGATCAGCTCGTCCTCCTTGCCCTTGTCGAGGCCGTAGGCGAGGGCCGCAGCGGTCGGCTCGTTGATGATGCGCAGCACGTTGAGGCCCGCGATCTCACCGGCCTCCTTCGTGGCCTGGCGCTCCGCGTCGTTGAAATACGCGGGAACGGTGATGACGGCATCCGTCACGGTGTCGCCCAGGTACTGCTCGGCGTCGCGCTTGAGCTTGGCGAGGATGCGCGCCGAGATCTCCTGCGGGGTGTACTGCTTGCCGTCGATCTCCTGCTTCCAGTCCGTGCCCATGTGGCGCTTGACGGAGGAGATGGTGCGGTCGACGTTGGTCACGGCCTGGCGCTTGGCGGTCTCGCCGACGAGCACCTCGCCGTCCTTCGTGTACGCGACGACCGACGGGGTGGTGCGGAAGCCCTCGGCGTTCGCGATGACAGTCGGCTCGCCACCCTCGAGGACGGAGACCACGGAGTTCGTCGTTCCGAGGTCGATTCCTACTGCACGTGCCATGTGTTGGCCCTCCTGCTTTTGCGTTGTTGCGTAAGTTCGTGGGCGCGACTGCTTGAGCCGCGCAGACTCAACTTTTCCCTATGGGCGGATGCCTGTCAATCTGATTCCCACAAACTTGAGTCCACTCGTATCAACTTCTCAGAATGCGAATCTCTTCCCATACCTAGAGCTGGCAGGTATAGTTCCTGCATGCGACTGGCGAAGGACCTGATGGCGGCGACGTCGGCGCCGCTCGTGCTGGCGATCCTCGCCGAGGGCGAGAGCTACGGCTACGCGATCATCGCCCGCGTGCGCGAGCTGTCGAACGGCGAGATCGAGTGGACCGACGGGCTGCTCTACCCCCTGCTGCATCGCCTCGAGGGCTCGGCGCTGGTGGCGTCGCGCTGGGGCCAGGCGGAAAGCGGCCGCAAGCGCCGCTACTACGAGATCACGGATGCCGGACGTGACGAGCTCGCCGAGCACCGCCGGCAGTGGGCCACCGCCGTCGGTGCGCTGACGCAGGCCCGCGTCCTCGCGCAGTCCGTCGCGCACCTCCGCGCACACGTCGTCGCACACGTCGTCGCACAGGGAAGCGCACAGGGAAAGGGAACGCTCGCATGGTGAACCGCACCGACCTCATCGACCCCGAGGGCGCGATCGCCTCGTGGCGCGCGTACCTCGTCTCGCGCGGCTCGGTCTCGGACACCGACGCCGACGAGCTCGAAGACCACCTGCGCTCTCAGATCGACGCGCTGCACGCCGCCGGCCTCGACGCCGACGAGGCCGTGCTCATCGCCATCAAGCGCATGGGCCGGCAAGACGAGATCGCGGGCGAGTTCGCCCGCGAGAACTCGCGCCGCCTCTGGAAGCAGCTGGTCGTCGGCGGCGACACCCGCGGTCGCCGCCTCGATGGCGGCGGTGTCGTCTTCGGCTTCGCCGCCCTCGCGGCGCTGCTCGCCAAGCTTCCCGGCCTGCTCGGCGCTGAGCTCATACCAACGCTGCTCGGCGGCGGCATCCTCGCGCTGGCGACGCTGGGCGCATCGATCGCCTGGCGCAGTCGGCCACCGCGCGCGCTCATCGTGGCATCCGCCCTCGGCTTCGCCCTGCTCTTCGTGCTCGCCTTCGCCTATCCCTTCGGCGACGACGCCGGCGACACTGTGATCATCTTCGGTCTGCATGCACCCGTCGCGCTCTGGCTGCTCGTCGGCCTGCTGTACGCAGGCGCGGACTGGCGCACCGCTGCTCGTCGCATGGACTTCGTGCGCTTCAGCGGCGAGTGGGTCATCTATCTCGCGCTCATCGGGATCGGGGGCGGTGTGCTGATGGGCATCACGGCCGCCGTGTTCTCGGCGCTCGGGGCCGACCCGTCGGTCGTGCTGCTCGAGTGGGTCGGGCCGTGCGGCGCGGCGGGTGCGGCGGTCGTCGCGGCCTGGCTGGTGGATTCCAAGCAGGAGGTCATCGAGAACATGGCGCCCGTGCTCGGCCGCGTGTTCACACCGTTGTTCACGGTCGCCGTGCTCGCGATGCTCGTCGGCGCGATCGTGACGGGCGGGTTCGGTGCATACCGCGAAGTGCTGATCGTCGTCGATGTTCTGCTGGTGGTCGTCACGGGGCTGGTGCTCTACGTGCTCTCCGCCCAGCAGCCGACGGCGCGCGCCGGCTGGACGGAGCGCCTGCAGCTCGTGCTCGTTCTCGCCGCGTTCGCGCTGAACGGCTTCGCCCTGACCGCGATGATCGGCCGCACCGCCGATGGTGGCTTCACGCCGAATCGCGTCGTCGCTCTCGGGGTGAACGCCGTGCTGCTGGTCGGCTTGGCCGGGTCGGCTTGGCTGCTCGGGCGGCGGGTGTTCGCAGGGGATGCCTCGACCAGGCGCCTCGTCGCCTGGCAGACCGGTTACCTGCCGGTGTACGGAGCGTGGGCTCTGGTCGCCGCCGTCGCCCTGCCGCCGCTGTTCGCCTTCGCCTAGCTGCCGCGCCCGGAGACGGGAGGGCAGATCCGCAGGTAGCGTTGCCCGCATGGGAACGGTGCGCTCGCGCGTTTGGGACGGCAGCGGCCGCGTCGTCGCAGAGGACTTCCCGTTCGGGGAGATCTCCGACCACCTCGCGCGAACCGACGGCCTCACCTGGGTCGATCTGTGTGAGCCCGACCACGCCGACCTCGACCGCCTCGCCGAAGAACTCAGCCTCGAACCGCTCGCCGTCGAAGACGCGATCGCCCGGGTCGAGCGTCCGAAGGCCCTCCGCTATGCAACGCACACCTTCTTCACCGTCTACTCGGCCGGCTACGACACCGACAACACACTGGACGACGACGATCTCGCCGCCCGGCTGCAGCTGCACAAGATCTCGGCGTTCGTGTTCCACACCGGGCTCATCACCGTGCGCAGCCCCGAATTCGACATCGACGCGCTGGCCGACCGCTGGCAGGACAACGCCGATCTTCTCCAGTACGGCGTCGGGGCCCTCGTGCACGGCCTGCTCGACGCGGTCGTCGACAGCCACTTCGAGGCGGTGCAGGTGCTCGACGACGCGATCGAAGGACTCGAGGACATCCTGTTCGACGAGAAGGTGCTCGCCACCCGGGTGCAGCGCGCGACGTACCGCCTGCGGAAGGAGCTCGTCGAGCTGCGCCGCATCGTGCTGCCGATGCGCGAGGTGGTGAACGGCGTGCTGCGGCACCGCCGCGATGCGGGCTCCGGCCCTGAGCTGGATGCCTCGTACGACGATCTCTACGACCACGTCCTGCGCGTCACGGAATGGACGGAGTCCCTGCGCGACATCGTCTCGGCCCTGTTCGAGACCAACCTGTCGCTGCAGGACTCCCGGCTCAACAACGTCATGAAGAAGCTCACCGCGTGGGCCGCCATCATCGCGGTGCCGACCGCCGTCACCGGGTACTTCGGCCAGAACGTGCCGTACCCCGGCTTCGGCCAGTGGTGGGGCTTCCTCGTCAGCGGCGGCGTGATCGTCGTCGCCGCCGTCATCCTCTACATGGTGTTCCGCCGCAAGAACTGGATTTAGGAACATCGGCGGCTCCCGGCATCCCTGTGGCCGCTGCCAAGGCCCGCCTGTTACCCTGCCTGGGTCGCGCACCCCTTCCCCCGTTCGGGGTGCACCTCTACCTTCGTGGCGGCTCCGACCCGTCGCCGCACCCGTGCTGAATTCATGACCGACTTCCCCTCTCGCCGTTCTCTCCGTGAGGCCTCAGGCGCGCGCGCAGCCCGCAAGCACGCGGCCGACCGCGGCCCGCATTCGCGGCGGCGCGTGGCTGCGGCTGGTGCGGCGACGCTGCTGCTGGTCGGCAGTGCGATGGTGGCGATTCCGGCGGATGCCGCGACCGTGAGCTCGCACACCCTCTACGCGAGCGAGCTGCTCGCGAACTCGCAGAGTCTCACTGTGCGCTCCGACGTCAAGGGCGACGCCGTCGAGAACACGAGCTTCGACTCGTCCACCTTCACGAGCCCCGGCGGCTCGCCCGCGCTGACCGTCGGCGGCGTCACCAACGCCGACTGGGCGGCGCTCGTGCTGCAGGACGCCGGGCTGCCCGTCACGCAGAACAACGTGACCGTCATCCTGCAGTGGATGGACTCCGAGAACTCGCCGAAGACCTGGTACCTGCGCAACAACCCGCTGAACAACGGTCTCGGCTCGGGCGGCGGCGGCGGATTCGGCAGCTACGCGAACCTGCGCATCGCCGCCTCATACGTGGCGCAGCAGCTCGACCGCTCGCTGTTCGCGGGCATCCATGCGGCGTTGGCCGCGGATTCCGCGCCCGGCGTCACCGAGCAGGCGATCGTCGCCTCGCCGTGGGCGTCGAGCCATTACGGCGGCGGCGCACGCTTCCACGCGGTGAACGTGCCGATCGTGGCAGCGCCCGCCTCAGCCTGGGGGTGACCCGCGCGGGTGGCACTGTCGCCCTTCCCGGCGACGGCCAACCGTGAGAAGTGCCGCGATGTCGTCAGAGGGCGATGCCGACGACATCAGCGCACTTCTCGGTGCCGGTCAGTTGGTCGGCGAGATGGTGCAGGGGCTCCACAGGGCGACGCCGATCGCCAGCGCCGTGGCTGAGACACTGTTCGCCGCACCGCCGGCCGCGCCTCCGGCTGTCGAGCTCCCCGTCACCGTGTAGGTGGCGAGCGCGAGCGCTCCCACGTTGACGGTGGTGATGTACGAGCCGCCGCTCGGCCCGGTGGTGGTCACCGCGGCGTCGCTCAGGGCGATGCCCGCCGCCACGGCGGTGAACTCCGCCGTCTGCCCGGCGACGGGAGCTCCGTCGTAGTTCCAGGTCAGGATCATGCTGCTGCCCGACACGGTGCACGCTGTGAAGACGATCTGCGGCAGCGCGTCAGGGGTCGGCGGGGAACTCGGCGCCGGGGTGCTCGACGGCGATGAGCCGGCGCTCGGCGACTGCGAGGGCGACGAGGCGGGGGCGGATGCCGGGGTCGGAGCGGTCGGTGCAGAGCGGCGCGACGGCGCGGGCGACGTCGGCGCTGTCACAGCGGCGACGTCGGTCGGCGAGGGCGAGGGCGCGGGCGCGGGGGGCGACGGCTCCGGGGCAGAGGTCGGCGGGGAGGCATCCGTCGTCGCGCTCTGCGCGGTGGCGGAAGACTGCGCGACGGAGGCGGTGACCTGCTTCTGCGGGGGCGGCGCCGAGCCGCCCGTCACGGCGAACGCGACGCCGACGGCGATCGCGCCTGCGGCGACCGTCGAACCCGCCCCGATCGCGAAGTTGCGCACGTGCGTGGGCTTCGGCGGCCACAGCGCGCCGGCGCCCAGCGTCGCGGCGGTCGCCGAAGCCGGCGTGAACGCGGCGTACGCGGTGGCGGCGCCCGCGCCCAGGAATCCGATCAGGATCAGCGCACCGAGGCGGTGCGACGCCTCGGTCATCTCGGCGGCGGCCAGCGGGCAGCGGTCGCACTCATCGAGGTGCGCGTCGAGGCGCTCCTGCTCGCGAGTCGGAAGCGGCTTGCGGGTCGAGGCCGCGAGGCGGTCGATCGACCAGCGGCACTCCGAATCGGCGGGCACGGTCTCGATGTGCGCCTGCACCCAGGCGTGGCGCAGGCCTTCCTTCGCGCGCTTCGCGAGGGCGGAGACCGCGTTCGGCTTGATGCCGATCATCGCGGCGACTTCGCGCGGCGGCAGCTGCTCGGCCTCCGTGTACCAGAGCACCTCCTGCCAGCGCTGCGGCAGCGTGTTGAACGCACGCACGGTGAGGCTCTGATCGAACCGGTCTGAGAAGGCTTCATCGCTCGATTCGGGGTCGACGGCCTCGAACTCCTCAGGCGTGAGCTCGGCGGGCTGCGCACCCCAGCGGGCCGCGATCGAGCGGATCGTCGTGACGAGATACGGCCGGAACGCCGCCGTCGGGCCGTTGCCGCGCTCGATCGCCTTGAGCACGCGCACGAACGCCTCGGAGACGAGATCGTCCGCCTCGAACGCCGAGGTGATGGCGCGGGCTGCGTTCAAGCCGGCGCGGTGATGCCGGTCCCAGAGGGCGCCGTAGGCCCGCTTGTCGCCGCCGCGGACCTGCTCGAGCAGCTCGGCGTCGCTCGCGGCGGGCGCACTCGCGGCGCTGTCGGCGGCCTCGAGTGGCTCGGGAAGGGCTGTCATGACGGTTCCGGGTCGCGATGCGAGAGAAGTGGGGTGGACTGGGTGGTGCGTTGGTACGGTACGCGATCGGCGCTCCGCGTGGCTAGACGGGCGGGGTCACCAGCGGGCGCGGAACGGCGAGCCGCACCGACATGAGCTCGACGAGCATCTGCTCGCACTGGCGCACCATGAGGCACAGGGCGCCGTCGATGCGCTGCACGATGAGGCCGCCGCTGAGCGCCGCGGCCGACAAGGTGCCTGACGCGACATTCAGCAGGGCAGCGGCCGACGTCCATAGCACGACGTCCGGCAGGTGCTCGACCACGTCGCGCGCCACCGCGTGAACGAACCACCGCCAGTCATCCGGCGCCTTCTGCTCCGCGAGCGCGCGCGCGACGCGCAGCTCATCGAGTTCGATGATCTCGTTCACGTGTTCTCGCCCTCTGCTCTGCTCTGCTCAGCGGATGCCCCCGCGCACCGCACGGGAAACGGAAGACACGAGCGGCCGCCACCCCCATGGCGGCCGCTCTCGGCCGATGCCCGTACGCGCTCCCAGTCGTCGATACGGGCACCCCCCGGCCGGTCTCAGTCGGCCCGGTGACGGTTGGTGCTGAAATCGGTGCGGATCGCGAGAAGATCGCGGATCTGCGTCAGCAGCTCGATGTCACTGGGCCCGGTCGGCGCCCCTTCCGCCGGCTCGACCGCCGCCGCGCGCCGCTTCAGAAGTGCCTGAAGCGGGACCACGAAGGCGAAGTACACGACCGCCGCGATGATCACGAAATTGACCACCGCTCCGATCACGGCGCCGAAGTACAGCGTCGAGTGGCCGCCGGAGGCGGTCGGGATGTCAACCGCCAGGGCCTTGTCGAGGCTGTTCGCGTTGAAGACGGCGCTGATCAGCGGGTTGATGATCTTCGTGACCACCGCTGTGACCAGTGCCGTGAACGCCGTGCCGATGACCACGGCGACCGCGAGGTCGATGACGTTCCCCTGGGAGAGGAACTCTTTGAACCCCTTCAGCATGCAATCCTCCAGTTAGGTTGTGGTGCCTTACATCGGAGGAAGACCCGGGGTTCGCACGATCGTGACGCGGCTCGGCGAACTTTTCCCGATCTTTTTTCCTAGGGTCGATTCATGGCCTGGCAGACGCTCAGCACCCGCACCGCCTACGAGAACCCGTGGATCCGAATTCGCGAGGACCAGGTCGTGCATCCCGACGGGTCGGAGAGCCTCTATGGCGTCGTCGAGCTGCAGCCCGCCGTGTTCGTGGTGGCGCTCGACAGCTTCGGCCGAGTGGCGCTGATCGAGATCGACCGGTACACCGTCGGTGCGTCGCTCGAGGTGCCGGCTGGTGGCAGCGACGGCCAGCCGCCGTTGGTCGCGGCGAAGCGGGAGCTGCTCGAAGAGACGGGGCTCCAGGCATCCGACTGGCTTGAGCTGGGCTCGCTGTTCGCACTCAACGGGGCCGCCCTCGCCCCAGAGCACGTGTTTCTCGCGCGCGGTCTGAGCGAGGCGGCGGATGCCTCGCATCACCAGCTCGAAGAGGGGATCTCGGGAGTGCGGTTCGTTCCGCTCGGCGAGGTACTCACGATGATCGGGTCCGGGCAGATCACCGACAACGAGACGGTCGCTGCGGTGTCGCTCGCGGCGATCAGGCTGGGGCGGCTCGTCTAGATGAGTAAGTCCAAGGTGTTCGGCGGTGTGGCGGGCCGGTGACGGGCTGAGGGCGTCCGAGAGTCGGTGTTGCTAACCCGGCCGATCTGTTCCAAGCCCACCCGGAGCGTCTCCCGTACCGGCCCCGGATCGGGTTCGCGCCGCAGATCTCGGACCCGGAGATCGTGACGCTGTCGGTGATGCAGGCGCTGCTCGGCTTCACCAGCGAGACGCGCTGGGTGCGTTTCGCCCGCGCCCGGCTGAAGACCATGTTCCCTAAGCTGCCGGGCCAGTCCGGCTACAACAAGCGGCTGCGCAAGCTCGCGGCCGCCGGCACGCTGCAGTGGATCGGCACCGAACTCGCCCAGGCGGTCTCGCGCAGGACACGGTGTGGGTGGCGAACTCGACGCCGGTGGAGTGCGCCCGATCCCGCGAGACGTCGGGGTCGATCGCGTCGTTCATCTCAGCCACCTGCTGCGAGTACGAGACGAGTGCGCCGGTGTCGGAGCAATCGGTCGGCGGCGCTGACAGCGTCGGCAGCGACGGGGCGCCGGACGGCGAACCCGCCACCAGGTCGAGAACACCGCTGAGAGTCGAGGCTTGCGTCTGAGAGGCGGTAGGAATGTCGGTCGAGGCGACGCCCAGCGTCTTGTAGAAGTCGACGATCTGGCCGGACTGGGTCAACGCCTGCGCTCCCGCTGCAGTCAGCGCGCCGCTCGTCGTGGCAGTGGAGGCGGAAGAGGTAGCCGCTGGCTGTGCGGAGGCGGGGATGGCCGCCAAACCGGTGCTTACCAGGGCACCGGTGAGAACGGCAGAGAGCTTTCAAGCGATATTCATCTGAGTTTCCCTTCGTAATTGTGCGAGTGCTACGAGAAAGGCTTCTGGGGTCTCCGCACGTGCAGGACCCGGCGGAGATACTCGTCGTATTCGTCAAAGTCGATCGGATTGAACAAGCGCGCGACCAGGATGAGAGCGACCACCAGGCCCACGACGACGAAATACGCGATCGTGACCTCGACTGCGGCGTGCTGGAGGGACTCAGCCGGTGTGCCGTGGGGCAGACGGCCCGCGTACCCGGCGTCGGTGGCGCGGCTTGCGAAGGTGCGATGGACGGCAAGTTCACCCCACAGGACGGCGGCGAGGGGATAGACGATCAGGATGAGAACGTCGGATGTCTTGCTCCGTCGCACCCTCGCATTGCGCAATCGGAGCGGGTAATTCGCCCCGTCGTGGATGCTCAGGGCCTGGAAGCTCCACGCCCACATGAACAGCGCAACGAAGTTGATGCCATCGAACGTGCCGATTCCCAGGCGCGCGAATGCCGGGGGGATAGACAGACCGGTGTTGCGAGCGCCTGAGATGAGAACACACCCTCCGATGATCGCGACCGCGAGGACGGCCAGGAACAAGCACACCTGCACGCGGCTGTTCCGTTCTCGCTGCACTTGCTCGGCGTTTTCGGCCCAACTCGCGGTGTCGCTGCTCATCCCCGACCTCCGCCTGCTCTGCTCGCGCCTCGCCAACGCAAATTGCCCGGCTCGTGACGAACCCCCAAGGCCGAAACTAGTCGTGCGACTAGTCCTGCAAGCGACCCAAAACGAGGGTCCCAGCCGATCCAGGTGCGGCCTTCGAAGTGGTCGAGGTCGAGGCCGTGTTTGAGTTCGCGGTAGTCGTGCTCGATGCGCCAGCGGATCTTCCCGAGCCCGGACGATCTCGCTGACGGGGGGTGTCTTCGGGGAGGGTGGAGATCCAGTAGTCGGTGGGCTCCGCCTCGTCGTTCGGCCATTCGATCAGCAGCTACCGCTCGGGCAGGGACCCGTCCTTCTCGCGGGGGATGTTCCGGTTCGCGGGGCGCACCTTGACGGCGGTGAACCGGCTGGTCATGATCCCTTTCGTTCCCGCCGCCAGGAGACGTCCTGGAACGCGGCGTCGGGCAGGGCGGCGGCCAGGGCGCTGGCCCGGATCGGCGCGTCGCGGTACCGGGCGCGCGCCGCCGGCCGGCCGGTGCCGACGTAGGCGGGCAGCTCGAAGGGCGCGCTGGCGGGGTGCACGCTGGTGTCGGATTTCACCTGGACCACGTACGGGCCGTGCGGAACAGGCCGACCTCCCCGTAGCCCGCGTCCGCGACGAGGACCGGCGGCCGATGGCCCCAGGTGGCGAGCTCGTCGATCATCTCCAGCGCGAGCTCCCGCTTCGGCCGGTGCCGGACCGTGTCCGGGACCTGCGCCCTCACCCGGCGCTCGGCGGTCTCTTCGGCGTCCTCACACGGCGCACCGGCTCCACCGGCCACGGCGAGGAGGACACGAACTGCTGCAACTGCTGCTAGTCGACCCCGAGCCGCTCGCCCATCGGCTGCATCGACTGCCGCCGCCCCTCCAGCATCAGCCCCCGCAGATACAAGCCGCCCTCGGAACGCTGGTCCTTCCGGGCCAGCGACGCGAGCACCTCGCCGACGAAGTCGTCCAACTCCGCCCGCACCCGTGTGATCTCATCCCGCCGCACCCCGCGAAATTAACAGAAACCCGCATCGACTAAAAGACCTAACCAAGTACTACTAGGCCGCGCCGGCCCCCGCGACCACCGTGCGGAGCTTCACGAAAGAGAGCACCGCCGCGCCGAGTCCCGCCGCGACCGCGACCCACAGCACCAGCGTCGCGGCAGAGGCCTGCTCGGCGACCGAGCCCGCGGCGGCGCCGGAGAGCACGAGCGCCATCGACACGGCGGCGGCCCCGGCCGACTGACCGATGGTGCGGTTCGTGTTGAGCACCGCGGACGCCGATGCGGCGTACTTCAGCGGCGCAGCGCCCAGCATGTCACGGTTGTTCGGGCTCTGGAAGGTGCCGAAGCCGAGGCCGCAGATCGCAGTCGACAGCAGCACGAGCCACACCGGCGGGTGATCGCCGAGCAACGCGCACATCGCGAGGCCGATCGTCAAGATCACGAGCCCGGTCACGGCGAGGTACGCCGGGCGCACCCGGTCGGCGATCCGCCCCGACAGCGGTGCGACGAAGACGATCACGAGCGGCCACGGGGTGAACAGCAGCGCCGACTGCAGCGGCGTCGCGCCGTACGCGCTCTGGAAGAGGAACGGCAGCGCGATGAACGCGATGCCCTGCCCGAGGAACGAGACCCAGGCGGTGCCGACAGTGAGGCTGAACACCCCCGTGAAGAGTCCAAGGGGAATGAGCGGCCGCACCGCGCGCCGCTCGCGCCGGATGAACAGCCACGCGAACGCGGCACTCGCCACGAGCAGCACTGCGGCCTGCCACAGGGTCGAGACCGCCGCGAGCTGGCGGACTCCGATCAGGAATCCGGCGATCGCGATCGCGGCGTACACCGCGCCCTGCCAGTCGTAATCACCGCGCTCCTTGCTGCGGCCTGGCACGAAGAAGATCGCGAGCACGATCGCGATCGCGCCGATCGGAACGTTGATGAGGAACAGCCACGGCCAGCTCAGCCCCTGCAGGATCACGCCGCCGAGCGTCGGGCCGATCGACGTGCCGAGGGCGACCGTCATGGCGTTGATGCCGAAGATCTGGCCCAGCTTCTCGGGCGGGAAGATGTTGCGGAACAGTGGCAGCGCCACCGCGAGGATCACGGCGGAACCCAGCCCCTGCAGCACGCGGAACGCGACCAGCGCCCCGAGCGTCGGCGACAGCGCACAGCCGAGCGACGCGAGCGTGAACACCGGGACGCCGAAGAGGTAGAGCCGCCGCCTGCCGACCTGGTCGCCGAGCGCGCTCGTGGCGGGCACGGCGCACGCCACCGCGAGCAGGAACGCGGTCGCGACCCACACCGTCTCCGATGGGGCGACGTGCAGCTCGCGCGACAGCTTCGGCAGCGCGACGTTGACGATCGAGGTGTCGATCGTGGCCATCAGGGTCGACAGCAGGATTGAGACGACGGCCAGGTTGCGCCGCAGCGGCGACGAGGTGAGGGCGAGGGCTGCGGTTGACATCGTGATTAGTTTAGCTTTGCTAACTATCGGATTTCTGGACCGGACGTACCGCCGAAGCAAGCACCGCCGACAACCCGAAGTGCAGCAGCCCGTCGTCACCGGTGAGTGCGGGGGTGCGGGCGTCGTAGGCCGCGCGCAGGGCGGCGCGGGTCGAAGCATCCGCCGCCGCATAGGCGTAGCCCATGACCGCGATGCCCGCCTCGACACCCGACCACAGCTCGTCGGCGTCGACGCGCCAGGTGAAGTGCACGCGGCGAGCGCGCACCTCGGCGAAGCCGCACTCGGCGAGCAGGCCGGCGAGGCCCTCTTCGCTGCGGTCGAAGTCGCTGCCCTCTGGCAGCCGGGTACCGGGCGGCGGGTAGGCGCCCGTCTCGTCCTGCAACTCGCGCCACAGGCGGCCGGTCGGCGTGGCCTCCCACGGCCAGACGGTCGCGACGAGTCGGCCGCCCGGCCGCAGCACGCGGCGCAGCTCGGCGAGGCCGGCGCGCGGGTGATCGATGTGGTTGAGCACGAAGTTCGCGGTGACGGCGTCGAAAGCCTGATCGGGGTACGGCAGATGGGGCAGAGCGGCGGTGACGAAACGGATGCCTGCGGCATCCGCCCTCTGCATCGCGAAGTCGACCATCGATCGCTCGGCGTCGAAGGCGTCGACCGCCCACCCGACGCGCGCCGCCGAGATCGCGACCGAGCCGGTGCCGGTGCCGACGTCGAGCAACCGGCCCGCAGCGGCCAGCTCGACGAGCACCTCGGGGACCGTGCAGGCGCAGAGCGCTCCGAAGGAGCGGTCGTACGGCGCGGCGATACCCGCCCATTCCGCGAAGGCCACCTGACCACACTATGGTTTGCGCGTGAGCACTGCCGCTGCCCCCGACGCACTCGCCCTCGACGAGCCCAAGATCCCGACCCGCAAGATCCTCGCGTGGGGTGCATGGGATTGGGGCTCGAGCGCGTTCAACGCCGTCGCGACGACCTTCGTCTTCACCGTCTACCTGACGAGCACAAGCTTCGGCGACACTGACCACACCTCGGCGCTGCTCGGCTGGGTGCTCGGCATCGCGGGCGTGCTGGTCGCGCTCACCGCTCCGGTGACGGGCGAGCTGTCGGATGCCGCAGGTCGCCGCAAGCTCTGGCTCGCAATCTTCTCCGGCCTGGTCGCCCTGTCGCTGCTCGCGACGGTGTTCGTCAAGGCGGAGCCGGGCTTCCTCTGGTTCGGCCTCATCGCGATCGCCGTCGGCACGGTCTTCTACGAGCTCGCGGCGGTCAACTACAACGCGATGCTCAGCCAGGTGTCGACGCCGAAGACGATCGGCCGGGTCTCGGGTCTCGGCTGGGGCCTCGGCTACGTCGGCGGCATCGTGCTGCTGCTGATCGTGTACATCCTCTTCATCTCGGGCGACGGCGGGGCGCTGCACGTGTCCACCGAGGGCGGCTGGAACATCCGCATCTCCATGCTGATCGCGACCATCTGGTTCGCGGTCTTCGCGATTCCGGTGCTCATCGCGGTGAAGGAGCCGCACGTGCCGGGCGAGATCGCCCGCGAGCGCCGCTCGTTCTTCGGCGCGTACGTCACCCTCGGCCGCACGATCGCCGACCTGTGGAAGACCAGCCGCAACACGATCTGGTTCCTGCTCGCCTCGGCGATCTTCCGCGACGGCCTGACCGGCGTCTTCACCTTCGGCGGGGTGCTCGCCGCCGGCAGCTTCGGGTTCTCGAGCGGCGAGGTCATCATCTTCGCGATCGCCGCGAACATCGTCGCCGGCATCTCGACGATCGCGACCGGCCCGCTCGACGACCGGGTGGGGCCGAAGCCCGTCATCATCACCTCGCTGATCGGGCTCGTCGTCGCGGGCTCGCTCGTGTTCGCCCTGCACACGGGCGGTGCCACGGTCTTCTGGATCTTCGCGCTGATCCTCTGCCTCTTCGTCGGCCCCGCGCAGTCGGCGTCGCGCACCTTCCTCGCGCGCATCATCCCGGCCGGGCGCGAGGGCGAGGTGTTCGGGCTGTACGCCACCACCGGACGCGCGGCGACCTTCCTCGCACCGACCGCGTTCGCGATCTTCGTCAGCCTGTTCGGCCACCAGATCTACGGCATCATCGGCATCGTGCTGGTGCTGCTCATCGGCCTGCTGGTCATGATCCCGGTGAAGCCGGGGCAGGAGAAGCTGGCGGCGCGGGCGCGCTAGCGAGCGCATGACCCACTCGCGGCATCCGCTCAAGTTGCACTCATAGGTTGAAGAGCGTGTCCAGCGACGTGGTTCCCCTAGATCAGCGCGACGCCGCCGACAAGCGCATCGTGACGGAGTCGACCGAGGCCGTCATCGAGCAGCTCGGCGACAGCGCGCTCAGCGAGATCTACGCCCTGCGCGACGACTTCGCGCGGTTCATGATGCCGTACAAGTTCGCGATCGACGAGGTCATGACGAAGATCTCGATCCTGCGCGAGGAGTTCGCGGCGTTGCACTCCGAGAACCCCATCGAGCACGTCAACTCCCGCCTCAAGTCGACCGAGTCGGTGCTCGAGAAGGTGGCGCGCAAGGGCATCGCCCCGTCATACCAGGCGATCCGCACGACGATCACCGACATCGCCGGCATCCGCGTCGTGTGCTCGTTCGTCAGCGACGTCTACCGGGTGTTCGACGCGCTGACCGCGCAGTCCGACGTGCGTGTGATCGAGGTCAAGGACTACATCGCGAACCCGAAGCCCAACGGCTACAAGAGCCTGCACGCGATCATCGAGATCCCCGTGTTCCTGTCGGACGGGCCGGTGCCCGTGACCGTCGAGGTGCAGCTGCGCACCGTCGCGATGGACTTCTGGGCGAGCCTCGAGCACAAGATCTACTACAAGTACGACGCGGATGTCCCGGCCGAGATGCTGGCAGGCCTGCATGATGCGGCGGATGTCGCGGCCGAGCTCGACTCGAAGATGGAAGAGCTGCACCGGCAGGTGCGCCGCGACACGCGTCGCGTCTAGCCGCGAAGAGGGGCGGCGCCTAGGCCGACGCGGTCACGGTCGTCTGCGTGCCGTCGGGCGAGCGCAGGGTGACGGATGCCGAGAGCCGGCCGCCCAGCGGAATGAGGATGTCGTACAGCACGATGTGCCCGCTCAGACGGTAGGCGAACTCGATGCCGGAGCCTGTGGGGCGCGGCAGCGGGATCGGGCTCGGCAGGGGTCGCGGCGGCCTCAACCCGCCCGCGCGCGGGATGTCGGGCAGATCGATCTGCGCGGTGAGCGTCGTCGGCCGGGGCAGCGGCAGCGGTGCGGGCCCCGGAAGCGGGCTCGGCAGCCGCGGCACGAGCAGCGGCCGGGTCGTCGCTTTCACCGACAGCACGAACGGCGGCTCGGCCACCCGGTTCTCGGTGCTCGAGACGGTGACGACGGTGGCGGTCGCCGAGCTCGCCGTGACGGAGACGAGCGTGAGGTTGGGCGGGTTGGGGCTCCAGCCGGGGGCGGTCGCCCGCTGCTCGGTGATGCGGCCCATCGGGTCGACGATGCGCACGAGCACGTCGATGGGCTGGGTGGCATCCGCCCGGGTGAAGAACGCGGCGAGCGGCGTCTCGCCGCCCGCGCGCGGTCCGCGCACGAGCACGGTGGTGCCGGCGGCAGGAAGCGGCGAGGGGTCAGTCGCGGACAGAGCCGAGAAGTCGGCGAGCGCCATGGCTTGCGCCTGCTCCTCGGTGTCGATCGCCGCAGCGCTGCCGGCCACAGCCCCCAGGCGGTGGGTTCCGAACGGCGTCGCCGCTTCGGGCGCCGTCGTCGCGGTGCGCGCGACCATCCCGGTGTGGTCGGCGGTCAGGGGCGTGATGACGAGCGCGTCGAGGTCCGGTGGCGTGGTCGGAGGCACGACGGCGGTCACGATGTCGGACTCGGGCGAGAGCAGCCCGCGCACGCCGAGCTCGGGCACCCCGCTCACGTCGGGCACCGCGACGACTCGCAGGTACCACGGCTTCCAGCTCGGCGCGAGGGCGAGCACGGTGGACGCCCGGTAGAGCTGCTGCCCGGTGACGAGATCGGTGTCTCCGGTCACGGGCGCGAGGGCGGTGACCAGCACGGGTGCGCCCATCGAGTCCGCGTGCCGCGCGGCGTCGAAGTTCTTCACGGAGTACACCCGGAACGTCGACACCGGCACGTCGCTCGGCACCTCGAGGTCGAGTTGCAGCCCGGCAACGGTCGCCGCGGGTCGGGCGAGCGGCGGGCTCGGGCGCAGCACCCGCGGCGCGATGAACACCTGCGTGTGGTCGCCGCCGACGCCCGAGGAGTTGTACGGCCATGGTGCGTCGGCCCCGGCGTCCGTCGTCGAAGTGACGACGAAGAACTGCATGCTGTTCGATCCGCGCGCGAGCGCCACATCCGCAGCCCGAGCCGCAGCCGGCGCCTCGAGAACGCGCCGGAAGGCAAGGCGCGTGGGCTCGGGGTGGTCGACCAGCAGCTGCCGCACGTCGACCAGCCGCCGCCCCGGCACCGTTCGCGGGTCGGGGTCGGCGACGCCGCAGCGCTCGCGCAGGTACTCCTCGCTCGCCTGCCAGATGACCCACTTGGCGACGTTGGTGCCGCCGGGTGCGCCCCAGGCGACCTGAACGTGCGAGCAGCCGTTCGAGTCGGGCAGGCTGGCGAGCGGCACGCCGGGCAGCGGCACGGTCGCGGGGATCACGGGCACAGGGCTGCCGACGGATGCCCGCATCGCATGCGCCTCATCGGCGGGCGCCCACGCGCTGGGGCTCGGGCCGACGGCGAGCGCGCGGCGCGCCCAGACCTCGACACCCCAGCGGAAGGTGGTCGAGAAGTCGAGCGGCGGCAGGTCGACGTGCGCGCGGTACCGGCGCGGCTCGCCCTGGCCGGGGCCGGCCGGGGTGGGCGCGGCGCCGTCGGCGTCGTACGGCGTGACGGTGCAGCCGACGCCGGTCGGCACGTCGCCGGCGAAGGCGGCGGAGAAAGTGCGCAGGATGCTTCCGGCCGGCGCGCTCGTCGGGCTCGCGCCACTCGGCGGGCCGTCGGTCAGTGCCGCCATCGGGTAGAACACGGCGGCGAACTCGACCGACGTCGTCGAGCGCTCGCGCCACTCGACGAACGCGTCGATCTCGAGCGTCGCCGGGCACTGCGGCGTGCCCGCGTAGTGCGTCGCGAGCTTGAGGTTCGCGAGCATCGGCGGCTCAGCGGCGGGCTCAGTGCCCGCGTAGACGCTCTCGGACCACGGCGACCAGACCCCGTAGAGGTCCGAGTGCGCGGCGCCGTAGCCCTCGTGCCGGCCACCCGAGCCGAGCGGGATGTCGGCGAGACGGTCGACCGTCGCAAGCACGCCCGCGTCGTCGGCGGCGGGGATTGTCGGCACCTTCCAGCCGCCGTAGTCGAGGTCTTCGTCGAACAGCGCCTCGGCCTGTGCGGCCCCGGCCGCGTAGCGCACCGGCGCGTACTCGGTGACGTGCGCGAACGCCGCGCCCGCGGGCGCCGGGTTCCACGTCGAGCGCACGTTCTCGCGCCAGGGCTGGTCGATCGTCGTGGGTGGCTGCAGCGAGTACGGGCTCGGCACGGGTGCACCGGTGCGGCCGGAGACGCCCGCGGTGAACGGCACCGGCGCAGGCGTCGTCGCGTGCGGGGTGAGCGGGCAGTAGGCGGCCCAGTCGCCGCCGCTGTACATGGGAATCTCGAGGTTGAGCTCGGGGAAGCGCAGCACGGGTCCGTCGGCATACCGCGCCGTGACCATGAACTCGGGCAGGGCGCTCGCGCTCGCGTCGACGTGAGTGAGCGGCCCCTGGCGCAGCGCGGGCCGCGGCAGCGCCGTGCCGAAGCCGAGCGCGAGGTTGTAGAACGGGTCGGTCGCCGCCGGCAGCACCAGCAGCGGCCAGGGCGCAGCGTCGACCGTCGCCGGGCGCACCACGGCAGGCGGCGGCGTCACGCCGGCGCCGGGGCCGTCGACAGCCTGCACATCGCTGAGCAGAGCCTGGTCGTGCTCGGGCAGCCCCGGCCGGTAGAGCGCGGCGACGCGGTCGAGCAGGGTGCCTTCGATGACCTCGACGAGCTTGTCGAGGTCGGGCGCGGCCCACGTTGGCGCGGCGACGCCCGAGGGCAGCACGGGGAACCATCCGAGCGGCGGCGCGCCGCGCGTGAGGCGTGAGATCGCGGCATCCCTCGCCGACGTCAACGCCGACACCAGCCCCTGCTTGTCGCCGTCGTAGTCCGTGCCGGCGAGCCCGCCCGGCTTCACGGGAAGGCCGACGTACTCGACCTCCTTCCAGTCCGAGGCGTTCACGATCTCTGCAAGCGGCACGATCGCGACGCTGAGATTCGTCAGGTTCGAGACGACCGCGCAGTCGGCGCCCGGGCAGCGCAGGTCGAAGACGAGGTTCGTGGCGGCGGCCGAACTCGTCTGCGACTGCGCAGCGACGATCGACTGCGCCGTCGGGGTGCCCCAGCTCAACTTCACAGTCGACGGTGAGCCGACGTTGCTCGCCGTTCCCGAGATGACGACGCGGCCGGCCGCCTGACCGAAGGTGACCAGCGTGCCGCCGTCGATCGGCGAGTGCGCGGCGTCCACCGGCTTCAGGTCGACCCGCGGCACCGCGCGCTCCCACACGGTGAACACGCCGTGCGGCACACCGAGCTCGGCGCGGCACGCCCAGCTGAGCCGCAGCGGGAACTGCAGCTGGTCGTCGGTGAGCGCGGGCACCGGGCGGTTGACCCGAACGCCCATGGCCGACTGCGACTTCGCGATCGACGCCCAGTCGATCGCGACCGCGTCGGCGCGGAAGAAACCCGGGTCTGCGATGAAGGTGACCATCAGTCCTCGTCCTCCCACGGGGCGGCCAGCAGGCCGACGGACAGCAGCGGCGTACGTGTGCTCGTGCCGCCCGGCAGCGGCGTCGAGACGAGATCGAGCTTCAGGCGTGTGCCGCGGGCGCTCGACCCGAGGAACACGATCACGCGGGTGCCGCCAGGCCCGACCGCGACGCGGTCGACCGGTGCGGCCGGCAGTTCGCCGCCGAGCGGCGGGGTGACGGATGCCGCGACCTCGAGCCACTCGTACGGCGAGATCTTCCAGTAGTGATGGCTCGGGTCGGGGTTCGGGGTCGGCGTCGCCTGCTGCGGCGCGAGGCGGGCGCGTACGAGCTCCTCACTGGACTCGATCACGACGGCGACGGGCTGCGGGGTGGCATCCGTCGACCACAAGACCTGCAGCCTCGGAAAGCCGGGCACCTGCGGCGCGCCCAAGCCGGCCGACTCGAAGGCCTGGTCGAGGTCGGTGCCGGTGACCTGGTCGTGCAGGGTGCCGAGCGCGGCAGGGGTGAGCACGCCGCGTCCCTCGGCGGGAGCCGGCCCGACGAAGGCCGCGAAGTCGGCCTCGTCGCTGAACCGGCCGGTCTTGAACGGCACGCGGTAGACGATGTCGCCCGCCCCGGTGTCGCCCTTCAGCCGCGCGTGCACGTCGAGCAGGTACTCGGTGAGCGGCTCGAACACGTACGGCAGGGTCATCGTGAACTCGTCGTGGTTGAAGTTGTCCTCATCGAGGCAGCCCGCCTGCGTCGCGGTGTTCTCCGCCGCCTCCTGCCAGGCGGTCGTCACGCCGAAGACCTCGCCGATCGTCGCGTAGGGCGAGTCGCCGCCGATGGGCACCTGCGGCACGCTCACGTCCGGCTGGTCGGCGAGGCGGGGGTGGATGCCCGAGGCCGCGTGCACGACCGCGTAGAGCTCGAGCCCGTAGGCGTCGAACAACGTGGCGACCCGCTGCGACGAGAACGTCAGGGAGACACCGGCGTGCGTGAACAGCCCCGTCTCGTTCTTGCTCGGCACCGTGCCGAGCACCCAGGGCGAGAGGTCGGTCGCGACGTCCGACGGCTTCGTCGCGACGGGTTCCGTGACGAATCCGAAGCTCTGCGTCGTGCTGGTCGAGTCGTCGGGTGTGTCACCCGGCGCCGGCTGCCCGGGGTGGGCGGCGGCCGAGATCCAGGCGGCGGTCCAGTCGATCTCGACGTGGTAGGTCTGGCCGGGCGTGAGCAGCGGCTCGCTGCCGGCGGGCTGGGTGAGCGCCGTGTCGAGCGCCTGCTGGTCGGAGTTCAGCGTCTCGATGTCCCACGAGTGCCCCTCGACCTCGGAGAGCAGCACGGCCTGCGCGGCCACCACGTAGAACGGCGGCATGACCGGCAGCTTCACGTCGTTGCGCTTCCAGCCGACGACGACGCGCGCCACTTTCCCGTCGAGCTTGTCGAGGTGCACGTAGGCGAACAGCAGGCCGCCGGCCTGCGCGAGCCGCGCGCCGAGGTAGCCCGCGCGGCTCACCGGGTCGGCCCACGGGCCGTTCGGATCGAGCCAGTGCGCGGGGATCGGGTTCGAGCTCGACACGATGTCGGCCTGGCTGACGCGGTGCGAGGCGACCTCGTTGCCCTCCGCGTCGCGGCTCGAGACGACGAGGCCGTACTCGAGGCCGATGCGCGGCAGCAGCAGCAGGACGCCCACGTCTTCGAAGGTGTCATCGCCGAGACGCGTGCCCGCGTCGAGCGCGACGGCGTCCTTGAGCGCATCGGGGGTGAAGGATGCCGCGGCCCACGCCTGCTTCACGGCCTCGACGATCTCGGGCGAGCGCCCGGGCGCCGGCTCGGTGAGGTCGTGCTGCGGCGAGCGCAGCACCTCGCCGAAGCATCCGGCGTCTGGCACCGCAACAGCGCGTGCCGCACCTGCCGCACCTGCCGCGGCCGTCATAGGGGTCAGTCGCGTGGTGCTCGCGGCTGCCCGCGCGAACGCCGACACCGTGCTCGGCTTCCACGCGGTCGCCTGGAACGCGGCGGGGAAGTCCTGCAGCGTGCCGCCCGCGGCGAGGTGCGCGTCGAGCGCATCGAGCGCCGCCGTGCCGTCGAGGGCGGCGTGCGTGCTGAGCCCGACGGGCTGGTTCTGCCCCCACGCCGACACGGCCTTGACACCGTCGAGGCGCGCCCGGTTGAAGCACGGCACCGCGTCGCCGATGACGAGCGCGGGCCCGGTGCCCTGCAGTTGGTCGATCGCCGGGGCGATGCGCCACAGCTCGTGGACGAACAGCTGGGTGCGCGGCGCGCTCGAGCGCACGGTGCCCGGGTCATCGGGCCACGGGATGCCGGTCAGGTGCCAGCCGCTCGCGCTCGCGCCGAGCGGCTGCTCGTCGAAGGTCCACAGCACGGGCGCCGAGTCCGCCGCCTTCGCGCACAAGAGGCCCCAGCGGTGGTCGACCGTCTTGGTGAGCGATTCGCCGTAGGGCACGGCGGACGGGTGCGGGTCGGGGATCCAGTCGAGCAGCGCCAGCTGCAGCTGGATGCCTTGCCCGGCATCCGGCTGCTGCACCCACCAGACGCTGGCCGCGCTGTCGCCGGGCGTGAGCGGCGGAATCAGAGCACCGCCCGTGAGCCGCACCGCGGTGACCTCGTAGCGCCACCAATGGTCGCCGATCTGCAGCCACGGGTTCGACGGCGCGCCCGCGTAGGAGCCCAGCACTCCGCCGAGGATGTTCGCGGCATCCGTCTTCGCAGGCGTCAGGAACGAGAGCACCGGGATCGCGTCGATCGGCACAACGGGCAGCGCGCTCGCGTCGTTCTCCACGGCCTTTGAGAGGATGCCGTCGACGGGCTTTCCCGTGTCGAGATCGGCCGAGCCCTCGACCATCACCTGGATCGTGCGCGCCACGAACTCGACGCCCGTGACGAGCGGCTGCACAGTCGGCGGCGGGTCGCCAGGGTCGGTGCCGATCGTCAGCTCGACCGAGCCCTCGATCGAGAAGAAGAACAGGTCGACCTTGCCGTGCACCTCGCCGTGCACGTACAGGCTGTCGTCCTTGCCCTGGTAGATCACGACGAGCTTGGCGCTCGCGGAGATGCCGATGATCCACAGCCGCAGCTCGCCGCTGACGTAGATGATGCCGCCGATGTACAGCGGGTCGGGCGCGAGGATCGCATCGAAGCCGGCCGCGCACTCGAGATACAGCCCGATGGCCTTGCTGCCCATCAGCACGGCGTCGAAGTGGAACCCCGTCGCGAAGGCGAGCCCGTCGGCGCCGAGCGGCGGCTGGGTGGGCAGATGGATGCCGTCCCCGTGCACCTCGAGATAGCCGGACCCGGTGAAGGCGTCGAGCACCTTGACCGTTGCGGGGTGCTCGTAGCTGCCGAGCTCGACGTACCAGTGGCCGTTCGTGTTGGTGTCGAAGAACGCCGTCACCGGGATCGTGACCGACAGCAGGCCGCCCACGTCGTACTGCACGCGCAGGGCGATGAGGATCGTGCCGCGGCCGAAGTCGACGTCGATGACGGCGACGATCGTCGCGGTCGTGTCGCCCGTGACCGACGGCAGGCCGGCCGAGATGATGTCAGCCTTCGCGAGCAGGGTGATGTCGGGGCCGGGCACCGAGATGAGCAGCACCCCCTTGAGGTGCAGGGTGAAGCCGCCGTCGGCCGTGCCGAGCACGATGCCGGCGCCGAAGGAGTAGTTGTCCTTGTCGTAGTGCCACGCCTGGTCGGTGAACAGGTCGTTCTGGCGCAGGTGGGTCATCGCCCAGTCGAGCGCGGGCAGCTCTGCGGTCTCGTCGTAGCTGCGCGCGAAGTTGATGCCCATGCCGCCGAGGAAACCGTAGATGCCGAGGCCCGAGCTTCCGAGCAGGATCGGCGCGGGGAAGTCGACCTCTGCGCCGAACAAGATTCCGATCGCGGGGCCGCCGTCGGGGTCGGGGTGGATCGTGAGCGTCGCCGCGATGCGGATGTTGACCGACGTCACCTGAACGTCGAATCCGCCGCTGATCTGCTGGTCCGTGATCGAGACGTACCCCGTGCCGTGCAGCACGTTCGGCACGTCGAGCGTCGCGGACAGGCGCGAGATCGAAATGTCGGGGGCGCCCGATCCGTGGAAGTCCGCGCGCACCGTCGCGGTGTCGATCGTGATGATGCCGAGCTCGATGCCGAGACCGAACTGCACCTCGACGAAGAAGGGGTTGTCGTGGCTCACCTTGAAGCCGAAGATGCGCAGGATCTCGTCGAGCGGCGAGACCGCGGTGAGCGACCCGTCGGGCGCGTCGATCGTGTAGCCCTTGCTGGGGTCGAACACGGCGAGCGGCTTGAAATCAGGGTCGGATGCCGCACCCCACTCCGCCGCGACGCCGATCGCCTTGTAGCGGGTGCTCATGAACTTGCCGTCCGCGGTGCGGATGATCTTGAGGTCGAACGCGAACTTCGTCTCGACGTCGAAGAACACGCTGACCTTGTAGCCCGCCGCGGCATCCCCCGTCGAACCGTCGGCGCTCACGATGCCGTCGCTCACCACGAGCGAGCCGCCGTAGAGCGTGAGCTGCTGCGTACTGATGAGGCCGGCGCCGCCGAGTACCATCTCGCCGAGCGCGACGACCGCCCCGCCCGCGGGCGACAGCGAGCTGACCGCGGCGGTGAGCGGTGCGAGGATCGCGAGCGCCCCGACGGCGTCGAGCACAAGATCGGGGATGCCGTCGCCGCGCTTGCGCTGGTAGAGCCCGTCCTTGTCCTTGTCGTGCGCCTTGAACTCGGCGTCGACCTCCCACGCCTCGCGGTCCTCGCTGATGCGCAGCCGCACGAGGAAGTCGACGATGCCGTCGGCCGGGTTGTCCTGGTGCTGCTGGTCGGTGAGGCCGAGGCCGGGCGCCGACTGATCGGCGGCGCCCGACAGGTCGAACTCGCCCCACACCTCGGCGCGGATGAACGTCGAGCGCAGCAGCTCGACCCGCACCCCGATGCGGTGGAAGCAGCTCGGCTGCGGGGGCTTCTGCGGCGTCTGGTCCTGCTGCTGGACGTCGCCGGCCCAATCGGTCTCGTCTGCGGTGAAGGTGCCGGTCACGGTCTGGCCGGGCCCCGGCTGGGCCCAGGCGCGGGCGAGCCACCAGAATCCGTCGCCCTCCTCCGGCACGGTGTCTGCGCCCGGCCGGGGCGCCGTGCCCGCGTGCGCGTTCGCCGACCCGAACCCCTGCCCGGGTGTGCTCGTCGCCGTGACGGCCGTGAACCCCGCATCGTGCAGGATCGCGATGAGGGCGTCGCGCCGCCGGTTGCTCAGGTCGAGGTTGTACTGGTCCTGCTCGTTCTCCCACGAGGCGTAGCCGTCGACCGTCAGCGCCGTCGACAGCGGGATCGTCTGCGCCAGGTCGGCCGCCGCCTCCTTGTACGAGCGGCTCGACGCCTGCTGCGTGTGCGACGGCGACTTCGAGTCCTTCGTGTTGGCGGGGTTCAGCGCCCAGTTCACGTTCGTGCCCGGCATCTCGGCGGGCTTCGGATGGTCGAAGGCGAAGAAGCAGTCGCTCACGACCGATGGCGCGCCGCTGATCGTGAGCGTGAGATCGCTGCGGAGCGGATTTCCGGCGGTCAGCGCAGAGGCATCGAGGGTGACGGATGCCTCGTTCGTCGGCCCCGTGATGGGAACGCTCGAGCTCGTCCACGCGAACGTCGCGCCGACGGGCAGCGTCTCGCGCACGCCCACCCGCACGGGGTCGCTGGAGTCGAGGAACAGGTGGAACTGGGTGTTCGTGCCGGTCGGCGTGACGCCGTAGGCCTTCGCCGAGCCGCCGCTGCCGCCCGCCGCGCTCGTGTCGAGCGTGAAGTGCAGGGTGAGGTGCTTGGTGAGGCCGGCCGCAGCGTCGTTGACCGTGACGGTGATGGTCTGACCCCCGGCATCCGTGTGGATGCTCGCCCTCGTGCCGATGACCGCAGCCGCACCGCCGGGCGTGATCGTGACCGAATTCGCGCCGCTGCCGCCGTGTGTGTCGATGAACAGGGTGCAGTCGGCCGGCACGGTGGCGGTGCCGCTCAGGTCGTCAGAGCCGTCGTCGTTGATGCTCACCGGCACGTAGCCGCCGGTCTGGTTGAGGACATGCGCCGAGACGCTGAGCTTCAGCGCGTTGACGACCTCGGCCTCGAAGACACCGGTGACGCCGGCGGAGGCGCCGATGCCGATCCAGAGGTCTTTGGCCGCCGCGGTGACGGCGAGGCCGTCGAGCCCGTTCGGCTGCACGAAGAGGCGCACCTCGGGCAGGTAGAGGCCCTGCCAGTCGTCCGGCATCACCCGCGCGCCGGCGGGCACGCCGCTCGGCCCTGCCACCCCGCTCAGGTCGAGCACGGCGCTGCGGAATCCGAAGCCGACCGCGTCGCTCGGCCCGATCAGGGCGTATGGCGGGTCCATCCGCACCAGGTCGTAGACGTCGTCGACCTGCGTGCTCGTCGTCGCGGCCGACAGCACCTTGAAATCGACCGACGCCCCCGCCAGCTGCTTCAGCCGCAGCTTGAGCGCCGGCACGATGAACGACACGTTCTTCGTGCTGGTGTCCTGCGTGAGGCGCGCGTTCGCGACGTCGTACATCGCAGGGGTGAGGAACGGCGCATGGATCGCCACGATCGGGCTCGTCAGCGTGACCCGCCAGCCGCCGTCGTCGGCCCCGCCGGCCTGGTGCAACCCCACCTCGATGGTGATGTTCGGGTCGAGGAACTCGATCGGGGTCGTGCTGCCCGAACCCGCCTCGCCGCCGAAGCCGAGCAGGCTGAGCCCGTCTTGCGCGCTGTACGTCTTCGTCCAGCTCTTCCAGGTGCCATCGTCATCGGTGACGGTGTCAGGGGTGCCGTCGTCGTCGACGTCGTTCAGGACGTTCTCGAGTTCGGACAGGGCTCCGCCGTTCTGTGCGGAGCCCGGCAATTGATCCCACAGCGACATGTGCGTCTCCCGCCAGGGTGCTCGGTTGCCGCTGACACTCGAGTGGTTCTGCGCCTGCCGATATACGCGGAATGACGTAGACGTAGCCGCGCCATGCGCCGCTCTAGGCTCGTGCCATGGCCGTCACGGATGAGGCGATCCTCAAGATCAAGAACATGATCATCGACGGCCACCTGCGCCCCGGCGATCGCCTGCCGCCCGAGAAGGAGCTCAGCGAGTCGCTCGGCCTCTCACGCAGCTCGTTGCGGGAGGCGGTGAAGGCGCTCGAGATCATCAGGGTGCTCGATGTGCGCCGCGGCGACGGCACCTTCGTGACGAGCCTCGAGCCAGGGCTGCTGCTCGAGGCGATGTCGTTCGTCGTCGACCTGCACGAGGACGCGTCGGTGCTCGAGCTGTTCGCCGTGCGGCGGATTCTGGAGCCCGCGGCGGCTGCGATGGCGACGGTGAGGGCGACGGATGCCGATGCCGAGCGTCTGCGCGCCATGGTCACTGCCGTCTCGGCCGAGGCCTCTCTCGACGACCTTGTCGAGCACGACGTCGCGTTCCATCACGGCATCGCCGAGCTCGCCGGCAACGGCTACCTGACGAGTCTGCTCGACAGCCTCTCCGGGGGCACCATGCGCGCTCGCGTCTGGCGCGGGCTCACGCAGGAGAACGTGGTCGAACGCACCCTCGCCGAGCATGCCGCGATCGTCGGCGCCCTCGCCTCGGGCGACGCCGAGCTCGCCCGGGCGCGCGCCGCGGTGCACATCGCGGGCGTCGAGGACTGGTTGCGCCGAGCGGCGCGGGGATGACGCCGAGGCTCATCCGCGCGATACCCGCATTGCCGCGCGGTATGCGGCCGCAGCTCGCGCGGATGCCGCCGTTACGCGCGGATGAGGCAGCGCGAGCGGGCTCGCGGCGCCTGTGTAGAGGTCCCGCTGCTCGGGCATACGAGGGCCGGGTCAGACATCCGCAGGGAACTCATACTCGGCGATCGAGGCGGCATGCATCTCTGTGCCGGCCCCCGGCGCAGCGGGTGGCCAGTACCGCCCGTCGTGCACATCGACCGGCGTGACGAAGTGCTCGTGCAGGTGGTCGACGAACTCGATCATGCGGTCGTCGAATGTGCCCGAGAGCGCCACGAAGTCGAACATCGCGAGGTGCTGCACCGCCTCGCACAGACCGACGCCGCCCGCGTGCGGGCACACCGGCACCCCGAACTTCGCGGCCAGCAGCAGATTCGCGAGGTTCTCGTTCACGCCCGAGACCCGCGTGTAGTCGATCTGCAGCACCTGCAGCGCGCCTGCCTGAAGGAACTGCTTGAACATCACGCGGTTCGCGCCGTGCTCGCCGGTCGCGACCGGAATCGGCGAGATGGCGCGCGCGATGGCCGCGTGCCCGAGCACGTCGTCGGGGTTCGTCGGCTCCTCGATCCAGGCGATGTCGAAGGGTGCGAGCGCGCGCATCCACTCGATCGCTTCGTCGACGTCCCAGCGCTGGTTGGCATCGACGGCGATACGGATGCCTGGGCCGACCGCCTCGCGCGCGATGGCGAGTCGCCGCCGGTCGTCGTCGAGGCTCGCCCCGACCTTGAGCTTGATCTGCGGGAACCCCTCGGCGACGGCCTCGCGGCTGAGCCGCGCGAGCTTCTCGTCGGTGTAGCCGAGCCAGCCGGGGGTGGTCGTGTAGGCCGGGTAGCCCTCGGCCTCGAGGCGGGCGATGCGCTCGGCGCGGCCGGGCTCTGCGCGACGCAGCAGTTCGAGCGCGTCGTCGCGGGTGAGCGCGTCGCTCAGGTACCGGAAGTCGACGAGGTCGACGAGCTCCTCCGGGCTCAGCTCGGCGAGCAGTCGCCACAGCGGCTTGCCCGCCCGCTTCGCGCGCAGGTCCCACAGGGCGTTCACGACCGCGCCGATCGCCATGTGCATAACGCCCTTCTCCGGCCCGAGCCAGCGCAGCTGCGAGTCGTGCTGCAGTCGGCGCCAGACGCCGCCGAGGTCGGCGAGCAGCTCTTCTGCGCTCTGCCCGAGCACGTAGGGGGCGAGGGCTTTGATCGCCGCGACCTCGACGTCGTTGCCGCGCCCGATCGTGAAGACGAACGCGTGACCGCTGTCGCCGGCGTCCGTGCCGATGCGCACGTACGCCGCGGAGTAGTCGGGGTCGGGGTTCATGGCGTCTGAGCCGTCGAGCAGGAGGGACGTCGGGAAGCGCACGTCGTGCGTGTCGAACTCGGCGATGAGACTCACGACTGGCGAGCCTAGACATCGGATGTCTGCGGTGTCAATGATGGCCCCTGGGCCTCGGGGCGGCGACTGGTTAGGCTCAGATCGGATGTTTCAGGCATCCGACACCTCGAATGCAAAGGAGCAGACGTGAGATTCGCGCGACTCGGCCCAGCGGGCAGCGAGACCCCGGTGCTGATCGATGGCGGGGTCGCGTACGACCTGAGACCCGTCGCCGTCGACATCGACGGGGGATTCCTGTCGGGCCGCGGGCCGGCGCGTGCGGCGGAGGCGCTGGCAGCGGGCGAACTCGTGCCGCTCGACGGCGCCGATCGGCTGCGCATCGGCGCGCCGATCGCCCGGCCGAGCGCCGTGCTGTGCATCGGCATGAACTACGCGGCGCACGCCGCCGAGTCGGGCTCGGCGCCGCCCGCAGTGCCGATCGTGTTCCTGAAGACGCCGAACACGGTGGTCGGGCCGAACGACGACGTCGAGATCCCGCGCGGCAGCGAGAAGACCGACTGGGAGGTCGAGCTCGGCATCGTGATCGGGCAGCGCGCGCTCTACCTCGACTCGCCGGCCGATTCGCTCGCGCATGTGGCCGGCTTCGTGCTCGCCAACGACCTGTCCGAGCGCACCTGGCAGCTCGAGATCTCCGGCGGCCAGTGGGGCAAGGGCAAGTCCGCGCCGGGGTTCTGCCCAGTCGGGCCGTGGCTCGTGACGCCCGATGAGGTCGACCACGCCGACCTGCGCCTGCGCAGCTTCGTGAATGACGAGCCCCGGCAGGACTCAACGACCGCCGACCTCATCTTCGGCGTCGAGACGATCGTGTGGCAGCTCAGCCAGTACCTCGCGCTTGAGCCGGGCGACCTGATTCTCACCGGCACGCCGCAGGGGGTGGCCCTGTCCGGGCGCTTCCCGTACCTCAGGGCCGGCGACGTCGTCGACCTCGAGATCGAGGGGCTCGGGCACCAGCGGCAGGTGTTCGTCGCGGCGGGCTCGGGCGCGGGCGCGGGCTCGCGGTGAGCGGGGAATTCGACGGGCTCGTCGCGGTAGTGACGGGTGGCGCATCGGGCATCGGCGCGGCGATCACGGCCGAGCTGGGCGCGCGTGGCGGCAGCGTCGCGGTGCTCGACCGCGACGTCTCCGGGGCGTCGAGCGACGTGTTCGCCGTGGTCGCGGACGTGACGGATGATGAATCCGTTCGCGCCGCCATCGAGTCGGTCGTCGCGCGGTTCGGGCGGCTCGACATCGTGATCAACAACGCGGGCGTCGGCGCGCAGGGCGGCGTTGAGGACAATGCGGATGCCGAATGGCACCGCGTCTTCGACGTGAACGTCGTCGGCATGGTGCGCGTCGCGCGCGCGGCGCTGCCGCACCTGCGTGAGTCGCCTGCGGCCGCCATTGTGAACACCTGCTCCGTCGCGGCGAACGTCGGGCTGCCGCAGCGCGCGCTCTACTCGGCCACGAAGGGGGCGGTGCTCGGCCTGACGCGGGCGATGGCCGCGGACCACCTGCGGGAAGGCATCCGTGTCAACTGCGTGAACCCGGGCACCGCGGACACGCCGTGGGTCGCGCGCCTGCTGTCGTCGGCTGCGGACCCCGCCGCCG